>CAZKIB010000020.1:30840-49107 GCA_964552425.1 uncultured Anaerolineaceae bacterium | reverse complement strand
GCCCCCGAATTCTGAAGCTGGATGACTCAACCTCCTCAGTCGATACGGAAACTGAGGCTGATATTCGTTCGGCCCTGAAGCGGCTGATGAAGAACCGCACGACCTTTATCATTGCCCACCGCGTTCAGAGTTTGATGGCCGCCGATCTGATCCTGGTGATGGACAAGGGCCGCGTGGTGCAGCGCGGCACACATGATGATCTGATGAATGAGCCGGGTATTTACCGGCAGGTGTACGATGTGCAGGCGCGCATCGAGGATGAACTGGAGAGGGAGGTCGCCAGTGCCTGATAACAGCTATTTCGACGAAGAAGAATTTGACTCCAAGTTTGATGGCCGAACGCTGGCGCGTATTTTCGGGTTGGTGAAGCCACACTGGAAATGGGTAGCCGGGTTTCTGGTGGCGATTGCGACGGTTTCAATCCTCGAATCCTACTTTACCCTGCTGACCAAGCGCATCATTGATGAGGCGATTGTCCCCCGGAATGCTGAGGCACTGAGGGGTATTCTGGGAACCTACCTTGCCATCGCGCTGCTGTTCGCCTGCGGGGTGTTTACGTTCATTTACCTGGCCGGCATTTTGGGTCATCGTGTGCAGTATGACCTACGCAAGAAGTTGTTCAACCATCTTCAGTCGCTGTCGTTCAGCTATTTTGACCGTACCCCTGTCGGCTGGATCATGTCGCGTCTGACATCAGATACAGAACGTATCGCTGAACTGGTGACATGGGGTTTGCTGGATACCACCTGGGCGGCGATGAATATTGCCACCGGGGTGTTCTTTATGCTGCTGATTAACTGGCAGCTTGCGCTGATCGTGTTCATCCTGATTCCCATTCTGATCTACATTTCGGTGTGGTTCAAAACCCGCATCATTGTGCAGTTCCGGCTGGCCCGCAAGATCAACTCCAAGATGACCGGCAACTATAACGAAAATATCACGGGGGTGCGCGTGGTCAAGGCGCTGCGCCGTGAGAAAAAGAATCTGGAAGAATTCAGCGTGCTGACGGGCGATATGTATAACGCTTCGTTCCGGGCGGCGTGGCTGTCGGCCCTGTTTCTGCCGACGATCCAGCTCATCAGCGCGATTGCTCTGGGCATCATCGTGCTGCGTGGTGGTGATCTGGTGCAGAGCGGGGTGATGACGATTGGCGGTATTCAGGCGTTCATCGCTTATGTCACATTCATGCTCTGGCCTATTCAGGACCTGGCGCGTGTGTATGCTTCGATGCAGCAGGCCATCGCCTCGGCAGAACGCACTTTCTCGCTGATCGACACAGAGGCGGAAATCGTGAACCGTCCGGGGGCGTATGATCCCGGAACCATCGCGCAGGAGATCGAATTCGATCATGTCGACTTCTACTACGAAGCGGACAAGCCAGTGCTGCGCGATTTCTCGCTGACCGTTCGGCAGGGTGAAACGATTGCCATTGTCGGGCCGACAGGCGCAGGCAAGTCGACCATCGTAAACCTGATCTGCCGGTTCTATGAGCCGAAGAATGGGGTAATTCGTATCGGTGGGCGTGATTATACCGAGTTCACCCTGCAAGGGATTCAATCGCGCATCGGCATGGTGCTGCAAACACCGCATTTGTTTTCAGGCACGATCAAGGAAAACATTCGCTATGGGCGGCTGGAAGCCACTGATGAGGAAATCATCGAAGCGGCCAAACTGGCCGGTGCGCATGAGTTTATCGCCACTCTGGAAGCGGGTTACGATGCCCAGGTGGGTGAGGGTGGTACACTGCTCTCTGTCGGCCAGAAACAACTGGTCAGCCTGGCGCGGGCGGTGCTGGCAGAACCGGATGTGTTTATCATGGATGAAGCGACCAGTTCAGTCGATACGCTGACCGAAGCGCTCATCCAGCAGGGGATGGACGCGCTCATGAAACGTTCGACCAGCTTCGTGATTGCCCACCGTCTGTCGACCATCAAACGCGCGGATCGCATTCTGGTTCTGAAGGATGGTCAGATCGAGGAAATGGGCACACATCACGAACTGCTGCGGCAGCGCGGGCATTATTACCGCCTGTACACCAAGCAGTTCCGCGATGAACTGGAAAAGCAGTATGATCCCTATGGTGGCGGTCTGACTGCTGAACCTGCACTCGGCGATTAAGTTGAACTGTCTCAGCCCCGGCACATGTCGGGGCTTTTGTTTTTCAGGAGGAATCGTGCAGTCCGATCTCAGGCATGTTTACTGGATGGGCGGTTCGCCGTGTTCCGGCAAAAGCTCGATGGCCGACCTGCTCGGCGAACGCTTTGGCTGGCAGGTTTATCACTGCGACACTGCCTTTAATGAACACGTGCGCCGCGCGCGCCCTGACCAGCATCCCTGGCTGTGTCGGGTCCCACGTCTGGTCTGGGACGAGTTCTGGATGCGCCCGCTGGATGTGCAGCTTCGTAATGTCATCGAAGGCTATGCCGAAGAATTCCCGATGATTCTGGACGATCTGCGTTTGCTGCCAGACGACAGGCCAGTTCTGGCTGAAGGCACGGCATTGTTACCAGAACTGGTTGCAGGCTGCCTGACCAAAACGCATCAGGCCATCTGGGTTGTGCCAACCCCGGCGTTTCAACGTGAACAGTATCCCAAACGCGGCGATTGGGTGCAGTCCATTCTCAACCAGTGTCGCCAGCCGGAAACTGCGCTTCACAACTGGATGGCGCGCGACATCGCCACTGCTGAGTATGTCCGGCGGGAAGCTGAAATGCGCACGCTGTCGATATTGACGGTGGACGGCAGCCGGACCATTGCCGATAATGCACAGATTGTCGCGGACTATTTTGGTGGAGCCTTGAATCTGTGAAGATTATCACCCTCAACCTGCGCCACAATCAGGACCGCTGGGAGGAGCGTTTTCCGCTGGTGGTTGACACACTTTATCAGGAGCAGTCTGATCTGATCGGCTTGCAGGAAGTCTGGATGCCCATCCAGCAGGCGCACCTGATTGCCAACGAACTTAACGCTCGTATGCCGGATCAGCCGTATCATGTGCTGGTCGAACCGAAACGCGGTACGGAATCTGTGGAAGGTATCGGCATATTGTCCCGCCTGCCGGTACTGGAACATGGGCGGCTGGAACTGCCGGAAGGGGAGCGCGTGGCGCAGCGTATTGTGGTCGAAATTGATGGGCAGCGGGTTCACTTTGCCAATACACATCTGCATCATCGCCCGATTGAGGACGAAAGTATTCGTCTGCCGCAGATGCGCGCGCTGCTCGACTGGATGTTCAGCCATAGTTCAGAACGCTGGATTTTATCCGGTGATATGAACGCGCTGCCCGAAAGTACAACAATTGCGGCAGCAGGTGAACGGCTGCAAACAGCTTATTTCGCGGCGCATGGTACACATCCGATTACCTTTCCGACACCCCTGGTTTACCACACGGTCCCGGAATGGCGTGCCTGTATCGACCACATCTTTTTTGATCCGCAGACTTTGCGCGTGACAGATGCGCGGGTGGTCGCCAATCAGAGTCCGGCGAATGATGCGACCCTTTATCCGTCAGATCACTATGGCCTCGCGGTGGAATTTGACATCATCGGTTAGCCGGCGTGGGCATAATATTGCTTATAGTCGCCCACCAGCAGATGCAGCGGCGGCTCATCTTCTTCGATGGTGGCGAAACGGCCAACCGGGTCCAGGAAGCGATTATCGGCATAATCATCGTTAACGGTAGAGACCTCGCCGCACAACACCCGGCTGACTTCCGCCCAGAACTGATGATACAGGCCGGTGGTCAGGGTAATGCTTTCGCCGGGTTCCAGCCTGACCACAGCGCCAGCCGGCAGCGTATGGGCTACCCCATCCAGACTGACGGTGATGTTTCGATAAGTGTCCAGATTCTCATCCGTTGTGGAGTTATAAAGCTGAATCATCAGACTTCCGCCGCCCCGGTTGATGATGTCCTCGGTTTTCTGCCAGTGAAAATGATAGGGCGTGATCTGCTCCACACCGACGAGCAAGAGTTTTTCCGCATACACTTTTCCACGCCCGGTTTTGAGATTGTTGAGCGCGCCATTGCGAATGGTGAACAGGAACAGCCCAAGTTCGTCATATTTCCCCTGACCGAAATCGGTGATGTCCCAACCGAGATTGTGATGAGCGATTTCGCCGGCTTCTGGCCCTTTTGCGCGCCAGTCGTCCGGCGTCCAGTAGGCAAACGGCGGCAGATAGAACTGATGCGCTTTGATAAATGTGTCGGCCTCGCGCATGATGGTGTTGATTTCAGAACGTCTCATAAGGCCTCTTTTCATATTTTGCAGCATCTTCCTGATGAGCATATCCCAATACACCGAAAAATCCAGCGTATCTGGTTCTGGTCCGACCAGCGCCACACCTCGATTTTTCAGAATCCACCACGTTACGGAATTGATGTCATGATGGCCGGCGGGGATAAGCTGTTCATCATAAAAGCAGGGATACCGTTCACTCGTGTCTGTGAACCGCCCCAGGTCGCCCCGCTGAAGATAGCTGCATTGGATAATCTGCTGTGGATACTTTTGCCTGAGATCACGATGAAGCGCAGCCAGACGTTCGATTTCTTCCGAGGTGCAGCGGCGGCTGATGACGGTAATCATATCAACATCACTCTGGCCTGGTACAAAGGCATCCAGCGCGATTGAACTATGCAGATAACAGGCGGCCATCAAACCAGGTAATGCCTGTTCCACTGCGGCAGTATAATCTTCCAGCAGTGCTTTGACCCTTTCGGGAATTTCGGCCATGCTGCCCTCCGCAAACGAAAATGGACGCCAGTATTTGCGCGCCCATTCGCGGTTCAGATTTGTTGAATCCTCTAGCTCGTCAGGCGCACTTCCCTGCCGGTTTCCTGGCTGCGGTAGATGCCATCCAGAATGGTTAACACCTGGAGGGACTGCTCCGCCGGGACAGGGGACGGCGCGCCATCGACTATCGCCTGAGCGAATTCGACGCATTCCAGCGCGTGCGGCTCCAGCTTGTCCTGCGTGATTTTGAGTGTCTGGTTGATGTGCTGCTGCGTGGCATAGTTCGTATAGTAGATTTCACATTTGGGCCAGTGGCTGCCGCCCTGCGTGCCATACAGCCACATCTGCATGTCTTCACCCTGAATGTCGTGATGCAGCAGCCAGCTGACTTCCAGCAGCAGGGTCGCGCCGTTCTCGAAGCGCACAAATGCTGCCGCGAATTCCTCTACATCCCAGTCTTTAGGAATCGGATTGGCGGACCACACGCTGAACTGCCCGTCCATGTGGGCCAGTTCGGTGCGCGCGATGCCGTTGACTGCCACCGGCTGTGGGTTGCCCATCATCCACAGGGTCAGGTCAAGGATATGCACGCCGATGTCGATAGTCGCGCCACCGCCGCTGTGCTGTTTGAGGACGAAACCAGGGCCTGGCAGGAAACCGGCGCGGCGCAGCATCCAGCTGCGGGCATGGTAAATGTCGCCGAGTGTACCCCGGTCAATTTCTGCCTTGAGTGCACGCGAGTTGCCTTTGAAACGGAAGTGCTGCGCGGTCATCAGCAGCCTGCCGGATTCATCGCGCGCAGCGATCATATCCCGAATTTCCGCCGGGGTAGGGGCCAGCGGCTTTTCGCAGATGACATGCTTACCAGCCCGCAGCGCGGCAATCGACAGCGGAGCGTGATAACGATTAGGCGTGCAAATATCGATAACGTCGATGTCCGGGTCGTTGATAAGGTCTTCGGCTTTGGTGGAGAGCTTCTGAATATTGTGTTCCGCGCCCCATTTTTGCAGCGCGGCCTCGCTTACGTCGCTCCCGGCGATCACTTCGGCATGTTCAGAAGCAGCCCATCCGGGCATGTGGGTTCGGGCAATGCCGCCGACCCCGATAACTCCAACTTTGAGGGCCATAAGTCTAATTTCTCCTTATTGGTCGAGGCGTACTTCGCCGCCAGTTTGCTGGCTGCGGTAAATCCCATCCAGAATGGTTTGCACCTGAAGCGAATGCTCCGCCGGGACTGGCGATGGCACGCCATCCACCACCGCCTGAGCGAATTCGACACATTCCAGCGCGTGCGGCTCCATCTTGTCGGCAGTGAGTTGCAGTGTGCGGTTGTAATGCTGCTGGCTTTCGTAGTTCGTGGCATAGACTTCGCATTTGGGCCAGTGGCTGCCGCCCTGTGTGCCGTACAGCCACATCTGCATATCCTCGCTGCGGGTGTCGTGGTGCAGCATCCAACTGACTTCCAGCAGCAGGGTTGCGCCATTGGCAAAGCGGACAAAGGCGGTTGCGAATTCCTCCACATCCATCTCTTTGGGCACGACCCCCCAACTGCCGAATGCGCCGTCGATTTTCGCCAGTTCAGTTCGGGCCACGCCGGTGACACTGATCGGTTTGGGGTTGCCCATGAACCACAGGGTCAGGTCGAGGATATGCACGCCGATGTCGATGGTCGCGCCGCCGCCGCTGTGTTCCTTGAGGATGAAACCGGGGCGTACCGGCAGGGCTGCCCGGCGCAGCATCCAACTGCGGGCATGATAAATGTCACCCAACGCGCCGCCGTCAATTTCGGCTTTCATGGCGCGTGAGCTGCCACGAAAGCGGAAGTGCTGCGCGGTCATGAGGGTTTTGCCGGTGCGGTCACGGGCTTCGATCATCCTGCGGATGTCTGCCGGGGTAGGGGCCAGCGGCTTCTCGCAGATGACATGTTTGCCGGCTTCCATCGCGGCGATTGCCAGCGGCGCATGATAATTGTTGGGCGTACAGATGTCGATGATGTCAATGCCGGGATCATTCAGCAGGTCTTCGGCGCGAGTCGACAGCTTGGGGACGCCGTATTCCTGCCCCCATTTTTGCAGAAAAGGTTCGGAAATGTCGCTTCCGGCCACGACTTCAGCGTGAGGAGAAGCAGCCCATCCGGGCATGTGGGTTCTGGCGATGCCCCCAACCCCGATTACACCCACCTTCAATGTGGTCATCCAGGTCTCCTAATGGTTGTGAAAAAACGTTAAAGGACATCCGGCTGGACCCAGGTGTGGTCCTGTGCAGCCTGATACATAGCTTCCATCACGGCACTGCGGGCGGCGGCTTCCTGGGGTTTGACCAGTGTGACCCCTTCCTTGCCGTTCACCGCGTCAAAGAACAATTCAAAGGCGTGCGGCCAGCCTTCGGGCAGGTCTGTCCAGGGTTTTTCACCATCCGCGCCTTCCACATGCTGGCTCTTGAAATAAAGCTGGTCGCGGTTGACCACATAGGCGTGGCCTTCCGTGCCGCTGAGAATCACACCTACCGGGTGCGCCACATCTACCCATCCACCCCCCAGACTGCCGATAATGCCGTTCTGGAATTTGATGAGCGCCTCGCCGGTTTCATCCAGATCACCATAACGGCCTGTGACGGTGGCGATTTCGGCGGTGACGCGCTCCACATCACCCAGGAGCCACATCATAATGTCCAGCGAGTGCGTGCCCAGGTCGCCGAACGCGCCCACGCCAGCCTGTTCCATATCGGTCATCCACAACCATTCCGGGGTGAACCAGTCGCCCAGTGAGCCGGAATGATAATTGGTGTGGCGCAGGCGGGTGATCTTGCCGAAGCTGCCTTTCTGAATCTGTTCGCGCAGGAACAGGTGAACCGGGCTGCCCCGCATGAAATAGCCGGTCTGGAACAGCACACCGGCGTCATCAATGACGCGGGCCATTGCATAGGCATCCTGCGCACCCATGCCCAGCGGCTTTTCGACAAACAGGTGTTTCTTGGCCGCCGCCGCGTATTTCACGAGGTCTTCGTGGAGCCTGGTTTCCGAGCAGATAATCACCGAGCCAACTTCCGGGTCGGTCCATATCTGGCTCAGTTCGGCCACCCGCGCTGCCCCAAGTTCGGCGGCGCGTTTTTCGGCCCGTTCCGTATCATGGTCCCAGACATATTTCACACTGACATCGCTGCGTTCATTCACCCGTTTGATGAAACCGGGTGTATGGATATGAGCGCAGCCAATAAAGGCTGTTTGGTGCATTTCAAGGACTCCTTACCGCACATTGAGAGATGTCTTTCAGAATGTTTTTCGCACAGCGCGTAAGTATATCGCCCGCGCATGGCGTTACAATACCAGTTCAATGTTCCAGTTCGGATGGGTCTGCCGGAACCTGATAGAGCGCTGCTCCCACCCGGCGGCCCGAACGCGGCGCGGGGGAAGGGGTATCCGTCAGCAGCGGCGCGAGGGCTTCTTCATCAAATTCGATCCCCAGCCCCGGCGCATCGCTCAGGATAATCCAGCCATCTTCGATGCGATGGTCAGACTTCATCGCGGCAGAACGGCCCGCGTCGAGATATTCCATATGAATGTGATTGGGCAGGCAGGCGGCCACGTGCGCCAGGTGATTCCCAGGACAGTTCATTTGTGTGACCGGAATATCAAAGGCGTAGGCGAGGTCTGCCACTTGCAGCATTCCGGTGATGCCGCCCGCGCCGACCCCCAGGTTGATAATGTCCGCCGCTTCGTTGGAAATCAGGTCGGTAAACTCCTGCAACTCGTCCAGGTTTTCGCCAGTGGCGACAGCGGTAGTGACGCCCTGTGAGACTCGCCGCAAGCCGCGATAATCCCAGCGGCGGGCGGGTTCCTCGGCCCACAGCAGTTCAAAATGTTGTTCGAGAAAACGGATGTGGGCAATCGCCTGTTTGGGCGACCAGTATTCGTTGGAGTCGATCATCAATTCAGGTTTTTTCCCGGATTTCGCCAGCGCGTCGTGCATGATGCCCAGACGCCGCAGGTCGTCTTCACGGTTAAGCCCCACCTTCAGCTTGCCGCCGCAGATGCCCTGTGCCGCTTTGCCTTCATAAAACCGGCGCAGATCATCATCTGAGAGGGGCATATCCAGCCCGCTGGCATAAGCCTTCACACGCGGCTCGGACGCGCCCAGCGTTTTCCACAATGGTTCGTTGTTGATCTTGGCTTTCAGGTCCCACAGAGCCACATCAACAGAAGCTACCGCATCACCCGCAACACCACGATTGCCGCTCTTGAACACCTCGTCGTTCATTTTCTGCCACAGCCCGCGCACGCCGCGTGGGTCCTGACCGACCAGCAGCCCGTTCACCAGACCGTTGATCGTGCTGATCGAACCCACGCCACCCAATGAAATGCCGCTGATGCCTTCATCCGTATCAATGTTCACAATGACCGCAGTCATCGTGTGCCAGCCGCCCGGATTGTTGGCATCCCCCAGCCAGCGCTGCATCTCGGCTTCGTAGATGCGCGTTCTTACGCCCGTAATTTTCATGAAGGAGTCCTTTCAAAAAAGTGGATAGTTACCAGTCTTCAGTTGTCAGAACAGGCCAGGTTGACCGCACATTGACATCCAGCCAGAGAGGTATACGCAGCGCTGCCGCGCATCCCGATCTGATAGTTGACGGTTGATAACTGAAAACTGGATTGTAGCCCTGCCGCAAACGGGGTGCTAGCACCATTCAACCACTGCGGAAGTTACGCAGGGTTTCCAGATAGTAGTCAGGCAGACCAATGTCGAAACGCATTCCGTCGATCATCAGCCCCATAAAACCATCCTCGCGCCTCAGCCGGTCCAGCGCCGAAGTCAGTTGAAATTCTCCGCGTTCACGCACGTTGTTTTCGATATGCTCTTCGAGATACTGAAAAATCTGCGGTTTAACAATGTACTGGCCGAATACAGTCAGGTATTCATCGTCGGCCAGCCCCGGCACGCGCAGGTTGAGGCGCGCATAATCGACAGCCGGTTTCTCGACAAACTCGGTGATATGCAGCAGTTCGCCCGGTTCAATCCAGCGCCCGGTCACTGTGCCAAAATTCGCAATCTGATCTTCCGGGGTGCGGCGCAGGCCGATCACACTGGTTCCGTGCTGAGTATAGGCGTCCAGAAGCTGCCGGGCACAGGAGCGTTCCCCATTGGAGCGGTAAATATGATCCCCCAGCATCAGCAGGAAGGGTTCGTTGCCAATGCTTTCTCTGGCTTTATACACCGCATGGCCGAGACCTTCCTGTTTGTCCTGTACGATAAATTTCACCTTGCGGCCCATATCCAGCAGCCGCCGGGAATATTCCTGAAACTGCGGTGGCAGTTTGTTAAAATTCTCGATAGACACCTGCACATTAAAGAAGTGACGGAAATCGTCCAGGTCTTCTTCCTGCACAATGATAATCACTTCATCCAGGCCAGCGCTGATGGCTTCCTCCACGATAATCAGAATGGCGGGTTTGGCGATTCCATCCCGGTCCACCACCGGAAAGAGTTCCTTTTTCGTGGCTTTGGTCGCCGGGAACAGCCGTGTCCCGAAACCAGCGGCTGGAATGAGGGCTTTACGCACCTGCCCGCCGGCATGAATGGTCAGCTTGAGGCCGGACATGCCCAGTTCACGCTCGACTATGTCGATGATTATCTGCTGGTCGGCGGCACTGCGGGCGATAAACTGGGCCGTGCCATCGCCCTGCGAGCCAACTCCCTTGCCGCCCCAGATATGCGGCTTCAGCGGTCCGTAATTCAGGACTTTGTGCAGCACCGGGGCGGTGAGTTCTTCAGGACAGGCCGGGGCCGCGTACCGGTCAAAATTATGCTGCGACTCAATCATCAGTTCGCCGAGGCGCTGCGCATCGGCAGCTTCCAGCGCGGCAATTGCCTGGCCGATGATCTGCTGGTTAACGGGGCCAAACAGTGCCTGTACACCACGTTCAATGTCATTGTCGGCGAAGGGATAAGCCCGGTTCAGGCGCGCCAGAATTTCCATGGTGTTTTTCTGCGCGTGCAGGTCCACAATGACCATGTGAATATCATCGGCCACTCGCAGTTCTTTCGTTTCGAGCCGATCCCCATCAAAGGTCATCAGGACCGGGCGATCTCCAAAAGCGCAGCCCTGGTCAAGCCGTCCGCAGCGTGAAGGCGTGACAATTTCGCCCTGATAAGCCATCTCCATTTCGCCGCGTGTGGTCATTTTCAGATCATACACGCGGTTAAAGGCGCGCGCAGTCAGCACACAGATCGCGGCGCTGGAAGACAGCCCTTTTTTGACAGGCATATCGGTCTGATAATTGTCGATGACCAGCCCGCGCACGTGATAATGTGTGAGAACCTGATAGGCGACGCCGGCGATATAACTCCAGAAGCCGCCGCGCTGGGCTTCTTCCAGCAGGGCGTCGAGTTCCATCGGGATTTCATAGGGGCCTTGCTTCACACCGTCAGGCGAGGTGGAGTAGACGATCAGTTTATCGGGGTGAGGGGCGATGTCGGCATAAATGCCCTGGTTGGTTCCCACGATGAGGGCGTAACCTTTTTCAATCTCTGAATTGATGCGGCGATAACCCCCGGCCCAGTCAGAATGTTCACCAAACAGGCAGATGCGCCCTGGGACGAAAATCTTCAACGGGATACTCCTTCATGTGTTGCAGGCGATGATGGTCTCAAAGTGACTTGTCCTGTTCATATCACAGACCAACTATCGCCTGCCTTGCGAAAACCATGTAAAATGCACAAGAATCTTCGTATAATATTGCTTCTAGCTTATCAACTGATTGTTGAGTATCCTATACTCGGTTAATATCACCAAAACAGGCAAAAATGTTTCGTTCAAATCTCAGCAAGAAGGCGAAGAAGACCTGGCCCGACGAATAAGTCCGGGTTTTTTCGTTTGCCTGACGAGAAAACAGCACCTGCCCGGACAACCGGCGCAGGTTTTTTGTTTGAATCGGGGTTTTGCATGATCGGTTTTGAAAAGCAGTCGAAGCGCAGCAAGCGTCCAGATGAATGATTCTGGATAGTTCGGTTGTGCCTGCCGCCTGCCGCTGTCCAGACTGGAAGCGGCTTTTGTTTTCTTTCACTTAGAAAGTTGAGGCTTGAATGCGCAATCCCATTTCCCACTTTCACATCATCGAATCGACCCTGCGTGAAGGGGAACAATTCGAGGGCGGTCATTTTTCGACGGAAGACAAACTGGAAATCGCCGCCGCGCTGGATGCTTTTGGCGTGGAATATCTGGAACTGACCACTCCCATCGCCAGCCCAAAGAGCGAAACCGATTTGCGGGCTGTCGCGCAGATGCCCCGGCGTTTCCGGCTGCTGACCCATATCCGTGCGCGCATGGACGAAGCTCGTCTGGCGGTGGACTGCGGCGTGGATGGCGTGGATATTTATATCGGCACATCAGCTTATATGCGCCAGTACAGTCATGGCCGCAGTTTGCAGGAAATTATCGACGTCAGCCGCGAGATCGTCGTATGGCTGAAAAGCCAGGGCATCGAAACGCGCTTCAGTACCGAGGACACTTTTCGCAGCAATCTGGCGGATGTGTTTACTGTCTACCGGGCGATGGACCTGGAAGGTGTCAACCGGGTGGGTGTGGCTGACACAGTGGGTGTGGCTGACCCGCTGCGCACCTACAATCTGATCAGCAGTCTGCGGCAGGCGGTGGACTGTGATATTGAATTTCACGGGCACAATGACAGCGGCTGCGCGATTGCCAACGCGCTGTGCGCCCTGCAAGCCGGGGCCACCCATATTGACACAACGGTTCTGGGTATTGGGGAACGCAATGGTATCACGTCACTGGGCGGCCTGATCGCCCGGCTGTACACCATTGACCCGGAACTGGTGCGGAAATATGACCTGCCGGTGCTGCGTGATGTGGAGGAACTGGTCGCGCGCAAAGTGGGCGTCGAGATTCCCTTCAACACCCCCATCACCGGGCGTAATGCCTTTTATCATAAAGCCGGTGTGCATACGAACGCGGTACTGCAAAACCCGACCAGTTACGAAGCGATTGACCCGGCAGAATTTGGTTTGCGGCGGTCCATCGATCTGGCCCACCGGCTGGTAGGCTGGAACGCGGTGCGTGACCGGGCGGCGACACTGGGCCTGGCGCTTTCGGAAGAGGCGCTGCGGGCTGCCACACAGCAGATCAAAGCGCAGGCTGATGAACGCCGCATTACGCTGGATGACGTGGATGCGGTGCTGCACAGCATGGTGCTGACCGGGGCAGGAATACGCTAATGGGCGCAACCTTTGTTGAAAAAATCCTGGCGCGGGGCGCGGGGCTGACCCTTGTCCAGCCGGGAGATGTGCTGGATGTCGAGCCGGATGTGGTCATGAGCCACGACAATACCGCCGCGATTATTCAGCTTTTTCGTGAACTGCCGCATGGCCGCATCAGATACCCGGAGCGGCTGGCGATCACGCTGGATCATGCGGTCCCGCCGCCGACGCCAAAACATGCCCAGAACCATGCGGAAATTCGCCGTTTTGTGACTGAGAACAATATTCAGAATTTCTTTGAGGGCGGGCGCGGCATCTGCCATCAGGTTCACTGCGAAGAGGGCGTTATCGGGCCGGGGATGATTCTGCTGGGGGCAGACAGCCACAGCACGCACCCCGGATGGCTGGGGGCCTTTGGCGCGGGCATCGGGCGCACCGAGATTGCCGCGATCTGGGCAACCGGGCAGTTGTGGCTGCGCGTGCCGGAGACGCTGCGTGTGACGCTCAACGGGCAGCTTGCGCCGGGGGTGATGTCGAAGGACCTGACCATCAGCCTGATCGGACAGCTTACCGCTGAGGGAGCGAACTACATGGCGGTGGAGTTCGATGGCCCCGGCATCGCAGGAATGTCCCCGGACATGCGGGCTGTGCTGCCTAACATGATGGCCGAAATGGGGGCGAAAAGCGCCTACATCGCGCCGGATGAAGTAACCTGGGCTTGGATTGAACAGCATCTGCGGCGCGCCCGCCCGCAGACCTGGCAGGACAGGCTGGCCTTTTTCCAGAAACAGGCGCTTTACCCGGATGTGGACGCTGCTTATGCGCAGTCCGTGATGGTTGACTTAGACACGATTGAGCCGGTAGTATCCTGTCCGCACAGCGTCGATCATACGGCGCGGGTTTCGGACATCAGCGGGCAGCGGGTCGATTTTGGGTTCATCGGAACCTGCACGAATGGCCGCCTGGAAGACATCGCGGCGGCGGCGGATGTGGTGCGGGGCCGCAAAGTGCGCGCGCGTCTGCTGGTGATACCGGCCTCGTCGCAGGTGCTGGAGGATGCGCTCTCGGCGGGTTACATTCATGATCTGGTCGCTGCCGGGGCCACCATCGGCACGCCGGGCTGCGGGCCATGTATGGGCAACCATATGGGTGTGCTTGCGCCGGGTGAAGTGTGCATTAGCAGCGCCAGTCGCAATTTTCGCGGACGTATGGGCGAACGCGATGCTGACATTTATCTGGCAAATCCGGCGGTGGTGGCAGCCAGCGCGGTGGCCGGCTATATCGTTCATCCGGCAGCAGTGATGGAGGCTGAGTGATGGCGACAGAACACCGTGTCTGGAAGTATGGGGATAACATCAACACCGATGTGATCTTCCCCGGAAAGTATACCTACACCATCAGTCATGACCCGGCGGAACTGGCCCGGCACGCGCTCGAAGACTTGGACCCGGCTTTTGCAAGTCAGGTGCAGCCGGGCGATGTGATCGTCGCGGGACGCAACTGGGGCAATGGCAGCAGCCGGGAGCAGGCGGTTACGTGCCTGGCGGCGGCGGGTGTCCGCGCCGTGATGGCGGCGTCGTTCGCGCGCATTTATTATCGTAACGCCATCAACAGCGGTCTGCTGGTCATCCAGTGCCCGCAGATTGTGCCGCTTATCAAAACCGGGGACACCCTCGCGCTGGATGTGGAAGCTGCTGAGATCAGCTTCAACGGCGTAGTTTTTTCTTTCCCGCCTTTGCCGGCTTCTGTCGCCGGGATTGTAGCGGCGGGCGGCCTGATCCCGTATCTGAAGCAGCAGAATCAAAAGGCGGGTTGAACCCCCGCCTCGTGATAATCTGTGGTGTTATTCCCCTGCCCTGGTCTGGCAGATGGCGTGATAGGGGGTATCGCTCATGAAGCGCTCCCACTCCTCAAGCGTGAGTTCACGGTTAGCGATGGTACATGCCTGCGCGATCCACGCCCGCTGGTCAATGTTCCAGAAGCGCACTTCGCCATCGTCACTGCCAGAAGCCAGCACCGTGCCATCAGATTGAAAAGTAATGGTGTTGACACCTGCCTGATGCCCGGTCAGAGTGGCGATGGGGTCCCCGGTGGCGACGTCCCAGAGCTTGATCTGACTGTCCCAACTGGCGGAGGCGATAACCCGTCCATCCGGGCTGAACGTCACCTGATTGATGCCGCTCTGGTGTCCTTCCAGCGTCCGCAGGCGTTCACCCGCTCTGGGGTTCCACAGGTACATAATGCCATCCCAACTGCCGGCTGACACCAGCAGACCTTCCGGGCTGAATGCCAGGGTCGAGACCGGACCGTTGTTTTCCAGGGTATTCAGAAGCTCGCCCGTAAGTGTGTCCCAGATCAGGACTGTGCCATCCCAACTGCCGCTGGCAATCAGATTATCATCCGGGCTGAAATCGAGCGTGTTGACTCCGCCATTATGGCCGTCGAGGCCGTAAATCTGTGTGCCTGTCTGGACATCCCACAGGATCACCCCGCCGCGACTGTCTGCCGAAGCGAGCAGCCGGCCATCATTGCTGAAACTGAGAATGCGCACGCCGCTGGCATGGCCGTTTAGCCGGGTGCGCTCACGGCGCGATTCAATGTCCCATAAAATCACGGAACCATCCCGGCTGGCAGTGGCGAGTGTCGAATCAACCGGGCTGAACTGCATGGCCTGAATGACACCTGTATGACCCTCAAGGTCAGTATACAGGTGATAATGTTCCGCAATGTCCCAGATTTTGACCGTGCCATCCCAACCCCCGGAAGCCAGGTAACTGCCGGACGAATCGAACGCAACTGAGGTGACACTTTCCTGATGGCCGAGTAGGGTGACGAACCGCTGATTCGTGACCACATCCCATAAGAGGATGCCGCTGTCAAAGCTGCCGGAAGCCGCCATGTTGCGCGTGGGATGGAAGGCCACGCTGCTGACAATATCGCTGTGAGCGTTCAGTTTGGTCTGTTCGCTGCGTGTCTGCGCCGATTGAATATTGGTGGTATCCCACAGGACGATGTCCCCGTCATTGTTCGCGCTTGCCAGCATGTTGCCGTCGCTGCTGTACGCCAGCGTGCTCACGATGTCGTCTGTACTGCTCAACACCGCCAGCGGGTTGTTTGTCCGGGTATCCCACAGTGTGACTGTATTGTCCAGATTGCCGGACGCCAGCGAACGGGTATCCGGGCTGAATGTCACCTGCGCGATGAGATCGCCACTGCCTTCGGTATGGGCCAGCGTTTCCTGGCGCAGCATGTCCCACAGGTAGATTTCACCATCCCAACTGGCGGCTGCCAGGGTATAACCATCCAGGCTGAAACGAACCTCTTCAATGCCATTGTCTTCATCATGGACGGTGAGCCGGGGTCGCAGGCTGTTGAGATTCCACAAATTCAGGTAGCCATCGTCACTGCCAGCCGCCAGAGATTCTTTGTCCGGGCTGAAGGCGACTGAGTTGATCGCCCCCTGGTTGGGGTCATATTCACGCAGCAGAGCATGGGTGGTCAGGTCCCACACCAGAACGCGCCCATCCTTGCTGCCAGAAGCCATCAGGCTGCTGTCGAGATTAAACGCGACGGTCAGTACTTCATCCACATGGTTGCGGTAATCGGTGATAAAGGCGCCGTCTTTGACCTGCCACAGGGAGATGTTGCCCCGCCGGTCTGTGGCGACCAGCATTTCGCCATCGGGTGTGAAGTAAAGCCGCTCAATGGTTGTGATGCGATCCCCGCCTATGGTCATTGCGGGGTTGCCTGTGACGGCGTCCCACAGGATGATCTGGCCGTTCCAACTGCCGGTTGCCAGCATTTGTGAATTCGGGCTGAAGGTCAGGGTGCGCACCCCATAGTCCTGGCTTTTGAGTGTGGTAATCGGTTGTCGACTGGCGGTATCCCACAGAATGACCGTGCCATCACGATCCAGTGAAGCCAGATAATCGCCGTTGTTGCTGAAGGCTAGCTGCTCAACACGATCGGTGTGGCCGTGTAAGAAGACACCTGGAACCGGGTTAAAGTTGATTGCATCGAACAGGACATTCCGAACGTCCGGCAGGCTGTGTTCATCACTGAGCGGGGCCGCGACTTCGTTGGCCGCGACACTCAGCAGCAGGGCGGTATCCAGGTCGAGATGGCTGCGGTCCAGACGACTGCTGGCCTGAGCCGCCAACTGGCGCGCCAGAGCGATCTGCGAATTCTCAACGGCCTCGACCCGGCGAACCTCTGCCAGTGTGGATTGATAGAGCGCGAAGATTGCCAGAATCGCGGACAGGACTGCTGCAATCGTAACGCCGGTCAGGATCAGACGTTGTTTGCGCTGCGCGGCGGCCCGGCTGGCAAAAATGTATTCGGCGTGGAGTTCCGTCGGCTCCGGACGTTTGCCCATGGCTGCGGACAGCCAGGCCTCGGCTTCACGCAGTTCATCACCGACCAGAACAAAGCTGCTGCCGTGCCCTTTGGTATCCCACTCACGGGCGCGCACCAGCAGGCGGGTGTGTTCCCGCGTGTAGTCCAGGTCGGTATCCAGCGCCTGAAAAAGACTGCCAATGGCCCGGTCATAATCATCCTCTTCGCGGAAGAACAGCCAGTTGTGCGATGAAATGGCCGGGTGGATGCGCTCCTTGTCTCCGTCGTCCGTGACCTCTTCATGCAGGATGGGCACGAACTTCTTTTTGTTCTTGACGGCGTGTTCAATCTCTTCAAAGCAGATTTCCGAACGTACCGAATCGGGACTGATGACGAACACAAAAGCGTCTGCGCTTTCGATTCCCTGACGAATCTCCTGCATCCAGTCCGCAGTAAGGGGGATGTCTTCCCAATCCACCCAGGCTTCGCGTTTCTGAGCCGCCAGACTGTCGGCCAGCTGCTTTACGAATTCCTTATTCCGGCGCGAATATGAAATGAAAACGTCGTTCATGAGTTGTCCTGCTGCCTGTACGAGCCGTCAGCGCGGTTTCAATTCCCATTGTAGGCTTGTAAACCTGATTCAAACCTTAAGCTCGGTTCTCAGGCTGCGGCCTTAACCAGCCTTTCAGAAAAAATTCAGATCAGTTCACGATGGTCTGGCCCGCTTCCCGGACCACATTTCCCTGATAGTCGTAAATGAAGCTGGCGCTTTCAAAAAAGCTGAACGGAATCTTCAGCCCGATTTCGGCGGCTTTCATGAAGTTGATGGCGATGTCTGGCGGTGACACGACCCCGGCCACAAACTCACCTGGCCCGGTTTTGCCATCCAGAATATCCAGCGCGTACAGCGCGGCGATGTGCGCGTTGCTCTCGAAGGTGACGCCGATGGACAGGACGGCGCTGTCCGCCCCTTCCGTGACGACGTCCGGCAC
>CAZKIB010000020.1:30364-30816 GCA_964552425.1 uncultured Anaerolineaceae bacterium | reverse complement strand
CGGGATACCCCCGGAATGGGCGTTGATCGTGGCAATTTCATTGAACACGGAGGTGCTGCCGGTAATCCAGAAAATGCTGCTGGCGCGGGCGGGGTCGGTGCGCTCCATCGTGGTGATGGCTTCGGGCATCGCGTTTGCCAGCTCCTCGCTGGCGCGTGTATCGTCATAAACGACCACATCCACAATGTTGATGTTGTAATTGCGCGCGATGGCCCGCAGTGGTTCCACCTGGGTTTGTTTGGCGCTGGCGTTGCTGTCCGCGTACATCACCGCGATATTCTGGAGGTCAGGCATTAACTGCTTCAGGTAAACCATCTGCAATTCGATGGGCACATTGAGAGAGGTATAGGCGATATTCGTGCCGCTTCCAGTGTCGTAATCCTTGAGATAGCCCATCAGCACCGGGTCTTTGGACGTGACCGAAACGACGGGAATCTGGCCGTCCTGATAAT
>CAZKIB010000020.1:26228-30349 GCA_964552425.1 uncultured Anaerolineaceae bacterium | reverse complement strand
CGAGCCAATCGAAAAGATCAGGGAGACATTCTCATTCTGGGCGAATTCCAGCGCCGCCTGACCGCGTTCCGGTTCGTTGAGGAGAATATTGATCGCCGTAAAATGCGCGTTGATGCGCCGCGATTCGAAAATCTCCAGAATTTTGGCAACCGCTGTGTTATAGCTGCTCGAAGCGCGCGTAAACAGCAGCAGGATATGCTGCTCCGGCTGGTCGGCGACGGCGCTGTCGTCGATCATACGCAGGGTAAATTGCAGCGGGTCTTCCGCGTCGGGTGTCAGTTCCCAGTTTTGCGCGGCTTCCGGCAGCAGTTTGAACCAGTCGGACTGTTGGATCTCCTGCGCGTTGACAGCAGCACCCGGTATGATCGCAGTGAACAGTATGAGTAAACCAGTGAGCAGTAGGCGTTTCATAAGCATGATCCTGTATTGTCTGGAATTATGAGGTAGGGCTGAAGCCGGGTTTGCGCTGGTCTCTCCTGAAGCGCACCAGAAACAGAAAACCGAGCGCGACAATGCCGAGACCCAGCCAGCTTATACTGAATAAGGTTTCGCCGTTCAGGAGCAAAATCTGACTGACGATGATTGGCCCGGCGACATGGCCCATCCGCTCGAGCAGGCGGTACAGAGAAGTCGCCGAGCTTTTCCCCAACGATTCAGCCGCATGGGTGCCGGCGATGTGGGTTACGATGGGAGCATGGATAAAGCCGTGCGCCAGCCCCAGCACAATCATGCCCGCGATGAGCAGAATGGTCTGCAACATGCCTCCTGAGATGCTGACCACCGGCCCCCAGCCGGCCAGACCGACCAGAATGAGACCCAGCCCGCCGCCCAGAGAACCGACAAACAGGATGATATCGGTCTTGCCAATCCGATCCACCAGCCGGGCGACATATGAACTGGAAAGCAGCACACCGGCGGCATACAGCATAATGATCTGGCCGATATCTTCCTGCGCATAGTCAAGATGCGACAGCAGCAGCGGCAGCGCGAACACCGTCACGCCGGTCAGGACCGCTTTGGTGGGGATACCGACAAACAGCATGGTCTTGATAAATTCAAAGTCGTGGGCGATGCTGCGTAAATTCTGACCGATTCCGCCGCTGTGATGGGAGTCTGTGGCGCGGGCGACTTTCCCTGTGCGGGGGATCAAACGCAGGGCGTACCACAGCGTGAAGAAGCTGATGAATGCGCCTGCCATGAACACACCCTGAACGCCCATAAAGACCGCCAGCAGCGCGCCGATGGCTGTGCCGGAAATGGTTCCGCCCTGATAACCGAAGACAATAATCGCCGCGCCGCGTGTCTTTTGGCCGCCTGCTGCCATTTGCAGGATGTACGACTGCACACCGATAAACAGCATCCCCTGACCAAACCCGGCCAGCGCTCGAATCGGGAACATCAGGTAGATATTGGTCACAAAAGCCATGAGCGCAAGCGAGACGCCCGTGAGGAGAATACCCAGCACCATCAGGTTTTTGGGGCCTTTGCGCTCGGCATATGTGCCCGATGGAATCAGCGCCATCACAAACGACAAAAAGTAGACGGTGAAAATGGTCGAAACCAGCCCTTCATCCACGCCGCCGCTGCGGGCCAGCGTGCGCAGGTACTGCGGCAGAAATGAGGTGGCGAGTCCCTCGATAAACACAGCCAGGAAATAAAACGGATTGATAAGCCCCAGACTGAAATCCCGCAGGCTGGCTTCATCCTGCTCAACTTCACTTCGGGTTGTAAAGGAACGCATCAACCGGAAGAACAGCAGGGAGAGAAAGGCTGAAGCGACAAACAGCACAGCAAAATTCTTGACACTGCGCCACAATTTACTGAGCAGGACGCTTGTGGGTGTGCCGACATGTAAGGTAATCGTTGTCTCTGTCTCTTCCTCGTGAACCAGAGACATATCCACCTGGAATTGTCCGGGCGGCGCGTTCCAGGTTTTTCCGACCATAGTCGGGTCGGTATGCAAAATCGTCTGATTGTCGGCTGTCAGCGCGATATAACTCAGCGTAGGGTTCAGTACACGGTACTCGGCGAATACCGTGTCGAGGTCTTCGAAATCGTCCAGATCAATGCCCAGTTGCAGCGGTTCATTCAGGCGCTGGGTGAGCGAACTCGCCAGCGCTTCGGTTTTCCCCTGAATACTGCGCGTGTACAGATTAACCAGCGCGACATTGACCAGCAGGGCCATCACAAAAAAGATCAGGCCATACGCCAGGCTGATCCAGCGCCCGTCTTCTTCCTCAATGGTCGCGGTCTTGATAACCACATAGATAAAGTAGAGGATCAGCAGGATCACACCGGCCGCTGGCACAAGCAGAAAATTGACCAGCAGGGTCTGGTTGAGCAGGTCCTGCGGCATCAGCACATGCAGATGGCCTGTCGGCACCATTTCAAAACGGCGGCTCAGTTCCAGACTCGAACGCAAAAACTGGTTGTTGGTCGTAATGCTATAACGCTCGTCCGAGGTATCGAGATTGCTTGGAACAAATGGGCCGCTGACCGCAGCAGCCACATCGACAGTCCGGGAGCGTGAGTTGGCAAAGATGATTTCGCCTGCCGGGTCGGTGACATAGATCGCAAAGATAGCGGGTTCAGAATCAAGAATGGGCTGCGTGATGGTGTTGAAACCAGGAATCTGCTCCAGTGGGATGCCAGCCAGCAGCAGGGGGCGCAGCGCGTCCTTGATGATTTCGCCCTGTGAGGCCAGCTTGTCCATTTCGAGGCTGGGGTAGGTGCGGCTGCCTTCGCCATAACCGATATAGGCCATCAGCAGCAGCGCCAGCGCCAGCACCAGCGACATTTGCAGCGCTGTTCTGATGCGGCTGCCCACCGTGCGGCGTGTGCCTTCTGCAATTCTGTTGGCTGCTGCGGACGCGCTTTGCGGGCCGACAGGGGCTTCAAGCGCGTAGAAGTCATCCTGATCGTCCAGAACGGGGGCGTCTTCGCGGGCGAATACCTTTAACAGGCTATCGTTAAGAACCACTGAATCGAGTTCAGGCGGGGGATTATCCGCGTCCCCGGCTGTATCCTGCGATCTGTTCCTGCGTTGAATAAATGTACCTGCCTGTAAAGCCAGCTTCCGAATTTCAGGGTCTGACTCACGCTGGAAGGCATTCGCCAGGATTTGCAGTGCGGCAGGGTCAGCCGTGCGGGCCAGTTCGTGAATGGCGCGTTTGCGTTCTGCTGGATTCGTGCTGGCGAGCAGGACCAGAATATGGCTGTCGATCATCACAGTCTTCCCGGTATACCCCGATTCACGTCATAATCAGCGCATTGTGGGGTTGTTGCAATGCAGGGCTAACCTTATTCTAACCTTGAGGTTCGCGCGCGAAGCTAAAGATTTATGCCAGCAGATCGACCAGATGCAGGACTGTCTGTGGCATAAAGCTGAACAGATGGTGCAGCCGGTCCACCAGCAGACTGAGGATCAGGTCATTATAACTCAGGCCGAATTCGGGCAGTCCGGCGGCGATCAGACTGGTCACTTGCTCGGAATCCCGTTTGAGGTCGGGTTTGGGGTTGGCTTCCAGCACATGCAGTGCGCCATCTGCGTCTGCGCGGACATCCAGACGGATGAGCGAACTGAGGTTGAACTCATTGTAGACCTGCCGCGCCAGGTCAATGAGTTTTTGCTTTTCAGGTTCAGCGCTGCTGACCACCCGCATCCTACTGTTGGTGATCGCCTGGATATCCATCGAGGTGAAGATCGTTTCGCCCGGTTGTAACAGGCGTTCAACTGCCGAAAAAGCGAAGGGTTGAAACAACTGCTTGATATGCCCATCGGTGACGAGAATATCGCCGCAGACCGCGATGCAGTATTCCCGCCCTGGCAGGTACTGCTCAATCAGCACGGTGTTGTGGGTTTCCCTCGCCAGTTCATAGACCGCTGCTGGCAGATCGTTCAGGGAATCCACCAGACTGATATTGAGTGAGGCGCGGCCTGAGATGGGTTTCACGACGAATGGGCCGCAATAATCCCCGAATATCTGCTGAAAACGGCTGCCGGTTCCGGTATCAAGCGCGCCCTGCGCCCGATGCCAGGTGATAAACGGAGCGGTCTGGATGCCGAGCGCTTGCAGTTCACGCTTGAAAATATGCTTGTTATCGAGTGTGGAAGCGTGCAG
>CAZKIB010000020.1:10528-26210 GCA_964552425.1 uncultured Anaerolineaceae bacterium | reverse complement strand
GACGTAAGGAATGCCGAGCATTTCGAGCATTGCGGCAGTGTGGCTGACCGGGTCGTAACCCTGCACCCCGCCCGTATTGAGCCATGCCAGATGAATGCGTTCTTCTTTCAGCCGCTGTGGCAGGGTCATATCGTCCGGCAGCAGCACGACATGCTGAAAACCAACTTCTCGCAGCGCGTCCTGAATATCACGGGCGACGGTTTCGTAGCTTTTCCAGGGGCGTGGATTGTACGTGCGGTAGATGACCGCGTTTTCCCGGTTTTTGTCACCGCCATGTACCACCGCGATGCGCAGTCTCGAACGCAGAATCTCCAGATAACGCGACATAGCGGACAGGTCATACCGGAACTCGGTTTGTTGTGGGGCGACTTCACGATATTCACGAGCAGTCACGATGGTGCTTCCTCTATGGGTGTGGGGCGGCAGCGCGATCATCAGGCCAACCTTATAAATGCGAGGCACTTCGGACTCATAAGTTCAGGGTAACGGAAAGTCAAACAGGCAACATAAGAGGTTTCCTAAATATTCCCTAACAGGCAGCAACTCAGCAGGCAACAAAAAAGAGGGCCGCAGCCCCCTTTTCTGAAAACTTTCCTGAAAAGCGTAAATTCTGTGGCGCTTTAGTACCGGATATCGACCAGCCGCCCGGTCTGCGCGGACTCCGCAATCGCATCGCAGATCACGTTGTTGCGGTAGCCATCGACAAAAGTCGCGCCGTAAGGGGCCACATCTTTATTGTTGACGATAGCATCAAAGAAGTGGTGGAACTCATGGACGAAGGTATGTTCCCAGCCGATCATATGCCCGGCAGGCCACCAGTTCGACCAGTAGGGGTGATAGCCTTCACTGATAAGGACATTCGTGAAACCAAGCGTTTCCTTGCGGCCATCTGCCCAGTAAACTTCCAGTTCGTTCAGCCGTTCCAGATTGAAGCGGATGCTGCCTTTTTCAGCATTGATTTCCCACATATTGCCGTTGCGGTGGCCGTTAGCGAAGCGCGTGGCTTCGATGGTTCCCAGTGCGCCGTTTTCAAATTCCAGCAGCGCGGTCACGGCATCATCAACATCGACTTTCGCGCGCCCGCCTTCACCGTCCGGGCGTTCGTCAATGAAAGTCTTCAACATCCCCATGACTTTGGTTGGCTCACCCACCAGGTAGCGTCCCAGGTCGAGAATATGTGAGCCGAGATCGCCGAGCGAGCCGCTGCCAGCGACTTCTTTGGTGAAGCGCCACGTCATCGGGAAATTGGGGTCAATGATCCAGTCCTGCAAGTAAACTGCGCGGAAGTGGAAGATGCGCCCCAGCGCGCCGCTGGCGATGAGATTTCGGGCCTGCACGATGGCTGGCACAAAACGGTAGTTGTAGGCGACCATGTGCTTGACCCCGGCTTTTTCCACCGCGTCCAGCATGGCTTTGGCTTCTTCGGCGGTGCGGGCCAGCGGTTTTTCGCAGAAAACATGTTTGCCGGCCTGTGCGGCAGCGATGCACGGTTCGGCATGGGCATTGTTCGGGCCGCCGTTATCGAAAACCTGTACGTCCGGGTCAGCAATCATGTCCTGCCAGTGGGTATAGGCCTTTTCGTAGCCAAAGCGCGCCGCCGCCGCTTCAACAGCGGATTTGTTGCGCCCGGCAACGGCGACCATGCGCGGGATGGCTACCGGGGGATACATCATGTAGGGGATGGTCTTGAAGGCGTTGGAGTGGGCCTTGCCCATGAAGGCATATCCCAGCATACCAATGCCAAGTACCGGGGCGTCACCTTCAGCAGCCCCGGCGGCCATGCGTGTAAAACCACGTTCGTCTGTCATGTGTGCCCCCTTATTCGCCAAAGGCCGCGTCGAAGGCCCGGTCAGATGATCTGAAGTCGGATTTTTTGACGAACTGCACCGCTTCCGCTGCGCCGTGTTCCCGATCCATACCGCTGTCTTCCCATTCCACCGAAAGCGGGCCAGTGTAGCTGGTGCGGTTGAGTGCGCGCACGATGCCTTCCAGATCGACATCGCCGTGCCCTGGCGAAACAAAGTCCCAGCCCCGGCGGTAATCGCCAAATTGCAGGTGCGACGACAGGATGCTGCTGTGGCCGTTCAGTTTGACTTTGGAGTCCTTGACATGAACGTGGTAGATGCGGTCCGGGAAGCGGTTGATGAAGTTCACCGGGTCAAACTGCTGGTGAACGAAGTGGCTGGGGTCGAAGTTGAAGCCGAACGCAGTGCGATGGTTCAGGGCTTCGAGCGCCAGTTCGGACGTATAAATGTCGTAGGCGATTTCAGTAGGATGAACCTCAAGGGCGAAGCGCACGCCAACCTCATCAAACACGTCGAGGATGGGGTTCCAGCGATCCGCAAAATCCTTGTACCCGGCGTCGATCATCGCGGGTGGGGTGGGCGGGAAGTGATAGATCAGATGCCAGATGGAACTGCCGGTGAAACCATTGACCACCTTGACGCCGAATTTGGCGGCGGCGCGGGCGGTGTTCTTCATCTCCTCGGCGGCGCGCTGGCGGACACCTTCCGGGTCGCCATCGCCCCACACGGCCGGCGACAGGATACTTTTGTGACGCGCGTCGATGTTGTCGCACACACCCTGCCCGACCAGATGATTGCTGATGGCGAAGCATTTGAGGTTGTACTTTTCGAGGATGTCCCAGCGGCTCTGGGTATAACCATCCTGCGAGAGCGCTTTGTCCACCTCGAAGTGGTCGCCCCAGCAGGCCAGTTCCAGGCCGTCATAGCCCCAACTGGCCGCCTTTTTCGCGACATCTTCGAGCGTGAGATCGGCCCACTGGCCGGTAAACAAAGTCACAGGTCTTGCCATAGTGTTTTCTCCGTAAGCACCTATCCAATAAAGTTTGCCAGAGTCTAGCAAATGTCTCGCGGGGATGCCATATAATGCTGGACTGCCAGCGTAATCTGGCGTTTGTGCTGCTGAGTTTTACGGAGTTTTCGAAAAATTGGGTGGCAGTTACCTGAGCTGTCGGGGTGACTCAACGCTTGTCCAGCCCGAAACCGCGCCAGGGTGACGCCGGTTTGGGTTCCAGATCATAGGTAATGAATTCCACCCGGCTGTTGGGTTG
Source organism: uncultured Anaerolineaceae bacterium (assembly GCA_964552425.1). Lineage (GTDB taxonomy): Bacteria > Chloroflexota > Anaerolineae > Aggregatilineales > Phototrophicaceae. Next base: position 23,137 of record CAZKIB010000020.1, on the reverse strand, counting down.
CGCTGAATCGGTATAAAGATGAGCAGAACGCGGCCCCCAGTGGATGTAAGTGGTGTGCGATGTCCGGGAAATGCTATCGGGTGTTCCCCAGGCCAAAATCAACTGCCCTAATCGATATGCGTGAGAGGGAATAATCGTCGTATCAATCAATTGTGTTTCGGCGTTTACCCTGAAATGAATTTCTTGATCCAGATAGTGGATCGAACAACGGGGGATCACCTCGCTGCTGCCGACATAACACGTGGTTCCTTCGGGCAGTGGATTGCCGGGCAGATAAGATGGCAGGAGTTCGGGCGGTGCGGGGATTGAGCCAATTCGGGTCAGTGCCATCACAGCGGCGATCAGCAGCGTTGAACTGGCAGACAGCACAACGACGATCTGAAACAGGCCGAGTGACGGTTTTGGCTGGACGGATACAGCGGTTTGTTGCGCAGTAATCTGCCGATGGGCCACCTCTGGATTGGCTTCAAATGGTCGGGAAATCATCGTCGCTGTCTCTTTCTGAAGCGCCGGGCTTCACTGCAAACGACTTTATATTTCCATAAAGATTGAAACACAGGATTTATCACGATTTGTTACATCTGGCGTACAAACCGCGATACAATTGGTGATACGATCAGCGCTACAACCCCGCACTTTCACCCGAAGATCGCATAATCTGATAGCACCTGATATGAAATATCGAGTTCTGGCACAGGAGCGAGGTATGGATGGCAGGAGGTCTTTTGGGTATTGGCTCAAGGAGCGCCGGGCAGCGCTCGACTTAACCCAGGCTGAACTGGCCGATCAGGTCGGTTGTTCCACGATGACCATTCGTAAAATCGAAGCTGATGAACGCCGCCCCTCAAAACAGATCAGCGAACGGTTGGCCGATGTGCTGGCGATTGCGGACGATGATCGCCCGATATTTCTTGCGTTTGCACGACGGATCATACCTTCGCATCAGGCTCAACCTGACCACCTGTCCGATCTGCTGCCCACCAGTAATCTAATGTCACAGCCGACCCCGTTTATTGGCCGGGAGAGTGAGCTAAGGCAGATTACAGAACGGCTGGCCGACCCGACCTGCCGGCTGCTGACTCTGGTTGGGCCGGGCGGCATTGGCAAGACCCGTCTGGCGCTGCAAGCGGCGGCGAATCAGATCGGGGAGTATGCCGACGGGGTCTTTTTTGTATCGCTGACACCAGTCGGCGCGATCACATTTATTGCTTCGGCCATCGCCAGCGCCCTGCAACTGTCGTTCTACGGACAGGACGACCCGGAAAAGCAGGTGGTGAACTACCTGCGGGGCAAACGTTTGCTGCTGGTGATGGACAATTATGAACACCTGCTGGGCGGCATAACCATACTGGCCGACATGCTGGCGAATGCGCCACACCTGAAAATCATGGTAACTTCACGCGAACGGCTGAACATGCAGGAAGAATGGATACTTCCTGTGGAGGGTCTGCCGTATCCAGATCAGAGCGCAAATGGCGACATAAACCACTATGATGCTGTCGAGTTATTTGTGCAGACGGCGCGCCGGATTCAGCCTGGTTTTGAGATAGCGGGTAATCAGGCTGGGGTTATTGACATCTGCCGCGCTGTTGACGGGATGCCGCTGGGCATTGAACTGGCGGCGACCTGGCTGCGCGCTATGCCCTGCTCGCAGATCGCCGAACAGATCAGGCATGATCTGGATTTTCTGGTGACGCCGCTGCGGAATGTGCCAGAACGTCACCGCAGCCTGCGGGCGGTATTTGAGCATTCGTGGGGATTACTCTCGGAAGTTGAGCGGGATGTGGTGATGAAACTGTCGGTGTTTCGCGGGGGCATTGATCTTGAGGCTGCCGAACAGGTGGCCGGAGCCTCGCTGCGTGTGCTGGCCGGGCTGGTCGACAAGTCGCTGGTGCGTGTTCACGCGGCGGGTCGTTATGAGATGCACGAACTGCTGCGCCAGTTTGCTGCTGATAAGCTGCTGCAATCCGATGAAGCTGTTGAAACACAGGATCGCCATTTTCAATTCTTCCTGACTCTGGCCGAACATCTCGAAGAGCGTTTGTTTGGCCCACAGCAACTGGCCGCGTTGGACCGGCTGGAGATAGAACTGGATAACTTCAGGACGGCGCTGCACCGTGCCGGGCGTATTGGGGATGTTGCGTCTGGCCTGCGATTGGCGGGTGCATTGGGGTGGTTCTGGAACCGGCGCACCCACTGGAACGAGGGCCGCCAGTGGCTGGTCATGTTTCTTGTGGCGGCCCACGACACAGCGGTCCAGGTTCGAGCCAAAGCAGTTCATCATATCCTGGAGTTGAGCTGGGAATTGGGTGATCCTGGATTTGCCTTAAAGATGTCTGAAGAGGCGATCAACCTCGTGCAGATAGTCGGGGACACCCGGATCAAAGCCTGGCTTCTCACCAGTATGGGATTTGTAGAGCGTTCTGAAACTGGACTTCGCAGGAACTATCTGGAAAAGGCCCTGGCGCTGTTCCGTCAGCTTGGCGATCAATGGGGTACCTGTGAGGTACTGGGCCGTCTGGCTGTGGCAGCGATGGACGAGGGGGATTTTTCAGGTGCTGCCAGCATGTTAGTGGAAAGCATCCAGTTGTCCCGGCGAGCCGCCGACAGAAGTGTACTGGGGTTTTCGCTCTGTCTGATGGCAACCGCGCATTGGTATGAAGGCAAAATCAATGTTCGTACAGAGCAGATGTATCGGGAGAGTCTTGGGCTTTTCAGAGAACTGCGCTACTTGAATGGCATTTCATGGGCACTGCGCGGACTAGGAGAAATCGCATACTTGCAGGGTGAGTACAATCGCGCCAATCTGTATTTCCAACAGAGCCTCACGCTGGCTCAACAGGTGAGCAACAAGTGGTATGTTGGGTACTGTCTGATCAGCCTGGCAGACATTGCCAGAGTTCAAAAGCAACCAGAGCGCTCTGTTCGTATCCTGGGTGCAGTGAGTAGTCTGGTTAACGCCCTGTTTGCGGGAAACACACATTTAGATGAACTGGACAGACGGGACTATGAGCGCATCAAGGCTGCGGCCCGTGCCCATCTGGATGCAGACACGTTCGAGGCGGCTTTTGCCGAAGGCCAGCGCATGACACTGGACGAAGCGGTCATTTATGCGCTGGCAGATGTCAATTATGGGGAAGTTGAATAAAAAGCGGCAGTCTGTAAGCCGCCGCTTTTTGTGGATTTGCGTTACGCCTTCAGCTTTGCCAGATACTTCTGCCGGAACTTGGCGACCTTCGGGGCGATCACCACACGGCAGTAGCCCTGATTCGGGTTATCGACATAATAGTTCTGGTGATAATCCTCCGCCGGGTAGAATACATCCAGCGGTTCCACCTCGGTCACGATGGGGTTGTTCCAGATACCTTCCGCCGTCACGTCCCTGATCGCCTGCTGCGCGACCTGCTGCTGCTCCGGCGAGTGATAATAGATGGCCGAGCGGTACTGCGTGCCGACATCGTTGAGAGTCGTCGGGTCGTGGATGGTGAAGAACACATCCAGCAGATCGCGGTAGCTGACTGTCTGCGGATTGTAGGTAATCTGCACGACTTCGGCATGGCCGGTGGTTCCGTTGCAGACCTGCTGGTAAGTGGGATTTTTGACGTGCCCGCCGGCATAGCCAGAAACGACCTTCTCCACGCCCTTTAGCTGCTGGTAGACCGCCTCCAGACACCAGAAGCAGCCGCCCGCCAGTGTCGCCATTTCACTTGCCATTGATAACGTACCTTTCGTATCGGTTGGTTCACTATGCCTATTTTACGAGATAAAGATTAACAAAATCTGACACATATGAGGTTCCAACGCATTTCTAATGAGTGCCTGTTCCTGCCTGTTTTTCAGGACAGATAGACTACCCGCCCACAGACAATCGTAGCCTGCACCTGCGTGTTATCGTCCAGCAGCACCACATCGGCATCCGCGCCGGGTTGCAGCGCGCCCTTTTTGCCTGCCAGATTCATCGCTGCTGCTGGTACTGCTGCTGCCATCGGGATCGCTTCCGGCAGGGACAGGCCCGTAAACTGCATCACATTTCGCAGGACACCGTCCATCGTCGCGGTGCTGCCGGCCAGGCTGCCGTTGGCGATCCGGCAGATTCCGTCCATAATCTCCGTCGGGCAGACCGGCAGCGCGGATTGCATCGGTGATCAGAATCACACGGCCTGTGCCTTTCGCTCGCACCAGCAGCTTGACCATCGCCGGATGGGTGTGGATGCCATCGCTGATGATCTGTGCGTAGATACGGTCCTCGGTCAGCACCCCGCCGAGTGTACCGGGGTTACGATGATGCAGGCCAAGCATCCCGTTAAAGGTGTGGGTCGCCTGCCGCGCGCCGTGATCAGCAGCCTTGAGGACCTGCTCGTAACTTGCCCCGCTGTGCCCGATGGCAAATTCAACGCCGCGCCGCACCCCCGCGTCAATCAAATCCAGCCCACCGTCCAGTTCGGGGGCCAGCGTAATCAGCCTGACCACACCGCTTTCAAACCAGTGGGCATACTCCGCCGGGTCCGCCAGCCGCAGCACATCGGGTAACTGCGCGCCGGGAAAATCCCTGCTCAGAAATGGCCCTTCGACATGCACGCCGAGATGCTGCGCGCCATGCTCCGGCTGCGGGGTGGCTGCCACATTTTCGATGGCCCGCGCAATGGCTTCTGCCGGGGCGCTCATGGTGGTGGGGTAGTAGCTGGTGACGCCGTGCCGGGCGAAAAAGCGCGCCATGCTATGAAGCGCCTGTGGGGTGGCATCCATCGTGTCATGACCATCACCGCCGTGAACATGCACGTCAATGAACCCCGGCGCGACCCATAACCCGTGCGCGTCTATAATCATCTCATCCGGCGGGAGGGCGGTATCCGCCGGGACAATCGCGGTGATAGTGGAGCCTTCTATGACCAATGTGTGGTCTGTGAGGACAGTCTGTGGTGTTATAATCTGCCCGTTGATGATTTGCATGGCGGTTGATCTCCCCATGTAGTATGCGACTCAAGTATAGCGAGGTGCGGCATGGTCAGCGACATTGCCCGGCATATTGATCGCATCAAGCAGGTTGTGGCGCAGTTAGACGACGAAAGCTTTGAGATGTTCAAGGCTGGTGTCGCCTATTACCTCAGCGGCGTGCCCACAGAAACAGACCCGGCGCTGATTACCTGGGTGCAGGATTCCATGCAGATGATCCGCGAATTTCCGTTCGAGGCCAGCATCTATGAACTGGCGGTGGTCGCGGAAGATGAAGACCGCGAACGCGCCGCCTATCGCCAGTGATACTGCGTGTCCACTGCGAAACTGAAACTACGTTTTTTCCAAAGACTGAAGATACTAAGGACCGAAGACTGATGATGCTTACGATTACAGCCAGCATTCCCTGCGCGCAGCCGCCAGCCTGGGCGCTGCTCGAACGTCAGTTGTTCGACGCCATGGACCGGGCGGTGTATCCCTATGTCGAAAAATACTTCCGCGAAGATGGCACCATTATCTGGCGCGATGAATGGCCGGAAACCCGCGACGGGCTGGACGATTTTTACGAAAGCTTCGTCAACTGGCCGGTTTATTATGCACTTGGCGGCGGCGATCATTTGCTGGAACTGTCGCATAAACATTGGAACGCGCTGACTCACCAGTTCGCTAACCTGGGGCCGCGCAGCCCGATCTACAATGGCTATGAACGCGGCTACGATCAGTTCCACCAGAGCGAAGGCTATCTCTATTTTTATTATCTGTGTCTGGCAGACCCGGCAAACCCAAAACTGATTGAGCAGGCGCGGCGTTTTGCAGGCCTGTTCCTCAATGAAGACCCGGAAGCACAGAATTTTGACCCTGAACACCGCATTATCCGCGCCCCGCACAACGGCAGTCAGGGGCCGCGCTGGGGCTATCTGGCCGGGGACCCGCCGCGCTACGGCTGGTCGGCAGGGATGCGGCGTTATGGTTTGCCCTATGACGATGTGCCCGGCATCAGCCACTACGATGACCTCAAGGACCCGGAACTGGCCCGGCGCATGGGTGCAGTCATGGAAGAGCGCATGGGAAAGGGCGATGTTGCTAACAACCTGCTGGTCAGCGGTCTGATTACGAACGCTTTCCTGCTGACCCACGACGAGAAGTATAAGCGCTGGCTGCTGGATTATGTGGATGTGTGGGTGGAGCGCGCGCAGCAAAATGGCGGCCTGCTGCCGGATAATGTGGGTCTTTCGGGTAAAGTTGGGGAATATATGGGAGGCCGGTGGTATGGAAGTGCCTACGGGTGGAGCTGGCCGCACGGCTTCCACAATATCGGCTACGCGGCGGTGGTCGCGGCCAACAGTGCTTATCTGCTGACCGGGGACCGGCGTTACTTTGATCTGGCAAGGTCACAGATGGACCCGATCATCGCCCTCGGCAAAATGGCTCGCCTGCGTGATCTCGACATGAGCCTGAGCGAAGCGGCGCTGGCCCGCACCGGCATGGACGAAGACGCGGAGGAATTTGTCGTGCCGCAGCGCTACAAGGATTCTGGCTGGTTCGATTATCAGCCAATGCCCCTGTCGCATCCGGCAGCGTTGTGGAATGTCTCGCAGGACCCGGTGGATTGGGCGCGCATCGAACTGCTGCGGCAGAAAAGCCAGTATGACTGGCGGGCCGTGCCCGCGGTCCGCCGCCAGGCGGGTGAGGGTCACGAAGCCCCCTGGATTACCTACCTGACCGGCGAAAACCCGGACTATCCTGAGCGAATCTTGCAGGCTGCCTGGGAGCAGATTATCCGCCGCGTGGAGCAGATTCGCACGGACACGGCGGATGTCTCAAAGGTGCATATCCATCACTGGCAGCAGTTAAACCCGGTCACAACCGAGGCGCTGGTGCAGTTGACCCTCGGCGCGCCCCAGGTGGTTTATTATGGTGGAATGCTGCTCACCCGCGTGCGCTATTTTGACGCGCAGCGCCAGCGCCCCGGTCTGCCGGTGGATGTCGCCGCGCTGGTCGAAAAGCTGGAACCGGAGCGTACCGTGCTGACTCTGGTGAATCTCAGTCCCTTTGAGAACCGTGAGTTGATTATCCAGGCTGGCGGTTTAGGCGAGCATCAGTTTGTGAGCGCTCAATACGAAACGCGCGCCAGCAGTTGGCCCGGTGAGATCGGCACTTATATCGCGCCGGCGCTCGAAACTGAGAGCCGCCAGACACCCATTAACAGCCGTTATGTGCAGATCAGCCTGCCGCCGGCGACCCGAATCACACTGGATCTGAAGATGCAGCAGATGGTGAATCCGCCATCCTATCAGCACACGCCCTGGGATTAAGCGGCGACTGGTTCTGCCGTGGGGTTTGATTCCGCCAGCATTTTAATCGTGCGCAGCATCTTCTGTTCCATGATGAATTGAACCGGCTCCGTGAAGACCCGCCAGATCACAAAGTTCATCACGGTGGGTTCATACTGGTTGCGGCTGCGCACGACAAGGCGTGTTGTGCCGTCAGACTGCTCCTCAAGGATGAAGGCCCAGCTTGCCGAGGCCAATGTCTCAGTTGCCGGATCAGCCGCCTGTAAAATGAGCGCGTGATTCGGGATCACTTCGGCCACTTTGAACAGCGGATAGCCTTTGGGTCCCATCCGCACGGTGTCGCCCACGCTGATGTCCTGCCATGCCGGTTCGATATGATAAAAGTTGTGGATATCGCAGCCGATAAGATTCTCCAGCCACTCATAACTGTACAGTCCGGCTTTCTCCTGGCCGATTTGTGCCAGCCAGGGCCATACAGTGGACGGCGGCGCGTTGATGGCGATGGCGCGTGTCACCTCTGTACTCGGCACGGGCGCGATAGTGTCACCAGGGAAAGCCGCATCAATTTCATGCCGGGTCGCACCCCAGGTGCTGTGCCAGGGTCGCAGTGCAAACCAGTAAATGATCGATGAAAACACCAGCGTGATGAGCAAACGAACCGCCATTCGCATCATGATACTCCTGTATTGTGTGACGTGTTTACCTGAGCATATCCTGATGCCCTGGTGGGTGGCAGTGATAGGCGTCACGGCCTCGTTGGGTGAGCGTCATGATTTCGGCGGGTAATCATCGGTCAGCCGAATTTATGTCCTTCATATTTCAAAAATCTGATAATCTGCTGACGGAATTTATGCGCTTCGCAAACATGATTCATACAGAAAGCCCATAGGCTGTGTCCGGCGTAAACATTACGATAAAAATTGCTGTGCTGAGTGATGGATTTGCTGGTGTGCCCGGTAGACAAACATCGGATTTCCTGAGTACGGTTCGCTCGTACAGCCCACTGTCTGCCTGTGGTGTGAATTTTGGAGGACCGTAGATGACGCGAATCCGTGTCGTGCTGGTGGATGATAATGAGGCAGTCCGCAAGGGATTGCAGGTCTTTTTAGAAACGTGTGATGACATCGAACTGGTGGGTGAGGCGGCCAATGAGCAGGCTGCTCTCAATGTGTGCCGCACGACCCGGCCCGATGTGGTGATCGTCGATATTGATCTGGGGAATCATGAAAACGGGCTGGTGGTGATCGCCCGAATTCAGGAAGAACTGCCCCGGATACGTTCAATTATCCTGAGCGGGTATCTGAACGAGACCCTTCTGCGGGAGGCGCTGGTGTTGGGTGTGCCGGGGTATCTGGAGAAAAATGTGACGATAGACGATCTTGCGAACGCCATTCGCAGGGTGGTGAATGGGGAGCGGGTGTTGTGCAAAACAGCCCGGCAAATCTATGCGCGCCTGTACCCTGACAATCCAGTTGGCTAGAGAAGCCAGCAGCAGAACGCCAGAGATAACCCTGTTCTCTGGCGTTCCGGGTGATGATTAGCGGCTGTCGCTGCGCAGGTCGAGCCAGTCCATCTCAGCGGGAGTGAGCTTCATCTCCAGTGCGGCGATGTTCTGGCGCAGTTCGTCAGCGCTGCGGCTGGCGATCAGCGCGTAGATATTGAGGGGCTGGTTGAACACAAAGGAGACCGCGATCTGAGCCAGACTGACTCCCTTTTCGGCGGCCAGTTGTTCCGCGCGGTCCAACCGCTGGAAGTTCGCTTCAGATGTATAGGCATCCACGACCACTTTGTCGTTATATTCTGTAAACGTATCCAGGTTATCCCGGCGGAAGCGCCCGCTGAAGAAGCCCCCCGCCATGCTGGACCAGGTGAACAGCGGCATCTGGTTAGCCTGATACCACGCCCGTTCTGCCGTTTTGCCCGGCCCGCTGATGCTGATGCAGTCTTTCCAGGGTTCCTTCACCTGGTCAGCCAGACTGAAGTTCGGGCTGCTGATCGTAAACGGTGTCAGGCTGTGTGCTTCGGCATAGGCGTTGGCTTCCCTGATGCGTTCCACTTGCCAGTTGGAACCCCCGTAGATGCCAATGATGCCCTTTTGTTTGTATTCGTGCAGTTTTTCGACAATTGGCCCCACCGGAACTGCCGGGTCGTCGCGGTGCAGCAGGTAAATATCGAGATAATCCGTGCCAAAACGCGCCAGCGAATCGTGGATGTCCGCTTCGATGTCATAGGGTGTCACCCGGTTGCGATCCTGCGAAAGATGCGCTCCCTTGGCGATAATGACCACTTTATCGCGGACACCGCGTTCGTTGATCCAGCGCCCAACGGTGCGCTCGTTGTCTCCCCGGCCATAGACGTGAGCGGTGTCGAAGGTGGTAATCCCCAGTTCAAACACATCGTCCAGCAGCTTCAGGCTGCCGTCGAGGTCGCCGGAGTTAATCATGGTCGTGCCCTGCACAATGCGGGACACCGGCTTGCTTACCCCATCAATCTGTCCGTATTGCATGTTTTCTGTTCCTTCATTTTTCCATAGGATATTTTAGGCCCCACCCGGCGCGAATTTCGTCCATCGTCCGCACGATGGTGAGGGTTTCGTCCAGCGGCATCACCGCGCTTTCCAGCAAACCGGCTCGCAGGCAGCGTGCCACTTCGGCAGCTTCGTAATTATAACCGTTGCCGGTGAAGGGAATTTCAATTTCGTCGGTTTCCTTGCCATAAATTTCGACGGTCATGCGGGTGGGAACCCACCAGCGTGTATGGATGGTGATGCGGCCTTCCGTGCCGTTGATCGTGGCGATTTGTGGGGTAGAGGTGCGGGTCGCAGTGGTCAGCACTGCCAGCGCGCCATCCGCATAGCCCAGAATCACCGCTGTATTCTCGTCCACGCCCGTTTCACCCAGGTGAGCCATGCTGGTCATGCGCTGCGGCGGGCCAAAAATCATGGAGGCCAGTGACAGCGGGTAAATGCCCACGTCCAGCAGCGCGCCGCCGCCAAGTTCCGGTTTGAACAGGCGATGTTCCGGGTTGAAGCGCGTGCGAAAGCCAAAGTCCGCATCCAGCAGCCGCACATCACCGATCACTTTTTGTGCCAGCAGTTCACGCACCCGGACGAAGAGGGGGATGAAACGTGTCCACATGGCTTCCATCAGGAAGACTTTGTGTTCGCGCGCGAAGTGGATCATTTCTTCGGCTTCGCGGGCATTGATGGCGAACGGTTTTTCAACCAGTGTGGCCTTGCCGGCGCGCAGGCACAGCAAGGCGTTGTCTTTATGGTAGGTGTGCGGCGTGCCAATGTAGATGGCGTCCACGTCCGGGTCAGCGGCCAGTTCTTCATACGAATCGTAGCGCCGTTCGACATTGAACAGATCGCCGAAGGTATCCGCCGACTGTTGTGAACGGGAACCGACTGCCAGGAGTTTGGCGTCCGGCAGAGCGGACAGCCCGCGCGCAAACTGTTTGGCAATATTGCCTGTGCTGAGTATTCCCCAGCGAATGGTATCGGTCATGATTTCTCCTTGATGGCGGGATTCAAACATCTGGTGAGTATAACCCGCGCTGCCGGTTTAACCCACAAAAAGCATGGTGATAAGACTCAGTGAGATCAGGCTTGCCAGCGTCGTGATTAAAACACTCGCTGTCACAAATTCCGCGTTGCTGCCGAACTCGGTTGCCAGCAGCGTGGCATACACGGCTGTCGGCGTACTGAGCTGTACCAGCAGGACATTGCGTGTAAGCCCGGTGACACCCATTAACGCCGCCAGCAGCAGAATGATCGCCGGAGTCACCAGCAGACGTGTGGCGGATGCCAGCGCCAGTGAACTGGAAAATGTACGGAATTCTCCCCGAATTGAAATGCGGGCAAGCTGCACACCCAGCAGCACGGTCATGATCGGCACGGCAGCCTGACTCAATAAATCAGTCGAGCGGATGAGCGGCAGGGGCAGTTCAATCCCGCCAAAGTTGACGGCAAAACCCAGCGCGGTGGCATAGATCATCGGGACTTTCAGGATATTGATAAGCCCCTGTTTAACTGAGGCTGTGCCGGAAGATGCCAGGTAGATGCCCAGTGTGTTGCTCATAATGGAGGTCATCACCACGACCAGCACCGCGATTTGCAATCCGTCCTGACCGAATGAAAACTCGACAAACGAAAGACCGAAATTGCCACTGTTCGCCAGTAAGACACTCAGAATAAAAGCGCTCTGGGTCGCCGGGTTAAGGGCATGTTGGGTGGAAGCCATGAACCGGCCCAGCAAAGCGATCACCACAAACAGCAGCGTGACAAAGATCAGAATTTGACCGATTTCACCCGGTTCCAGTGTGGAATTGGCGCTGCTTTTGAAAACCAGCGCGGGTGAAAACAGGTAGATGGCAATGCGTGAAAGGGTGCGAGGATCGGGCTGAAACTGGCGGCCAAACCAGAAGCCGAGACCAGCGACCAGCAGAATGGGTACGATCACATCGTAAGCGACTTCGAGCGCATTTTGCATAGGGTTTCCATTTCGGCGAAGCAGGGCAGCATCCACAGTCAAGAATATAGTGTTCGGCGTTTAACAGGTAGACCCGCCAGACCATTACCCCTACCACTGACCTATCTGAAAACACGGCAGTTGTGCCATGTGCCCGGCGCAGCGCATTCGTAGAATGGATTCAGATGCTCAACAAGGAGGGCAAGATGGAAAAGCTGACCAATGCACAGATGACACAGATTCACAACGACTTGCCGGTCTTTGATTCTGCCGGTGAGGAAATCGGTAAAGTGACTTACGTACAGATCGGTGACGAAGACCCTTCCACCCCGGATGTGGAAGTTGCCACAGACCAGCGCCCGGCGGTGGGGAACAATTCGTTCATCGAAGACCTGGCGGACGTGTTCACCCCGGAAACCAATATCCCCGACGAAATGATGGCGCGGATGCGGCGTTACGGGTTTATCCGCATCGACACCGGTTTGCTGCGGTCTGACCGTTTCGCCCTGGCAGATCAGATCGCCCATGTGCGCCATGACCGGGTGACGCTGAACGTCCGTCAGGATGAACTGCTCAGGTCATAAGACTGCGGAGTTCAGTTTCTTAGCCCTGGTGTATAACCGGGGCTTTTTTGTATGTCCATTCAGTTGACAGGCTATGGCAGACATGCTCCAATGGGGAGCGGCCAATAGACTTGAGCAAAGGTGATTTTACAGATGAATATTGCACTTCTGCCTGTTCCTTTAACCGACGCTTCCCTGCGTCTGGCGAGTCAACTGGGTGTAACCGATATAGTCGGGGGGCGGCCCGAAGGCGACAGCGGTCCGGTCTGGGATTTTATGGCCCTGCTGAGGATGCGCCAGCGGGTCGAGTCTGCCGGTCTGCGCCTCACT
>CAZKIB010000020.1:8531-10518 GCA_964552425.1 uncultured Anaerolineaceae bacterium | reverse complement strand
GTCTGACCGGATCAAGCTTGGTTTGCCGGGGCGCGATGAAGACCTGGATCATTTCTGCCAGTCCCTGCGTAACATGGGGGCGGCCGGCATCCCCATCCTGTGCTACAACTGGATGGCCGGGTTTGGCTGGCTGCGCACCTCGCTGGCAGATCGCGGCAGGGGCGGGGCATTGGTGACGAGTTATAAACATGAACTCATGCAAAACGCGCCGCTCACCCAGTACGGCGAAGTCCCCGAATCGCAACTGTGGGACACCTTTGAATATTTCCTCAAGCGTGTGGTTCCGGTGGCCGAAGAAGCCGGGGTGAAACTGGCTCTGCACCCGGATGATCCGCCGCTGTCGCCCATTCGCGGTATGGGGCGGATCATGCGCAGCTTTGAGAATTTCAAGCGGGTGATTGACCTGGTTCCCAGCCCGAACAACGGTCTGACCTTGTGCCAGGGGAATTTCGCGGCCATGCCTGACGTGGGGGATATGACCGAACCGATCCGCTACTTCGGCGAACGCGGCAAAATCTTCTTTGTCCATTTCCGCGATGTCAGCAGCAAGGTTCCCAGCTTCAGCGAGGTATTCCATGACGAAGGCCCGACGGATATGCTGGCGGCGATGAAAGCCTACATGGAAGTGGGCTTTGACGGCCCCATGCGTCCCGATCATGCCCCGACCCTCGAAGGCGAATCCAACGATCACCCCGGCTACATGATTATGGGCAAGGTATTCGCCATCGGTTATATGACTGGCCTGATCGAAGCGGCGGAGAAGTCGCTTAAAAAGCCGTCCTAGCGGTTGTCTATCGAGGCTAAAAACGGGCGCAGCGAACGATACTGCGCCCGTTTTGTGGAGAGAATTATTCGAGGGCTTCTTCCAGCCCGGCGATCATGGCATCCACGGCCTGTTCGACAGTGGAGTCACCGATGAGAATCTTCTGGAATTCGGGCAGCACCACGTTGGTGGTCCAGCCGGAATACCCGACAAAGTTCGGCTCCAGGCTGCCAATATCGAGCGTGGCGACAGCCGCCGCATACAGTTCGTTGTCCGTGATGCGCGGGTCTTCGGCCACCTGCGCCGAGGCGGGGAAGTAGCCGGTTTCTTCGAGGAATGCAATGGTCGGGTCGAGTTCACCCCAGAAGCTGACCCATGCCCAGGCCGCGTCCGCATTGTCCTCTTTCATCAGGCCGTTATACAGATAGCTCAAACGGGCACTGTCCTTGGCGGGTCCTGCCGGACGGACGGCGGTCATGAACTGCGTCTGGGGTTCCAGCGCGGCGGCAATTTCGGTCAGAGAGCCGGTATGATGCCATACCATCGCGGTCTGGCCGGTCTTGAAGCCTTCCGTAATCTGCCGGTAGCTGTCGCTCGGTGCGCTTTCCGGCACGACCTTGTGAACGGTGAACAGTTCAGAATACCACTTGATGGCTTCGATGGCGATGTCCCGGTCAATGGCCGGTTCGCCGTTTTCATTGATGATCGGTGAGCCGAAGGCTTCCAGAATGGCGATGATAAAGCCCTGACCACCATCACCCGCGCGCATCCCGAAGCCGTAACGCCCTTGTTCAGGGTCGGTGAGGGCGATGGCCGCTGCCAGAAACTCGTCGAAATTGGTGGGCGCGGACAGCCCGGCTTCTTCAAACCAGTCTGCGCGATAGTAGGCCCAGTCCACAAAGGTAAACGCCGGGACGCCGTAGATTTCGCCATTCACGGTGATCCCTTGCCAGCGGTTATCCGGGAAGAATTCCTTGAGTTCCCAGTTGTTCACCCGCTCCGTGATCGGGACGAGACCATCCATCGCCACCATATCTGGCAGGCGGGCGACGGAAATCATGGTGGTATCGGCCCGTTCACCGGCCAGCACACCGGCTGTGAACTTTGCCATGAAGTCCGCATTGGGGATGTTTTCCTGCGTGACGGTGACGCCGGGGTACTTCTCGGCGAACAGCGCCATCACCCGTTCCATACCGACAAATTCGGTTTCGCTGGTGAAGTGAT
>CAZKIB010000020.1:0-8509 GCA_964552425.1 uncultured Anaerolineaceae bacterium | reverse complement strand
GATTGACGCCTGCAAATCACTCTGCGCCAGCGCTGGCAGATACCTTGCCAACGACAGACCGGCAGCGCCTAACCCGGCAGTGCGCAGGAATTGGCGGCGGCTGATGCCTTGATTCAGTGACATAATCATTCTCCTCATTAACTCCATTCAATGGTTTATTTGCGAATAGCTGCTGAAACGATGCAGCAGGAATTCCTTAGCCTTTAACTGCGCCGGCGGTCAGACCACGCACCAGCGACTGCTGGACGATGCCAAACAGGATAATGACCGGGATAATGCTGATGACACCGCCGGCGCTCAATGCCCCCCAGGGCAGTTGAAACTCGCCGACCATCAGCGCCAGCCCTACCGGCCACGTTTGTGAATTCTGGCTGTTGGTAAACATGAGCGCGAACAGGTACTCGTTCCATGCTGCGATACCGATAAAAACCGATGTGGCGACCAGACCGCCGCGTGCCAGCGGCAGCACCACCCGGAACAAGGCGCTCAGACGGGTGCAGCCATCAATGCGCGCCGCGTCTTCAAGTTCGGGCGGAATTGCGTCGAAGAAGCCCTTCATCATCCAGATACAGATGGGCAGCAGAAAGGTGGTATAGGCCAGCCCCAACCCAAAGTGGGTATTGAGCAGGCCGAAACTGCGCATTATGATCCACAGCGGCACGATCATCAACACGACCGGGAACATGCGAATAATCAGATAGAGCAGCAGAATGGTTGTGCGTCCACGAAACTGATACCGTGAGAATCCATAGGCGGCCAGTGTGCCGATCAACATGCAGATGACCAGCGTAATGATGGTGACGACGGTGCTGTTGCCGATCAAACGCGGGTAGCCGGAGCGGTTCCAGATCGCCACATAATTGTCGAAGGTGATGTTTTGTGGGAGATATTGCAGCTCGCTGGTGACAATATCCTGTTCGGGCTTGAGCGAGGTAATGACTGTCCAGAGGATGGGACCAAGTGAAAACATAATCACGATCACGATAATCGTATAAGCCAGAGCAGACCAGAGTCGATTGGATGCGCGGTGAGACATATGGGTCTAGTCCTGTGCGGCGCGGGTGACACGCACGTAAATGACGGTAAATACCATGAGAATAGCGAACATCACCACCGAGATCGCGCCGGAGTAACCAAAGTCGAAGTCGGTAAAGGCGGTCTGTACCGCATAGAGCGACAGCACCTGGGTGGCATGGCCTGGCCCGCCGTTGGTGAGCAGCAGCAGCAAATCCGGCGAGTTCACCAGCCCGATCACGCGCAGCACCACCGTTGCCACGATGACCGGGCGCAGCAGGGGCAGGGTGATGGCCCAGAACTGGCTCCAGCGATTAGCCCCATCAACGGAAGCGGCTTCGTACAGGTCTTCGTCGATGGCCTGCAAACCGGCCAGCAGCAGGAGGGTAAAAAATGGAAACCCGCGCCACAGGGCAATCACCAGGGTCGCGGGCAGGGCCGTGTTCGGGTCGGCAAACCAGGCCTTGTACTGCTCCAGCAGCCCTAATTTGACCAGCATGTCATTGAGAACGCCCAGACGAGAATCGAGCATCAGTGCCCAGATATTCCCGGCTACAACCGACGGTAAAATCCAGGGCAGCAGGACGACTACCCCGGCAGCCTTCATAAAAATGCCGCCTTTGTTGAGCGCCAGCGCGGTAATCAGTCCCAGCGTGAACTCGCTGATAACGCCCACCACTACCCAGATCAGCGTGTTGCGCACAGCCGTGTGAAACACCTCGTCGGTCAGCAGGTCCTGGTAATGTTCCAGCCCGATAAAGCCGTTGCGGTCTGGCCGGGTGAGGCGCATTTCCTGAAAGCTGAGGCCGATGCCGTAAAGCACCGGGTAGAGGATTACCACTGTAACCAGAATCAGGCTGGGGATAATGAGGTAGTAGGCCCACAGGCGGCCTTCCGAAATGCTGCCCAGCAAAGTGATCGGGTTCAGCGTCAGCCTGCGCTGGGAAATGGGATGTTCAATGGTTGGTTCATGAATACCCATAAAAAGAAGCTCGTTTCCAATAATATTTCAAGAAAAACAGCCACTGGGATTGCTATTCTAAATTATAAATTATATTTTGGGATTGTCAAAAGAATGCAAAGGGTCCAGGCCAACCTGTAAGCCGCATTCTGTACTCCCGAAGGAGCGGCGATCATCTATCTGGTACGCCAGTTACCTGACGCATCGTGCAGCACACCCGGCGCTTTTTGCGGGACGGGCCGCCCCAGTGCGCCTGCTTGGCCTTGCTCCCGGTGGGGTTTGCCTGGCCGCCGACATCACTGCCAGCGCCGGTGGTCTCTTACACCACCTTTTCACCCTCACCCCTGTGCAGCACACAGGAGGCAATTTGTTCTCTGTTGCACTTGCCGTCGGGTTGCCCCGCCTGGCGGTTAGCCAGCACCGTGCCCTGTGGAGTGCGGACTTTCCTCTCCCCTGACGCGCAGGAGAGCGATCACCCGGTCAACCTGGATACCTCCATTATACAATTGTTCTACCGCCTGCTGGTAGGGCGGGGTGGTATAATGCGGGCCTGTGCGCCACCTACCTGCCGAGGCCCGATGCGTCCACGAGACTGGCTGCTTTTCACACTCATATTTCTGGGCATCATCATCAGCCGGCTGATGCGCCTGGATGACATGATCCTGAACCGGGATGAAATCTGGTCGGTCTGGCAGACGCTGGGCACACCACAGCAGATTATCCAGTGGACACCTTACGACTGGACTCCGTTGTATTACCTCACACTGGGGGCGTGGCGCGGCGCGGTGGGGATGTATCCCGTCATTCTGCGCGCATTCTCAACCCTGCTGTTTCCAATCGGCGCGGCCTGTGTGTTCCGGGTGATGCGGCGCTGGCGAGGTATTGAGGCGGGTTTGCTGGCAAGTCTGGCGTATGGCGCGCTCGGTTTCAGCATTTTGCTCAGCCTGGAAGTACGCGGTTATGCTCTGCTGCTGGCGCTTCTGCCGCTGGCGCTCTGGCTGACGGTGCGTTACTTTGATTGCCCGGCCTGGCGGCGCGCACTCCCCCTGGCGCTGGTGCTGGCGGCCATGTTTTACACCTCACTGACCAGTTTTGGCGCATTCCTGATCTTGGGGATTTTTACCCTGATCGTCTACCGGATGGCTGTGTGGCGCTGGTGGCTGCCGGGCGTATTGGCATCTCTATTGGCTGCGCCCGAAATTGTGGCGAAAGCGCAGATTGCCGGTGCGCGGGTAGCAGCAACCCAGACTTTGACGCTGCCGTCCCTGCCGGAAGCGCTGCTGCGCCTGTTTCAGGATTACACCGGGCTGACCTGGCCCCTGTGGGCGTTTTTCCTTTTGATCGTCATCTGGCAGATCATTCGCCGGCCAACACGCCAGCGGGCATACGCAGTCGCGCTGCTCGTCTGGGCCGTTGCGGTTCCCGTTCTGCTGTATACGCTGAATCCACTGACGGGTTTTTTCTCCGCGCGCTACGCCTGGTGGGTGCTGCCGGGCATTGCGCTTCTGATGGGATGGGGATTGAGTTATTTGCCACGTATCGGGCAGGTCGTGAGTGCCCTGGCGATGAGTGCCGCACTGTTTTTTCCGCTGCCTTCTGGCAGCCCCTACCAGATATGGGATGTGCTGTCCCCACTGAATGAGAATTTTGCCTGGCTGCGTGAGAATATGCAGTGGGGTGATGTGGTTCTCAATCACACGGATCATGACTGTGGCGCGCCGGAGGAATGGGATTATTACCTGCGCACCTATTTCCCCAACAGCCTGCGGTTTGTCGACAGCCCGCAGACCTATCGCCGCCTGTGGGTGCTGAACCCCGATGATCTGCCGGATGAAATGGAAAACAATCTCCGTCAGCAGTATCTGCATGGGCGTTTTGTGGGGCCGCCGGGCTGTCTGTTCCGGCTGTATGAAGCCCCGCCGGATGTGCAGGGAATCGCCTTTGAGAATGGACTGCGCTTTCATGGCGCCGACGTGCTGGATGGTGATAATCCGGTCAGCGGCCCGCTGGTGCGGCATGAAGGCGAAACGGTGCGGCTGCGCCTGTGGTGGTCGGCGGATCGCGCCCCTGAACTCGACTACAGTATCAGCACCTATCTGGCACGGAATGATACGATTTACGATCAGATCGATGGGCCGCCGGAAGCGTTCTATCCGCCGGATGCCCCGCCCGAAACCAGCCGCTGGCAGCCTGGAACCTATTATGTCGAAGAACGCCAGCTAACCCTGCCTTATCCTGCCGGTGGATTCTACGATCTGAAGCTGGTGGTGTATTTCTGGGAGGATGGGGTTCCGGTGTCCGCGCCGGGGGTTGATGAACGCGGACACCTTCCCTTACTGCGTATTCAGGTGCGCAGTTATTAGTGCAGTCTCAGCCTGTAAGTATTGCATGTCGCCCGACAGCGAAAAGCCCGGAAGCGATCATCGCAAATATCCAGGGTCGTTGAGGGTCGCGGCCCGAACTGGCGACTGATGACTGGCAACTGCATTAGGCACTAAGCCGCTTCCTCTTCGGCCTCAGCGGTGACATCGACCACACGCACGGTGAGCGTACCTTCGCCCGCATCGAACACTGTGCCGATTTCGACAATCACCGGAAAATCGTCATCACCGACTTCAAGTTCTTCCAACGATGCGTTCAGAGTGGTGTCATCGGTATCGTCGTTGTTTGCCAGCAGCGTTTCTCCGTCTTCGGCATAAAGACTCACCACCGGGTCAAGCTCAGGCGCGCCAGCCTCCACAAAGATACTGGTGAGCGCACCGCCCGGCAGAGTCAGACTGTAGCGAATACGTTGGCCGGGCTGGATATCCACCGTAATTTCATCCCCGACGGCAAGGGAACCCGCGTCCACCACTTCTACAGCCAGCACCTCGTCCAGATAGGCAATCGCTGTTTCGAGTACCGGGTCGCCTTCGCTGAACAGTGTCTCTTCATTGACCGGGACACGTACAGTGGGCGCAACGCCTTTATCCTCGATATGGATGTTGCCTTCTGCGTCCACGCTGCGCACCACTGTCATAGCGACGTTAATGCCGTCCGGCATAAAGAACTGTTCGATACCCCCGCCCAGGCCAGAGGTGGTGTACTGTCCGACTACCGCGCTGCGCTCTTGCAGGGTCATGTAGTAGCTGAAGGATTCGCAGGCGCTGCTGCAATTGGGGCCGACCAGCAGCGCAACCTGCCCGCGATAGCGCAGGTTGTCCGGCGGCAGGATAAAGTTAAACTCCTGATTCGGGTCGAAGTAAAAACCGCCCGTGTCTTCGTCATACTCGCTGCGATTGCCCAGTTCCAGCGGCTCATCAAAGAAATAGGCGGCCATCTGTGCGGCCAGCCAGGGGTTGCCCCCACCGTTGTTGCGCATGTCGATGATGATTCCCGGTACACCGTTCTGGATAAGCGTTTCGATCAGGCGTTCCCATAGGATAATGGTCAGCCGCTCGTTGTCCAGAAAGTCGGTGATGCGAATCAGGGTGTAATCAGTGTCCTCAACGGGTTCGTATTCGACGGGCAGTTCATAACCTGTCAGCCCGCGATTAAACGAGGAAAACGAAAAACTTTCCGGCTCATCCACCGCTGTCAGGGTGACGGTGGTCGGTTCGGAATCGCCAGGATTCTGGTAAGTGATTTCGACCTCGGTATCGATCATAAAGCGCGTGGCGTAGCGCAGTTGCTGCAAGCGTTTGCGATCCGGCGCGCTGAACGGTGATGACCAGGGCACAACCTCATCGATCACTTCACCAATCGGGCGACCATTCAGTTCCAGTATTTCAGCCCGCAGTTCGATTCCCGCTTCGGCAGCCGGGCCGCCATCCGTCAGGTAATGGACAATCACGCGGCCATCATCCACCTCACGGATAGCGATGCCAATGCCCCCGGCGGTCTCTTCCTGAAATCGACTGCTCAATGCAAATGTGCTGGTCATCTGGACATGCCCATCGGGGATGGACCATACAAAATCCTGCAAGGCGAATTCGTAAGCGACTGAGTCGTTATTGGCTTCCGCTTCTTCAAAGCGCGGGCGGAACTCCTCGACTTTGGCGTCCCAGTCGATATTTTTGTATTCGGTGAAGGCATATTCACGGCGGAATTTGTCAATCATCGCGTCGAATGCTTCGGTATAGCTCATGCCGGAAAAGTCATCCGCTTCCGCGCCAGTGCCTTCGATCAGGTCAATGACCACTTCCTGCGAGCGATCAAAGGTAAACGGGTCCGTATCCATATTGACGACGGTATAACCTTGCGGCACGGCTACTGTCGGATCATCTTCTGTGAACAGCAGGCCGTCCTCGCCAAAGCCGGATGGAAAGCCCTGTTCGTCATCCGGCGCGAAGATCAGATATGTGCCGCCGTTCACTTCATACAGGGTTTCGGAACGGTTGCTGACACTCATGGACGCATAGGCGGTGGACCAGCCGCCCCCGCCGAGGTCGCGCTCTTCCAGAAAGGGCGGTCCCCAGACGTTTGTCCAGTAGGCAACGCCAAAGATTTGCACGCCGCTGTCCTCTTCTCCATCGTTATCCACATCGCGCAGAGTGCCCTGTGGCTCGAAGGGCAGTTGCAGCGTGTAGGTGAAGGGTGATGTATAAAAATCAGACGTAATCTGGCCCAGCACCTGCGATTCTGGCGGCAGCACAAAACCGCGATTGCGCTCGACAAAGCCGGCCTGATCCTCCAGAATGATGAGAGGTTCGGCAGCGCCGGCGGTAAAGAAGGCATTGGTGTAACTGACCGAACCCGTAATAACCTGTGCGCCGCCTTCGTCATTTACGACTTCGGCAGGTGGCAGTTCGGTTTGAGCCAGCACAGACAGACTGTTTATCGCCAGGATGGCGAGTACGATCAAAAATCGAGCAGACAAGGGAAACTCCTTTGTTGAGATAAAACTTATCTTCCTACTCCACTCAATTGTAATCAAGTTGGTGTGATCTTAAAACTTGCTGTGCGCCAGATGAGAATATGCAGCGTAGAGAAACCGTAAGTTGTGAACGCTTCAGGGAGCCATTACAATGAACCCTGCGCTGTGGGGAGGACTTTTATCCCGCGCGCTTTGATGGCATGGTTGACGGATTATTGTCAATGGCAGCACGGGTCAATCGTCGGGGCACAGACTTTCTGGAACGGCAGGTCAGGCGAATGCGTCTGTCACTGCGCACGCTGTTTTCCTCTGGTGATCTCACCGCCGCGCTGATTGTCATCGCGCTGCTGCTCATGCCAGTGCTGGCGCTGGAGGCATCTGGCTGGCCGCTGGCGACAGGGACGGTGCTGCCCGTCCTGTTTTTGAGTGTATTATTTGGTTTGCTTCTGGCGCGCAGCCACTACAACGAGTTGTTTGCCCTCATCATGAGCGGCATCTACGGCGGCGCGTTTGTGCTGTTTTTCGCCTCGCTGAATGAACCCGGCGGTTTGCTTCAGGGCATCAACAGCGTGTTCGAGCGCAGCTTTCGCTGGCTTGTAGATGCGCTGTCTGGCGGAATCAACCAGGATGAACTGGTTTTTACCATGCTGGTGGCGACTTTGCTGTGGTTCCTGGGCTACAGCGCGGCCTGGCATGTTTTTCGGATTGACCGTATCTGGCGGGCTGTGCTGCCCCCCGGTCTGATTCTGATCACCAACAGTATCTACTATACCGGCGAGCGCAGCCTGGATGGTTATATTATCGTGTTCATGTTTATGGCGCTTCTGCTGGTGGTGCGCTCTAACCTGGATGCGCGCGAATGGGACTGGTATGTGAATGGTGTCAGAGTCCCGCGCCGTCTGCGCCAGCAGTTTTACCGGCTGGGCGCATTGTTCGCGGGGCTGGCACTGCTGTTTGCATGGATTATCCCATCGTCGGACTTGCAGGAACGGCTGAATCAGTTTCAGGAATTTCTGGCGGAAGAACCCCTGACCCAGTTCAGCGAATTCTGGAATCGGCTGTTTGCGGCGGGGGATATTCAGGGGCCGACCACTGCGGATTATTACGGCGGCGATTCGCTGCAACTGGGCGGCGCGATCCAACTGGGTGAACAAACCGTGATGCTGGTCTCGGCCCCACCGGGCAGACGTTATTACTGGCGTTCACGGGTGTTTGATACTTATGAAGCCGGGCGCTGGCTGCCGGCTGCCGATACCCGGCTGACTGATCCCCAGGCCCCGCTGAATGTGCTGCATGAACCCTATACGGACGGATCGCGTGTGACCGTAGATCATACCGTGACCATCGGGCTGCGGGCTTCGCGCCTCATCTACACTGCGCCACAGGCTTCCTATGTTGATTTACCGACGCGAACAGACCTGCGTTATATTGGCAGTGATGACCGCTTCGTGAATCCCGAAAATCGTACCGACGACGTGAAGGCCATGAACATCTCGGTGATTCGCCCGGCGAAGGTGCTGAACAGCGGTGAAAGTTACCGCGCCACCAGCCTGATGAGCGCTGCGACAGCCGGCCAGCTGCGCGCCGCGCCGGCGACCTATCCGCAGTGGGTGCAGGATATGTACCTGTATGTCTCGCCTTCGATCACTACCCGCACCCGCGATCTCGCCAGTCTGATT
>CAZKIB010000019.1:48154-49619 GCA_964552425.1 uncultured Anaerolineaceae bacterium | reverse complement strand
GTCCATGAACGGGGTCCCGTCCGCGTGGGTGAAGCGGAGGATGCCCTGGAAGCCTGCCGGATCTATCTGTCGCTGACCAATCAGGCAATGGTTGTCAAGACTGACCTGAACGGTCATGAAATCTGGCGGATCGGCGTGCCGGACATGCCAGACATTTATGGCGAAGGGCGCAAGTTCTCGCCAACGGAAACCACCGTCGCGCCCAATGGCGATGTGTATATCGCCGATGGTTACGGCCAGCCCTGGGTGCATGTTTACAGCCCGAAGGCAGACTACAAATTTTCGTTTGGCGGGCCGGGCAGTGAAGCGGGCCAGTTGAACAACCCGCACGGCATCATGCTGGATACACGCGGCAGCGAACCCCTGATTCTTGTGTCTGACCGGGGCAACCAGCGCCTGCAATACTTCACGCTGGAAGGCAAGTTTGTCAGAATCACAGAGGGGATGCTCGATCTGCCCTGTACGACGGTGCAGTATCGGGATGAAATTTACATCCCTGACCTGCATTCGCGCATGACCATTCTCGATAAAAACGACCAGTTGGTCGCGCATGTGGGCGAACGCGAAAATGGCTGGCAGCTTCCCGGCTGGCCGAACATCGATCACAGCCTGCGGCAGGCCGGTAATTTCACGTCGCCGCATGGTTTGCATGTCGACAAACAGGGCAATGTGTATATGGCCGAATGGATTTCCGACGGGCGCGTGACCAAACTGGCGCGGGTGAATTGAAGGTCTGAAAGATAGTGGATAGAATCAGGCTTATCGCATCCAAGTGACAACCCTTTTTATTTGAGAAAGCGTCTTTTTATGCAAATGACACCTGCTGCGGAAATGATCCCTATAGCTCCTCCCGGCCCGATGACCGAGGCGGAGCGCTTCATGTTCGAGTGCTTCGGCTACCTGATTATCGAGGATGTACTCAGCCCTGACGAGGTGCAGGAAACGCTCGAAGCGGCCATTCGCCTTCACGAGGGCCACCCCAAAGAACGGCTCTTGCAGCTTGGCAAAGGCTTTGAAACCGAACCGGCCATTGAACGCCTGATCGACCACCCGGCGGTGCTGCCCAAAGTGCGCGCGCTGTATGGAGACCGTTTTGTACTGCAAGCGGCCTGGTGTACCGTGCAGCCGGCGGGCAGCCAGAGCGTCGGCTGGCATCAGGACGGTTCCAGCGCCTACGACTTTAAGCAGTTGGGCTACCCGGTTCCGCTGCTGCAACTGCGCGCCAGCTACAACCTGACCGACCAGTCCGAACTGTTCATGGGCAATATGATGATGATCCCTGGCAGCCATCGCAGCCCGGTAGGCCTGCCGGCTGAACTGCGCAAGGAGATCAATGTCAGCCCGATTCAGCATACCATCTGCTGCAAACCGGGGACGGTGCTGCTGTTCCACAATGGGGTATGGCATTCGCCCATGCCCAACAACCGCGACTTTCACCGCTACAACATGCACTTTATCTACAGCC
>CAZKIB010000019.1:45217-48129 GCA_964552425.1 uncultured Anaerolineaceae bacterium | reverse complement strand
GATCAGACCGTTTCGAGACTGACCCGGCTTTTCTGGAACGCACCACGCCGCTGCGCCGCGCGCTGATGGGCGATTATGAACGGCCCGACACGCCGTTCGCGGGTGGCTTCCCGCCCATTCCGTTCGACGATAACGGGCATTCGTAAGCATCCGCGTAGAGGCACGGCCCGCCGTGTCTCTACATTCTCCGTACAGAACAAGAAAGGACAGCGCCATGCACATCGTCGTCATTGGTGGGACGGGACATATCGGGACCTATCTTGTACCGGAACTGGTCATGCTCGGCCATGAGGTCACGGTGGTCAGCCGTTCCCAGCGCAGCCCCTACCAGACTCACCCGGCCTGGAATCAGGTGCGGATGGTGACGATGGACCGGCAGGCTGATGAACAACGCGCAGAGTTTGGTCCCAAAATTCGCGCATTGAACGCGGATGTGGTCATGGACATGATCTGCTTCAGCGAACATCAGGCCCGGCATCTGGTGGAGGCGCTGCGCGGGCATGTCCAGCATTTTCTGCACTGCGGCACGATCTGGATTTACGGCCCCAGCGCCAGTGTCCCTGCCAGCGAAGACCAGCCGCGCCAGCCGTTTGGCGATTACGGCATCCAGAAAGCGGCCATCGAACGTTATCTGCTGCATGAGGCCCGGCAGACGGGTTTCCCGGCCACCTGCCTGCACCCCGGCCACATCGTCGGCCCTGGCTGGAAACCGATCAACCCGCAGGGTAATCTCGATTTGGGTGTGTTCCAGAAGCTGGCGCGTGGTGAGGAAGTGCTGCTGCCACATTTTGGCATGGAAACCCTGCATCATGTCCACGCGGCAGATGTGGCGCAGTCGTTTGTGCGGGCCATGCAGCACTGGAGTACCTCGGTAGGCGAGAGTTTCCATGTGGTTTCCCCGGCAGCATTGACCCTGCGCGGCTATGCGGAAGCGGCAGCGGCCTATTTCGGGCAGAAGGCCAGCCTGCGTTTTGTGTCGTGGGAGGAGTTCAAAGGGGCGGTTGGGGAAAACGATGCGCAGGCGACCTATGACCACATCGCCCACAGCCCCAATGCCAGCATCGACAAGGCGCGCCGCCTGATTGATTATCACCCGCGCTACACCTCGCTTCAGGCGGTTTTTGAGGCGCTGGACTGGCTGGTGGCGCAGGGCGAGATCACCCTATAAGGTTGCCGCTGTCCGCTCTGGCTGACCTGCGTTAGTATTGTGGCTTACGCAGCAAACAGAACGAGAGGGCAGCGATGCGACTGGCAGTGCTTTCGGATATTCACGGCAACCTGACCGCTTTTGAAACGGCCTGGGCCGATGTGCAGGCGCAGGGCGAGTTTGATCAGATCTGGATTCTGGGCGATCTGGCGGCCTTTGGCCCGCGCCCGGCGGAATGTGTGCGGCGGGTGCGCGACCTTCGGGAACAGATCGGCAAGGAAAAGTTCAGGGTCATCGGTGGCAATACGGATCGTTATCTGGTGAACGGCACGCGGCCCCGAACACCCTCCGCCAAAGATGAGGAGGGCTTCAGGAAGCTCTCGGCCATGTGGCAGGGGCGCGACACCGCGCTCAACTGGTCGCTCGACCAGCTCAGTTATGAAGATTACGAATTCCTCAAAAAAATCCGCGATGGCGAACTGCACCTGAAAGCCGAAGGTTATGGTCCGGTGATTGGCTATCACGGCATCCCCGGCGATGATGAATCCAACGCGCTGAAGCCGGATACACCCGACGAAGAAGCGCGCGATGCCCTGCTGGATCGGGAAGGGTGCATGGGCATTGGCGGTCATACCCATCTCAAAATGGATCGTCCACTGGGCCGCTGGCGGGCGATCAACGTGGGCAGTGTGGGCTGGTCCTTTGGCGCGCCGGGCATAGCGGAATGGGGTCTGTTCACCTTCGAAAATGGCGAAGCGCATGTCGATTTGCGGCCAGTGCCCTATAACGTGCCAGCGGTGCTGAAGGATTTTGAGACGGTGCAGCATCCCTATCCCGATCTGATGATTAATGTGGGGCGTCTGAAAGCCTGACCCATGCCCGAACGCGAACGACTCCTTGATGAACTGAAGGGCGAAAATCAGGTCGGGGTGCTGCTGCTGGCGCAGTTGGGCGGTGTGCCCAACGAACTGCAATTGTTTATCCAGACCGCCGAATATGACGACAAAGCCCAGGGCCTGCGCGAACGCAATAACTATCTCATCCGCGTGTTGAGTGTGCGTGAGCATCGCCTCAGCCTGGGTCTGTTCGGCAGCCTGTTCATCGCCGAGCAGCACCCCATTCTGCTGCATCACAACGAACCCAAGCCGGAAGTGCATTTTGAGGGTCAGCCCGCCGATGTGAACGAACTGGTGCTGGACATTCATCAGGCGCACGCCAGCACCTTTGGCCCCTGGCGCGAACTGGCCGCTGACATCAACCGCGAACAACCGCTGGTGACTCTGCTGCAAAGCGGGGGCGGGCAGCTAGGGACGATGCCGAAAACCGTTGCCGAACGCATGGTGCGCGTGCTGGAGCATCATCACCTGAAAGGTTGGCTGGCGGGTGAAACTGAGCGTGCTGCTGCGGATGAACATGGTCGCTCGACTCTGTGGAAGCTGCTCGGTGTGGGCGATTCCTACTTCGTCGCGCTCGATTTTACAGTGGATAAAATGGGGAAGCGGTAAATGATGTGAGGAGGCTAGAATCATGACTCAACTGCTCGAAAAAGCGTTTGCGGAAGCGGCCAAACTCTCGCCCGATGAACTGGATGCGCTTGCAAACTGGCTTCTTGAGGAACTGGACTCGGAGCGCCGCTGGCAAAAACGCTTTGGGGATTCTCAGGACATGCTGGAATAGCTTGCCGATGAAGCCCTGGCGGAGCATCGAGCCGGGAAAACAGAAGAACTTGATCTGGATGAATAGATGAAATAATCTGGTTCTGGAT
>CAZKIB010000019.1:43825-45207 GCA_964552425.1 uncultured Anaerolineaceae bacterium | reverse complement strand
CGCGGTGGGCGTGCGGAGAGAGGACGCCATGGTCTGGTTCTGGATTGGCTCCCATGCAGACTATGACCAATTGCTCAGACGGCTGTAGCGTGTATAATTAGAACAAATTTGCGGAGCGGAGCAGGGCGGCGATTGTGATTACCCCGAAGGAATTTGTCGAACGCTGGGCGCAGAGCAGCCTGCGGGAACAGCAGGGCGCGCAGAGCCACTTTAACGAATTGTGCGAACTGGTCGGCCACAAGACCCCGGCGCAGGCAGACCCCGCCGGGACCTTCTTCACGTTTGAGGAACAGGTCGAAAAGGCCACCGGCGGCAAAGGGCGCGCCGACGTGTGGTACAACGGCCATTTCGCCTGGGAATATAAGGGCAAGCACAAGGACCTGGACGCGGCCTATGCCCAACTGCTGGCCTACCGGGGCGCGCTGGGCAACCCGCCGCTGCTGGTGGTGTGCGATTTTCTGGAATATCGCATTTACCCGCAGTGGCCCAACATGAGCGGCCAGCCGTTTGTCTTCCGCAACGAAGACCTGCTCAACCGGGACGCGCAGAATTACATCCGCTGGCTGCTGGAAGGCCCGGAACGCTTCATGGAACTGCGCCAGGCCGACCTGCGCGCCCGTGAACGGCTCACGCAGCAGTTGGCGGACAAGTTCGCCCATCTGGCCGATCTGATGCGGGAAGTGCGCGACGACAACGGCCAGCCGCTGTGGGATTCCATGCGCATTGCCCGCTACCTGACCAAAGTGGTGTTCTCCCTGTTTGCCGACGATGTAGACCTCCTGCCGCACTTTGAAGGCCAGAGTGTTTATCGGTTCATGCTGGATGGGGCAGAATATCCCGAAGAATTTCCCCGCATGTTGACTGAGATTTTTGAAGCGATGGATGGTCAGCGCCGCAGTTTTTTTGGGCGGTCTATCCCGTACTTCAACGGCGGCCTGTTTGCCGATTCCAGCCCCGGCGCGGGCGATGGCACGGAGGCATTGGACCTGTCGCGCGTGCCGGGCGCGATTGATCTGCTGCTGGAAGCGAGCGATGCCGACTGGCGCAAAGTCGACCCGACCATTTTTGGCACGCTGTTCGAGGGTGCGCTGGACAAAAGCAAGCGGGCGCAGTTGGGGGCGCATTTCACCAGCGAGGAGGACATTCGCCTGATTGTCGAGCCGGTGCTGATGGACCCGCTCAACCGCGCCTGGGATGAAACCCGCGCCGAGGCCGAACCGCTGATGCAGACCTTTCTCAAGGCCGAAACCCCACGCAGCCAGCAGACGGCGCGGGAACAGTTGATCGCGCTGCACGACGCCATGATGAACCGGCTGGAACACACCCGCGTGCTGGACCCGGCCTGTGGCAGCGGCAACTTTTTGTACGTCAGCCTGCGGGCC
>CAZKIB010000019.1:36367-43815 GCA_964552425.1 uncultured Anaerolineaceae bacterium | reverse complement strand
AAGGACCTGGAGGCCAGAGTGCGCAAATTCTTCGAGCCGCTGGGCCTGCCGTTCCGCGATGTGGTCACGCCGCGCCAGCTATACGGTATCGAAAAGGACACCTTCGCCGCGAAGCTGGCCCATGTGGTGGCGTGGATCGGCTATTTGCAGTGGCGTTATGAGGACGAAGGCGTGCTGCACCCCATACACCCGCTTAAAATCCCGCACCCGCGCGCGCTGCCAAATCCCATCATTCAGGACAAGAATCACCCGGACGAACCGGACCGAATCATCAATGCCGATTCGATCCTGCGCTTTATCACAGACTCTGCTCCCGTCTCCCCCTCCTTGCGCAGCGGGGAGGGGACAGGGGTGGGGAGCAAATTAGCGCATACGCGCACCAGCGCTCACCTCTGGTCACAGATCAAACCATTGGCGCGTGAGATGCGCAAAGACCCAACACCCGCCGAAGATATGTTGTGGCAGGCATTGCGCGGCAAACAGGTGCGCGGTTATCGTTTCCGTCGACAGCATCCGATAGATCGTTTTATTGTCGATTTTTTCTGCCCGGAAATACGGCTGGTGGTCGAGGTGGATGGACCAATCCATGAGCAGCAGGCAGAGTATGATGCGCTGCGACAGGCATTTATTGAGAGCCTGGGCATCCATGTGCTGCGGTTTACCAACGATCTGGTTTTGCAGGATATGCAGGGTGTGTTGGCGCAGATTGAGGAAGCAGTACAATCCCCGCCCCCCACCCCCCTCCCCGCTGCGCAAGGAGGGGGAGAAAGCACAGCAGAAACTGGAGTAGTTGCCTACGAACCCGACTGGCCGGAGGTGGATGTCATCATCGGCAACCCGCCGTTTCTGGGTGGCAAGCGGATGCGCAGCGAGATGGAGGACTCCTACGTCGATGCGCTGTTTGCGCTGTACGAGGGCCGGGTTCCTGCTGAGGCTGATCTGGTGTGTTACTGGTACGAAAAGGCGCGGGCGCATATCGAACAGGGCAGGGCTAAACGCGCTGGCCTGCTGGCGACCAACTCCATTCGCGGCGGGGCCAACCGCGCGGTGCTGGATCGTATCAAACAGACCGGCGATATTTTTATGGCATGGTCAGACCGCCCCTGGGTGCTGGAAGGCGCGGCGGTGCGCATTTCAGTGGTGGCGTTTGATGATGGATCGCAGAAAAATTACCGGCTGGATGGCGCGCCTGTAAACCATATCAATGCAGATTTGCAGAATACGATTGACGCGACCCAGGCCCGCCGGCTGGATGAAAACCTGAATATCACTTATATGGGGGTAACACCGGGCGGCCCATTTGATATTTCGGATGAGGATGCCCGCCGCATGTTGAACGCACCGTTGAATCCGAATGGGCGCTCCAACGCGGATGTCGTTCAGCCCTATTTTAATGCCAAAGACCTGGCGCAGCATTCCCGCAGCGCCTGGACAATCAATTTTACGGGTTTGAGCGAAGCCGAGGCCGCGCAGTATGAACTGCCTTTTGCTTATGTCCGCGATCATGTGCGTCCAGCGCGTCTTGAAAGTAAGCAACCGGAACGTGAAAAAGCTCAATGGTGGATATACACCCGCACCCGGCCTGAACTACTTGCTGCCATCGCGCCGCTGACACGCTACATCGCCACGCCGATGGTTTCCAAGCACCGGCTGTTTGTGTGGCTGAGTAAGGAAGTGGTCCCGGCCAATCTGATTAACGTGGTGGCCCGCGACGATGATTACTTTTTCGGCGTGCTGCACTCCAGACTGCATGAGCGCTGGTCGATTCGGCTCGGTTCATTTCTTGGTAAAGGGAATGATCCGCGCTACACCCCGACCACGACTTTTGAAACTTTCCCCTTCCCCTGGCCGCCGGGACAGGAGGACACGGCGCACCCGGCCTACGCGGCCATCGCGGCGGCGGCGAAGCAGCTTGATGAGGAACGCGAGGCATGGCTGAACCCGACCTCCGACCTGCTGGAGGGGCCGGGCAAGGAACAACTGCTGCGCCAGTTGACGCTGACGAATCTGTACAACGCGCTGGTGGAATATCGGGCGGGCGGCCCGCGCAACGGCAAAACGCTCACCCCGGCGCAGACCTTCGCGCCCCGGCTGCACGAACTCCACACCGCGCTGGACCGGGCGGTATGCGATGCTTACGGCTGGCCGCACACCATCCTTGAGGATGAAGAGGACATGCTGCGGCGGCTGCTGGCGCTCAACCTGGAACGGGCGTAACAATTGGCAAACTGTAAAATGTCCTAACAGTTCCCGGCGCGTCTTTATGCTAGACTGATTATGGCGCAATAACCGGGAGCGCGGGGTAGTGGTTCGTTATCATTTCTTTTCCGACAATCAACACGCGGTGGTGCTGGGGGCGGGTGTGGATGGCCTGCTGGCGGCGCGTGTCCTCACGGAATATTTCCAGCGCGTAACGGTGGTATCCGAAGAAACGCTGCCGGCAGAACCGGGGCTGCCACAGGATGTCTGGCAGGCGCTGCCTATGCACGCTTTCGGGGTGCAGGGCGCTCGCAATCTGGAGCGTCTGTTCCCCGGTCTGACCGCCGAGTTGATGACTGCCGGCGCGCCGACAGTCGAATGGACCGCCGACGCGCCGGCGCTGCTGCCCGGCGGATGGTCGCCCCGTTTTCATTCCGATCTCATCTCGCGCCCGGTCACGCTCAATCTGCTGCGGCACGTCATTCGTCAGCGCCTTCTGGATTATGGCAGCGGGCGGGTAAGCTTTCTTGAAAATCGCAGCATTCGGCGCTTAAAAGGGCATACGATTATTCATGGAGTCATCCTGCGGCACGCCAGTCAGGAAGAAACCCTGACGGCTGATCTGGTGGTGGATGCCACTGGCCGGCGCGCCTGCCTGCCAGAATGGCTGGGCTGGCTGTCGCCTGTCGCCTGCACACTGGAACCGGCGCGCAGGGGGCTGGCGGTGCGTCTGTTCCGGCGTCCGCCCGGTTATCAACCCGGCTGGCAGGCGCTGCTGGTCTGCCCCCGTCAGGATCAACCGGGCGCGGTGCTGATGCCGGTGGAAAACGGTCAATGGCTGGTGATGCTGGTTACAGACTGCGCGGATGTGCCGGCGAATGAGGCTGATTTTATGCAGCTTGCGCGCCGCGCCGCCACGCCGGTCCTTTACGAAGCCCTGCAACGTGCGCTTCCGCTGACGCCTGTATTCCATGCGCCGGCTGGTCAGGCGGTGCGCTGGCACACTGAACAGGCGAGAAACTGGCCGGAGGGCCTGATCGTGACCGGGGCAGCGGCGCTGGCGTTTCACCCGGCGCTTGGGCTGGATGTCACCAGCGCGACGGCGGCGGCCCTGGCTCTGCGTGAGGCGCTCGACGACCAGCGCAAACACCAGCCGCAGGGGCATCTGACGGGGCTGGCGCGGCGGTTTCATCACCGTCAGGCGCGGGCCTTTGCCTTGCCCTGGAAACTGTGGACGATGCGCGATCATCCCGCTGCCGGAGCGTATTCCTCCCGACTGATGCACTGGTATGGCGAGCATATTCTGAAGGGCGCGCATTCAGAATCCCAACTGCTCCACAGTCTGCTGGCTGCCGGCGGGCTGGTCGATTCGCCGCGCGCGCTGCTCAAACTGGCTGTCCTGCGTGATCTTCTGCGACGCTCCCATCCGCAGGCGCTGGACAGCGATCACCCCCCTGCGTTTGAGCCGGTCACAATCCACAAGACGATCACCCAGGAAATCGCGGCGGTGGCGCATCTGAAAGACCTGTAAGCCAGGCAGGCTGTAAGCCTTTTCGCGGGATAGCCCCTGTCAGAGCGTATGTTGAAGGCCGGTCATTCGCGCGGCTGCGAAGCTGAACTGGCTGTTTCGTGACCTTCAGTGTCCTCATGTGTTCTTAGATTTACACTTTTCAGTTCGTTTTCTGTCGGCGGTGAGTTAATGGTATGTCAACGTCTTGCCAATTCTTAATGCTTGAGAACTTGACTTCAGTCGCGCAGTTCCGTACAATTTGAGCGATATGCAGAACTGTCTATGCACATACTCGGTTGTGCGCCACCCAATTAATTGAAACCCGTTCGGAAATCCCCAGGAGAAAATCCCATGAATGGTGATCCTATCGTAGCGGTTTTTCCGTCACGTGTGATTCTGACCAAGGCGCTGGACCGGATCATGGAACTGGAATACCTTCACATTCGCCATGCCGCGATCATCGCGCGCGCCAAAGATGGTGAGATCGTCATCCTTGATGATGACATCAGCCCAAATGAAGGCTCGATCACCGGCGGTACCCTGGGCGCGGCCATGACGGCGCTGGGCCTGGTGCAGTTGGGCGCGCTTACGCTGCCCGGCATTGGCCCGATTATCGCGCTGGGCACGGGGCTGGTGGCCGGCGGTCTGGTCGGCAGCCTGACAGGGCGCATCGCCGCCGCGTGGATTGACTTCGACTACAAGAATCTTCCGGTGCGCACACTGGCCGCTGAGCTGGAAGCCGGACACCCCGCCCTGGTGCTGGAGGTGGACGACAGTGAAGATATTCTCCCGCGCCTGCGTGACGAACTGAAACCCTACCGCGCCGAACTGGTCGAACTGCTGCATGAAGCGCGTTATGCGGTCAGCCGCATGGGCAAGCCCTGATCGTCTCGTCCCGCTCATAGACCTGCGCTTGCCCGCCCGGATATGGCTCGTTAGAATGTCCGTGTCTAAGGGAGCGGCAGTATGTGGCGCAGGGTCTGGTTTCAGGTTGGCCTCATCACCATCATCGCGCTGGGTATCCGGTTGGTCTGGGGCTTCAGCCAGTTGTCACTTGGCATCGAATTTGTGGACGAGGGAGATTATGCCCTCTATCGCATCGGCGCTGAACACCTTCTCACAGCAGGTGATTTCTCCAACAGCCTTTTTCTGGTTCGCCCCCCGGCTTTTTCAATCCTGATCGCGCTGCTCAATCAGAACAACACTCTCATTTTACTTTTCAACAGTGTATTGGGCGCGCTGCTGGTTCCGCTGACTTGCGTGTTGGCGCGGCAGATCAGGCTGGCGCAGCCTGTCGCGCTGCTGGCGGGAATCATTGTCGCGCTTGATCCGCTGTCGGTAAAATACACGGCCTTCCTGGGGCCAGAGCCGCTGGCATTTGTCGGCGCGCTGGCGATGGTGGTCTGTCTGCTGCGTGTGGTTCAGGTGTCGACTGTTCCACAGCGGATTCTGTGGGGATTGGCGGCGGCGGCGTGCCTGCTGATCTCGGTGTATGCCCGCCCCTCCATTTATCTGGTGTGGCTGCTGCTGGTTCCCTGGCTGCTGCTGGTCAACCGCCGGGCATGGCCGGGGCTGCTGGTGTATGCGCTGGTGAGCCTGGGCGGGATGCAGGTGTGGGTGGCGCATAATGCCCGCATCTTTAACAACCCGACCTTCTCGACGGTAGCGGCCTATACCATGACTTATTATCGCGCCGTGTCGGTGGCTAATCTGGCAACCGATATGAGTGTGCGCGAAGTCGAACTGGACATCGCGCGCCGTGTCGAGGAAAAACTGGGGCGTGACCCCTCACTGGTCAATGCAGATACCAAACATGGTTATCTGGCGGCCAGCCCACAGGTCGAGCGCGCGCTCAACGAAGTCAGTCTGGAAATCTTTCGGCAGTACCCGCTCACCTATCTGGCGACCATTCCGGTGGGTTTCGTGCGCCTGTACCAGTTGATCCCGCCTACGGTTCCGCCGTTGAGCGGCCTGCTGGACTGGCAGTATTACCCGGCGATACTCTGGAATTGGGTGATCCTCCTGGTGGGCATTTGGGGCCTGTACAGGGCGGCGCGGAATCACCAGTGGATGTTGTTCTGGTGTGTATTCCTGTTGTTTGGTTACTTCACCGGCGGCACGCTGCTGTCGAAATCAGCAGGGCTTTCTGGCCGGGAACGCACCATCATTATCCCGTTTCTGGCGCTGGCCTGTGCCTACGGCGTGATACAGACAAGACACTGGTGGCAGCAGCGGCGGATGTTCGTTGCAAGGTCGGCGGCGGACCGCATATAATCAACCTATAAGGAGCGCTTATGTCGCAGGACGATACCATCCGCCGGCTGGTGAACGCCGCTTTGCAGCGCCGTCTGGAAGCGAACCCCAAAACGATTATCGACGCCGAAGCCGTGCAGGCGCTGCCGGAAGGTGGCACGCTGCATGTCCCGGATAACGCTATTCTCACCCCGCTGGCGCAGTCCGCAGTCATTGAACGCCGCATTAAGGTGGTGGCCGAATCATCCAGCGCGCGCAAACCGGGCGAAAAACCTGCTGTCGCTATCGGAGCGGATCATGGTGGTTATGCCATGAAAGAAATGCTCAAAGCATTTTTGCAGGCCGATTATATCGTGGTCGACTGCGGCACGGAGAGCGCCGAGAGTGTGGATTACCCGGACTTTGCGCTCAAAGTCGCGGAGATGGTTGCCAGTGGGCGGGTCTGGCGCGGCATCATGATCGACGGCGCGGGCATCGGGTCGAGCATGGTGGCGAATAAAGTGCCGGGGGTGCGCGCCGCCCTGTGTTACGATCAGGCCACCGCAGTCAACAGCCGCGAACACAACGACGCCAATGTCCTCACGCTGGGCGCTGGTCTGATTGGAAACGCCCTGGCGCAGCAGATTGCCAGAACCTGGCTGGAAACCGATTTTGGCGGGGGCCGCCACACGCGCCGGGTGGATAAAATCATGGCGGTGGAAAAGAAATACCGAGGGTAAACACGATGGCAAAACAACTGGGCCGCCGGGAACTTGATCAACTGGTGGATGAAATTACGCAGGAAGTGATGGCGCGGTTTGGGCGCGAGGATGGCACACCGCACGCGCACAGCGACTGCTGCGAACATGATGCCGACGGGCGCTGTGTGCGCCATTGCAGTGATCGTGTACAGAAAGTCATCGGCAGCGGCGCGACCAGAGTCAGCGCCGGGCTGGGGTATATCCCGCGTGACCTGGGTGTGGCGCGTTTGATTGACCACACCCTGCTCAAGCCGGATGCCAGCGCAGAACAGATCGCGCAGTTGTGCCGCGAAGCACGCGAGTATCATTTCGCGTCGGTGTGTGTCAACAGCGCCTATGTGCCCCTGTGCGCTGATCTGCTGAAGGGCAGCGATGTGGCGGTGTGTACCGTCGTGGGCTTTCCGCTGGGGGCTTCGCCGCCGGAAGTCAAAGCCTACGAAGCGCAGCTTGCTGTCCAGAACGGCGCGACAGAAATCGACATGGTGATGAATATTGGCACGATCAAGAGCCGCGACCTGAAGGCCCTTTATCGGGATATT
Source organism: uncultured Anaerolineaceae bacterium (assembly GCA_964552425.1). Classification (GTDB taxonomy): domain Bacteria; phylum Chloroflexota; class Anaerolineae; order Aggregatilineales; family Phototrophicaceae. Next base: position 36,574 of record CAZKIB010000019.1, on the reverse strand, counting down.
GCGACGGTGGTGGCGACCTGCCATGCTCACAATGTCATCTGCAAAGTGATTCTGGAAACGTCGCAGATTACCGATGAAGAGAAGGTCATCGCCTGCCAGATTGCCAAGATGGCCGGAGCCGATTTTGTGAAGACCAGCACCGGCTTTGCGGGTGGCGGCGCGACAGTGGCCGATGTTGCTCTCATGCGCCGAGTGGTGGGGCCACAG
>CAZKIB010000019.1:35244-36357 GCA_964552425.1 uncultured Anaerolineaceae bacterium | reverse complement strand
TGAAGGCGTCCGGCGGGGTACGCACCTATGAAGACGCCGAGGCGATGGTCAAAGCCGGGGCGACCCGCATCGGGGCCAGCGCGGGCGTGTCCATCGTCAAAAGCGCGCGGGGCGAGAAAGTCAGCGCCGGGAAGGGTTATTGAGTACGCACGCTCCAGTCGATCCGCGCGTTCGCCAATACCCGGTTTCGCTCATATTCTCCATCATTCTGGCGGCGGTCATTCTGATCGGTGCTGTATTGCGCTTCTATCTCGTAAGCGCCTCTGGCTGGCGCATCGACTATGACGAGGCGATGGTCGGTCTGCTGGGGATGCGCGTGCTGCGCGGCGAGTTCATGGCGTTCATCCCGGCCCAGGCCACTCTCGGCGCGGTGGAACCCTATCTTCTGGCTCCGTTTTTCGCGCTGTTTGGGCCAACATCTCTGAGCATCCGCATGTTGTCTTTGCTGCTGTCCACTGCATATATTCTGACCACTGGATTACTGGCCCGCGCCGCATTTGATGAACAGGTCGGCATGGCAGCGGCGCTGCTGGCGGCCATCGCCCCGCCCTATATGCTGGTGACGGGCATGAAAGTCTGGGGTGGCACGATTGAAACCATCGTGCTGGGGAACTGCCTGCTGCTGGCGGCCTGTCATGCAGTCGATTCGGACGCGGCGCGCAGCCGGGCGACTCTGTGGCTGTGCATCACCGGGCTAATCGCCGGGCTGATGTTCTGGGTCGCATGGCTGGGATTCTATTATTTTGTGCCAGTCGGGATATTCCTGTTATGGCGCGGGCGGCGCGCGTTGGCACGCGGCTGGTGGGGTGTGCTGATCGGCTTTGCCATCGGCAGCGCGCCCTTCTGGATTTACAACCTCACGCATGAGTGGGCCACCTTCGCGCACTTCGCGCAGGTGTTTCGTCCGTCATCTGATACGTCTGCGGAGCCAGGCGCGATTATCCACCACATGCTGGCTGATCTTGTGCCGCGCCTCGTGACCGGAGATGCGAAATGGGGCAGCGGCGGGCGCTGGTGGCTGTTTATACCGGTGAGCGCCTATTATGGCGGGCTGCTGGCGCTCCTGGCGTCGGCTCATTTCTGGCAGCGTGACGCCGGCCGCAGCCTGCGGGG
>CAZKIB010000019.1:34410-35217 GCA_964552425.1 uncultured Anaerolineaceae bacterium | reverse complement strand
TCGTGCTGGGGCTGCCGCTGATCTACCTGTTCAGCCGCTACGGGCAGACAGCGCTGAACGAGTGGGGGCTGGATGCTACCGGGCGGTATGTGCTGATGCTGCATACAGCGCTGCCCATTGGCGTGGGGGTGCTGGCGGTGAGCCTGTGGCGCAGATGGCGCTGGCCCGGCAAAATATTCAGCTTGGTGCTGATCGCCGCTGTGATCGCTGCGAATTTGCGCGGCCTCTGGCGGACCGACGCGATGCGCGCCTTTGATTCGCCCTATTATGATCGCCTGCCGGAGAACTTGCAGCCGTTGATTGATTATCTGGACGAACAGGGTATCCGCCGTGTCTGGGTGGATAACGGCATCGGTCATGTGCTGATGTTCAAGACGCAGGAGCGCATTCTGGCGGCGGATTATTACGATGCCTACCTGACCTATGGCTTTGTGCGTTTCCCGGATGCTCTGGCGGCTGTTGAGCAGGCGGAGCGAACCGCGTTTGTCGTGCCGATCTATTCCGGCCAGCAGGACCCGCCGGTTGAGCAAGCACTGGATTCTGCCGGAATCGGGTACATTTTTACCGACGTGCTGCCCACGCTGAGGGTATATGTGCCGGACAAGCGTGTCGACCCGGCGCTGATCGCGGCGGGATTGGGGTATCAGTATTGAGCATTTCAGCGGGCTGCAAAGAAGGAGTGGTTCCTTGAGTGAAGCCGATGTGGTACAGCGGACTCGAACCCCGCTGACAGTGGAGTCGCTGGCAGAGCAGTTCGCGGCCTGCGGGCTGGCGGCGGGCCAGACGGTGCTGGTACACAGCGCCATG
>CAZKIB010000019.1:15169-34345 GCA_964552425.1 uncultured Anaerolineaceae bacterium | reverse complement strand
GGTGCTGGGTTCGAGCGGCACGCTCATGATGCCGGCGCACACCACGCATAACACCGACCCAGCCATGTGGCACAATCCCCCTGTGCCGCCGGAGTGGGTTCCGATCATTCGTGCCCATACCCCGGCGTATAACCCGGCCACCACCCCGACCCGCGAGATGGGCGCAATTGCCGAATTATTCCGCACCTGGCCCGGCGTGCTGCGCAGCGACCATCCGGTAGCCTCCTTCGCGGCGCGGGGGCCAAACGCCGCCTATCTGACCGCCGACCATCGTGTGGAGTACGACGTAGGGGATGGCTCGCCCATCGGCAAGCTGTACGAACTCGATGGGGATGTGCTGCTGCTTGGCGTTGGACATGGCAACAATACCTCCTTGCACATGGCCGAGTTTCGGACCGACTGGCCGGGCAAGCCTTTCATCACCACCGGTTCAGCGATCCTGGTGAACGGTGAACGACAGTGGGTGTCGTATCCGGCGCTGGACATCGACAGCAGCGATTTTGAGCAGCTTGGCGCGGCCTACGAAGCAGCCTACCCGGCGGCAGTGAGGGTGGGTAAGGTCGGGAATGCGACAGCGCGCTTTTTCAGGCAGCGCCCGATAGTCGATTTCGCTGTCGAGTGGATCAAAACACACCGCGACTCTACGAAAGGCTAGGCTTTCATGCCTGAAGCAGACGTTATCCAACGCACAAACGCACCCCTGACGGTGGAGTCGCTGGCAGAGCAGTTCGCGGCCTGCGGGCTGGCAGCGGGCCAGACGGTGCTGGTACACAGCGCCATGAGCCAGATTGGATGGATCGCCGGCGGCCCGGAAGCGGTTATTCTGGCGCTGCTGCGGGTGCTGGGTTCGAGCGGCACGCTCATGATGCCCAGCCACTCAGCCAGTAATACGGACCCGGCCCGCTGGCAGAACCCGCCTGTGCCGCCGGAGTGGGTTCCGATTATCCGGGCGCATATGCCGGCGTATAACCCGGCCACCACCCCCACCCGCGAGATGGGCGCGATTGCCGAATTATTCCGCACCTGGCCCGGTGTGCTGCGCAGCGATCATCCCATCGGTTCCTTCGCGGCGCGGGGGCCAGATGCGCAAACGCTCGTAGCAGGGCACACCCTGCATGATATGTTTGGCGAAACGTCGCCATTGGGTAAACTGTATGCGCTGGATGGGTACGTGCTGCTGCTTGGCGTGGGGCACGGCAATAACACCTCGCTGCACCTGGCCGAGAATCGCGCACAGTGGCCCGGCAAGCGCACCATTTCCGAAGGCACAGCCATGCGGGTCGAGGGTGTGCGCCAGTGGGTGAGTTTCGAGATGCTCCAGCCTGATGCGGAAGATTTCGAGACGATTGGCGCGGCCTTTGAGCAGGGTGTTCCACAGCCCCGCGTGGGGAATGCGACAGTGCGCTTTTTTAGACAGCGCCCAATTGTGGACTTTGCGGTAAAATGGATGCAAGATAACCGCGATTTTACGAAACGGATATGATGAAGCAGGGAGATACCCTGCCGCCAACTTTCAGGAGAATATTATGGCAGAAGCACTGGGTATGATTGAAACCAAGTCATTCGCTGCGCTGGTCGAAGCGGCTGACGCGATGGTCAAGGCCGCGCGGGTGGAACTGGTCAGCTATGAAAAAACCGGCGGCGGCTTCGTGACCGCCATCGTGCGCGGCGATGTCGCGGCGGTGAAAGCGGCAGTGGAAGCCGGCGTGCGCAATGCCGAAAAAGTTGGCGAAGTGGTGGCGGTGCATGTGATTCCGCGCCCGCATGTCAATGTCGACGCGGTTCTGCCGCTGGGTCGCACTGAAGAAGGCCAGTCGGCCATGCAAAAAGAGGGCTGATGTTACTCGCCAGAGTCGTTGGCACAGTGGTCGCCAGCGCCAAAAGTGAGCGCGTGGACGGCCTGAAAATGCTGATTATCCAGCCGCTGGATGTGGACGGCAAACCGGGCGGCGGTTACGTCGTGGCCTTTGACGCGGTGGGGGCGGGGCCGGGTGAAGTCGTGCTGTATGTCACTGGCAGCAGTGCCCGCCAGACCCCGGCTACCGATGGACGCCCGGCGGATGCGACTATTTTTGCCATTGTCGATACCTGGGACGTGGGCGGTGAGGTTAAGTACGACAAGAGCGCCGCATCGTAAACAGATTTTCAAGAACGCCGGAAGGCTCCTGCTCATGGGAGCCTTTTTGTTTACGGTCAGGAGCGCCCATACACCGTGATGCTGTCGCCGCTGATGGGGCTGGCCGCGTCGGATGCCAGAAACAGAATTACATCGGCGATCTGTTCAGGGCTGACCCACTTACTGTAATCGGCGTTGGGCATGGAGGTGCGGTTGGCGGGGGTGTCAATCGTGCCGGGCACGACGCCGTTGACGCGAATGCCCTGATCCAGCAGCTCCTTCGCCATGCTCTGGACGATGCGCTGCGCGGCAGCTTTGCTGGCTCCGTAAGCCGCATGATTTTTCTGGCCTTCAAGCGCATGTTTCGCCAGTACGACGACCACGCTGCCGGAGGTGTGCTGACTGAGCATATAGCTGGCGACAGTCCCGGCGGTGACAAAGACCGACTTCGCGTTAAGCGCCATCATTTTGTCCCACATATCCAGGTCCAGCTCATGCACGGCTTTGCCACCGGCATAACCACCCACCGTATGCACGAGCGTGTCGATGCGCCCGTAATGCGCGGCGATGGCATCCACAGCGGCCTGTACACTGGCTTTGTCGGTGACATCCGCGCCCACGCCAAACACCCGGTCCGGCGCGAGTTTCTGCGCATCTTCCGCGCTGCGGGCCACCAGCGCGAGGCTGGCCCCGGCGTCGTAAAAGCGCCTGACGACGGCTTCGCCCAGGTTGCCGTTCGCGCCGGTAATCATCACCACTTTGCCATCAAATTCGCCCGCCATGACGGATCCCCCTCATCGTACCATACGAAGACTTTTAGCATATCCCTGTTGTTCAGACGAGGGCAGCGCGTCGGGGCTTACTACTGCTGCTGCTGCTGTTCCTGCTGTAAGGTGTGCGCGGCATAATCCGGCTGGTGCTGAAGGCCGCCGACCAGCAGAGCCTCTTCTTCGAAGGGCTGGTTATCGGCGATTTTGACCTGAACGCCTACGCTTAACTCAGAGTCCGCCTCACCGCGAAAAACGCCGTGCGTCGGCGGGACATCGGCATAGTCGCGGCCAATCGCGGCGCGGATATGGCGTTCACCGGCGATGAGGTTGTTGGTCGGGTCAAAGCCCACCCAGCCGAGGTCCGGCAGCCAGGCTTCTATCCACGCGTGGGTGGCATCATCAACGGAACGGTCATGATCGTCCTGCCCGGTATACAGGTAGCCGCTGACATACTGACAGGGGATGCCCAGCGGCCTGACGAGGGCGATCATGATGTGAGCGAAGTCCTGGCAGACTCCCTTGCGTTCGGTCAGCGCATGGTCAATGGGCGAGTCCACATTGGTGTAGTTGGGTACGTAATCAAAGGTCTGGTAAATGGCGGAGTTCAGTTCGCGCAGCAGGCTGAGGGGATCATCACGCCGCTGGGTGACGCCCAGTTCTGCCGCGAGTTTGTGCACCAGCAGTGTACTTTCGATGTACTGGCTGGGGGCCAGCATGTCCCAGAAAGCATCATCTTTCGTCTCATCATCCAACTGCGCCCAGGCGTCGCCCGAAAGTTCCAGCGGCGGGAGATCAACCGGATAAACCTCGACCAGGGCTTCGGCGGTGATGGACAGGCGGTTATGCGCGCGCGGAATATCAAAGTAGTGGACGATATTCCCCAGATAATCGTCATACTGAAAGATGTTCGCATTCGGTTGAATCGTCAGCGAAAAGCGGTGAACGTGCTGGTTGGCTTCGCTGCGGGGATGCTTGCGCACTTCCATAAAGCTCTCATGGATTGTGGCGCTGTAAGCGAAGCGGGTGATATGGCGAATGGAATATCTCATGTGCCTGCCCGTCCGTTGCGATTGCCGTTAAGTACCAAGCGCAGCTTCAATCGGGTAGGCAATATAGGTTTCCTGCATCGCCGTGTGCAGCTGCGCGCATTGAAGCTTAACATCCGCGAGGTAGCCATGCAAGCTGCCTTCCATAATTTCGTCGACAGATGTATAGCCGAGCATCGCGCGCAGGCGGCCTGCCAGCCGGTTGACCCGGATACCCTTGCGTTTTTCGGTGGCTTCGGCAATCGCGTTGAGTGAGGTTTCCAGTTCGCGGATCGCAAAGCTGACTGAATGGGGGAACTGATCGTTCAGCAGCAGGAATTCCAGCACCCGGCGCGGCTGCACATCGGCCGTGTAAATTTTGACATAAGCCTCGAACGCGGTGCAGCTTTTTAAGATGGCGACCCAGTCCAGGTAGCGTTCGACGGCCTGTTCCAGCCGGGGAGGCGCAAGCAGCGGGCTGTGAATATCCAGAAGCTGGGCGATGGCATTGGCGCGCTCGATATAGCGCCCCGCCTGGATAAAATCCCAGCCTTCGCCGTGATTCATGGTCGAATCGGTAGCGCCCTGAAACAGCAGGAAACCGTTGTACACCGAATTCATGAAGGTAAACGGCTCATCGCTGCATATCGCCTCAACATCGGCGGCGCGCACATGCAGATAGAGCGCGTTCAGCCGCTCCCACATTTCGGAGCTAATCAGTTCGCGCACATGGCGGGCGTTTTCGCGCGCGGCAGTGACACAGCTCATCAGCGAATTGGCATTTTCCGCGTCGAAGGCCAGCAGGCGGATAATGTGATTATCGTCCAGCGGCATATCGTCTGGCGGGGTGACATTCAGGCTGTCCAGCAGTTGCAGCCAGCGCTCATCCGGGCGCGTCAGCCGTTGGTCGAGCATCATGTTCAGCGTGACGGTGAGTACGCGCATGGTGTGTTCGCCGCGTTCGAGATAGCGGCTCATCCAGTACAGATGATCGGCGACACGCGAGAGCATGGCGTCAGTCATACAGCACCCAGGTATCCTTGCTGCCGCCGCCCTGTGACGAATTGACCACCAGCGACCCCCGCCGCAGTGCCACCCGTGTCAGCCCGCCGGGGACGATACGTGCGCGATCTCCATACAGGATATAAGGGCGCAGGTCGATGTGCCGGGCTTCGAGCAGGCCATCAATAAAGCAGGGTGCGCGGGAAAGCGAAATGGTCGGCTGGGCGATGAAATTGCGCGGGTGCGCCAGGATGCGCTGCCGGAAAGTTTCGCGCTCGTCAGGCGTGCTGTGCGGGCCGACCAGCATACTGTACCCGCCGGATTCGCCCACCGCCTTGACGACCAGTTTGTTCAGGTTCGCCAGCACGTAGTCGCGCTGCTTTTCGTCATCCATCAGGTAGGTTTCGACGTTTTGCAGAATGGGGTCTTCACCCAGATAGTAGCGGATGATTTTGGGGACATAGGCATAAATGGCTTTGTCATCGGCCACGCCCGTGCCGATGGCATTGGCTAAGGCGACGCTCCCGGCCCGGTAAGCGTTAAACAGGCCGTTGACCCCCAGCATGGAATCGGGCCGGAACGCCATCGGGTCGAGGTAATCATCGTCCAGACGCCGGTAGATCACGTCCACGCGCTGCAAGCCACCCGTCGTGCGCATGTAGACGATGTTGTCATGCACCAGCAGGTCGCGGCCTTCCACCAGGGTAATGCCCATCTGCCGGGCCAGAAAAGCATGTTCGAAATAAGCGGAGTTGAAGACCCCCGGTGTCAGCAGCACGATGTTCGGGTTGGGGGCATGGGGTGGGGCCAGCGCCTGGAGGGTCGAAAGCAGCGCCTGCCCGTAATTTTCAACCGCGCGCACGCCGTAATCGGCAAAGAGGCGTGGAAAAACCCGTTTCATCACCTGCCGGTTTGCCAGCATATAGCTCACGCCGCTCGGCACGCGCAGGTTATCTTCCAGCACGACAAACTGGCCGCCGGGCGTGCGGATCAGGTCTGTGCCCACAACGGAGACATAAATATCACGCGGAACCTGCACCCCGCGCATTTCCCGCCGGTAGTGGCGGCAGGAATAGACCAGCGCGCGCGGGACCACTTTGTCATTCAGAATGCGCCCATCGTGATAGACATCCTTCAGAAAGAGGTTGAGGGCGGTGATGCGCTGAGTCAGGCCGCGTTCAATGACCGACCATTCCGACCCGGTGATGATGCGCGGCAGCAGATCATAGGGGAAGATGCGTTCGGTCCCCTGATTATCACCATAAACGGTAAAGGTAATGCCCTGGTTCAGAAAGGAGAGGTCGGCGGCCCGCTGGCGCTGCTGCAATTCTTCGGCAGTCAGTTCCAGAAAACGGCGGTACAGAGCTTCATAATGGGCGCGGGGCGTGTGGTAAGCGCTGAATAATTCATCGTAAGCATCGGTGATCTCATAACGGGCCAGCCGCGCCTGGATGGCAGGATCAAGTGTCGTCATATTCGGCCAGTATTAGAAAAGCAGATTATAGCAATGGAGTGTAACAAATTTTATAACTGGCTTCAAATGGCGGATTTCACCAAAAAGCTTTTGCCGTTTCCCAACATCTTGACGAATTTGTGTGGAGCGCCCAATGTAAGGTTATAATAAACTAACGTTCTCACACCCCATTGAACCATGCGTATTGATCGAAGCTCTTCCCGGCTTTCATTTCGCAGACGCCGCCGCGCCGGTTGTTTCTCGCCCGCTCTTTTATTGGGTATGCTGCTGGGTGGCTTACTCATGCTGTCCTGGAACTGGATCGGCCAGTGGTTGAGTCTGAAGCCGATGACTTCGGAATCGTTGGTGGACCTGAAAGCGGCGGAGGCGGCGTTTTACGCGGGTGATCTGGACCGGGCTGTCGCGCTGGCCGAGCAGTTTCTGGCGGTGCAGCCAGACAGCAGCGAAGCCGTGATCCTGCTGGCGCGCGCGCTGGTCTATCGCAGTTACAGCGATATCGGGCGCGAACAGGATCGTGAAAGCGCGCTGCGTATCGCCAGTGCTGCCGCCTCGACTCATCCTTTCCATGACGATGTACAGGCGGTTTATGCGTTCGTGCTGCAAGCCGCCGGCCAGCCGGTAGTCGCCGCAGAGGTCGCGCAGAAGGTGCTGGACCGCACGCCCAATCACGCTCTGGCGCGCATGGCAATGGCGATGGGTTACAGCGGTGTGGGCAGTCACGATGTCGCGCTGCGGGAAAGCCTGCGGGCAGTCACGGACCCCGGCTGGAGGATGGACACCCACCGCGCGCTGGCGATCAGTTACAGCGGCGTGGGGGATTACCGCAGTGCGATCCAGAGCGTCGAACGCGCCATTCGTCTGAACGAACGGCTGATCCCGCTGTATTTTGAACGTGCGCTGTATGCCCGCCAGATTGGGGACGCGGACGCAGCCAGTGTCGCTTATTTTCGGGTGCTGTCACTGGACCCGGAGAATGTCAAGGCGCGCTTCCGCCTGTGCGAATTATCCAGCGTGCTGCGCGAACGGGATGCCGCCATTACCTACTGCCAGCAGGTGACGGAACTGGCCCCTGCCTGGCCGGACGGCTGGTATCAACTGGGCCGTGAATATTTTTTGCAGGGCAATTTCCGGCGGGCGCAGGACAATCTGAACCGCTGTTCCACGCTTCAGGTGGAACAGGACGTGCCGGTCAGCGAACGGCGCTTCGAGTGCTGGTATTTACAGGGGCAGGCGGCAGAAATTCAGGGGGACTGCCCGGCTCTGCTGGCGACCTATAATGAATACCGCGCGATGGCGAACACGGCTGGCCTGACTCAGACCTGGATTTACCCGCCCGAAGGCCCTACGCTGTGTGTCACTTCGGGCGCATCGCAGGTCGTCACCCCCACGCTTTTCAACTAACCTCGCAACCCTTTTGCCGCCGTTTCGTATAAGTACGAAGATGGTCAGGGTGAAACACATACATTACTCCATGCTGCCAACCGGCCAGAGTCATACACTGAAAATGGGGTAGGAACGAGGAAACGATGGTCGAAAAAATGAAGCCCGGAATGGCGGGTCACAGCCGGCGGGGGCGTCCCTGGATTGCTGCGCTGCTGATCGCCGCCGGCGTGCTGTTTCTTAGCGCGAACCTGATCGGTTTTCAAACCAGCCAGCGCGACGTGGGTGTGCTGGGCCGTGAACTGGGCGAAACGATGGGCGACCTGGGCGAAACTGTCGGGCAGCTTGGGGCCGACATTGGCGAGGTCGCTGGCGACATCGGTGAAACCGCCGGTGAGGTGGGGCAGGAAGTGGGCGAAACGGTAGGCGATCTGGGCCGCTCGATTGGTGATGTGTTTGCGCCTGCGCCGGCCCGGCCAGACTTCGCTGTTCTCTGGCCGTTGGTGCTGATCGTGGCGGGTCTGTTGCTGGTGCTGCGCCGCCCATCAGGGGGTAAGGTCAAAAATGATGATTGGGTCAACGAGTAGCGCCAGGCTTCTCGTGTTTTGTCTGAACACACTCAGTTTCTCAGGAGGAAAATCATGGGTGAAACAACGATGCGCCGGTCCAGCTACCGGTCCTTGTTCTGGCCGATTGTGCTGATCGCGATTGGTGTCGTCTGGCTGATGGGTAACGCGGGGGTGCTGACCAGCGCTAATGTGTATGCCCTGCTGCGCCTGTGGCCCCTGCTGCTGATCGTGATCGGCCTTGATCTGCTGTTTGGCCGCCAGTCGCCAGTGATCGGCGCGCTGATTGGCGTGGGCGCGGTGGTTCTGTTTGTCGGGGGGATGCTGGTTGGGCCATCGCTGGGGCTGGCCGGACCGAACCTTGAAATTGTGACGGAGAATTTCAGCGAACCGTTGGAAGACGTGACAGCTGCCCAGGTGCAGTTGGACTTATCCGTAGCTAACGCGACCATCTCGGCGCTGACGGACACCAGCGACCTGTTTACCGCCGAAGTTTCGCACGTGGGTATCCTGGACTATCGGGTCGAAGGCGAAGCGCAGAAATCGATCTATCTGGGTCAGCAGGACGACAGATTTAACATGACCGGTGTGCCGGAATTTCTGGCCCGGTTGTTTCAGGCCGAGGATCGGGACCTGAACTGGCATATTGGCCTCAGCCCCGCTGTGCCGGTGACTCTGAATGTCAACGGGGGCGTGGGCAACAGTGAATTTGACCTGAGCGAACTGCAATTGCAGAACCTTACGGTCAACGGCGGGGTGGGCAATCTGAACGCGGACCTGCCAGCGATGGAGGACCCGTACAATGTGTCCATCAATTCCGGCAGCGGCGAGATTCGCATCACGCTGGCGGAAGGGGCAGCCGTTAACCTGAGTATCAGCGGTGGTGTGGGCAACTCGGTGATTGATGTGCCCGACGGGGCTGCCGTGCGGGTGACAGGTCAGAGCGGTGTCGGCAGCATCGTGGTTCCGTCCGATTTCCGGCGTGTCGATGGCGACGAGGACAATTTCGTCGGCAGCAATGGCACATGGGAGACATTGGGCTACAATGAAGCCGAGCGCCAGATCACGATTCAGTACAGTGGAGGCGTGGGCAATCTGACGATCCAATAACGCGAGGTTCTATGCGACCACCAATGATCTGGCCGGTTATGGTACTGGCGCTGATAACCGCCTGTTCGGGCACAGCCGCTCCTGGCTCACAGACCACTGAAATCCGGCAGGAAGCATTTCGCAGCCCGCTGGGTAATGCGGAATCGGCAGAAGTTATCATCCATGCTCCCTTTGAGAATGTGACGATCAGCGCGCTGCAAGAGTCCGACCAGATCATTGATGCCGAAGTGGAGTATGTGGGCGAGATGACGTTCACATCCGACGCCGGGAGCATCACGCTGTCAGAAGACCCCAAAGGGATCACAGTCGACAGTGATCGTGCGCTGCAATGGACTATCGGCCTGCATCCTGATCCCGCGTTGGACCTGCGAGTCAGCCTGAACAGCGGCCAGATGGCTCTTGATGCGGCGGGTCTGAACCTGGCGAAACTGGGCCTGAGCATGACCTCTGGCGTGTTGGAAGCCGACCTGCCCAAGACTTTGGAACCCATTGGCGTAGATATGGGGGTCGCCGCCGGGAACGCCACACTGAACCTGCCGGACGGCGCGAAGGTTGATCTTACACGGGCGGATGTCGGTTCGGGGGCGCTTCGGCTGAATATCGGCGCGCTGGCCGATGTGGACCTGGGCGGCATCGTGATTCAGGCGGGTCGCATGGTGGTGGATGTGCCAGCGGACGCAGCCGTGCGCATCGAGATCAAGGGTGTGGCGGCTGGGTCGGTCAATCTGGCCTTCGCGCTGGTGCGGCTGACCGGCACGGACGCGGACGAGGGAATCTGGGAAACAGATGGATTTTCCAATGCGGACCATCAGATCAATATCGTGATCGAGAGCATCGCGGCTGGCAGTTTTGAACTTGAGTGAACTTTGAACAATGTTCGGCCAGGCGACGTATGAGTGGGTGAAGGAATACCCGACAGGAAATCATGATGAGTGAAACGAAGAAGAAATACGAAACGGAATGGAGCTTCTCGTTCGGCAACCTGGGCGAGAGCATCAGTAATACCCTGTCAGAGTTGGGGGTTGGCGAGGACGCTGAAATCAAGACCTCGCATTTTGTCGAAGCGCTTGAAGATGTGACTGAAGCGAAAGTCGTGCTGGAACCGACTGTCGGACAGGTCACGGTCAGCGCGCTGGCCGATGATTCCGACAATCTCTTTGAAGCTGACGTGACTTACCTGGGCGAAATCAAGTTTGAAGTGCGCGAAGAAGACACTCGCAAATCGGTGATTTTGCGCCAGCATGTCCAGTCGAGTGTCATCAGGCCGATCAAGGATGCGCTTGGATCGCTGACCCGACGTAAGGAACTGAAGTGGGATATGCGCCTTTCGCAGCGTGTGCCGCTCAATGTGCAGATCAACAGCGGCATTACCCGCAACGACTTCGACCTGCGCGGCCTGCATCTGACGGGGCTGCGGCTGAACGGCGGCACTGGGGAAACCAACCTGAAGCTGCCGGAAATCGCCAGTCGCTACCCGGTTAACCTGAACAGTGGAACGGGTGAACTGAATGTGAATATCCCGGCGGGGTCGGATATTGACCTGAACGCCAACAATGGAACCGGCGAGACCAATCTTGTCATCGGCGCGCGTTCCAGCGTGTCCGCCGCGATTACGGGTGGTATCGGCCAGTGCAACATCACGGTTCCGGCAGATGCGGGTGTACGCCTTAAGGCTACGACGGGTCTCGGCAAAGTCAATGTGCCGGCGGGTTTTGTCCGCATCAAGGTGGATGAATTTGTGGCGACGGTGGGTACATGGGAAACCCCGAATTACGCCGCTGCGGAACACAGGATTGACATCAAGTACGACGGCGGCATCGGCAGCCTCAACATCCACGTCGAATAAGCGCGTCGTTCCCGCTAACCGAACTTCAAGGCCAGGGCTTTCTGTTTCCCTGGTCTTTTTGTTTGGATGCGGATGGTGCGCAAACGCCAAACCCGGAACCCTGTATAATATGATCTAAGCTTTGGCACGCAATCTGTATATCGAATGGGCTGTTCAATCTTAGCCAGTGGGTTTTGGCTAAAAACCAGAAACTTATGACCGAAGCGCAATCATCTGTTCTGAACATGCGCATTGATTGAATGGGCATGACCCGGAGCATACAGCCAAAATAAATCTCATTCACACTTTTTGAACCTGAGCCTTTTTTCTGACACACATGCTGAGGAGGGAGTTCGATGACTGACAGCCAGCCTGAATTGCCGCAGTTGATTGCGCTGTTAGGAGAGGCAGGAAGCCGCGACACCGTTCCGACCAAGCTGCACCAATTCGGCGAGTCGGCTGTTGAACCCCTGGTGGCCGCGCTGCAAGCCGAGGATGAAAACCTGCGCGTGGGTGTGGCGTGGGTGATTGGCCGTGTGAAAGACAGTGTGCTGGGGGAAGCCCTGAAAACCAGCGCGCTGCAACCGTTGATCGAGTGCCTGCTTCATGATGAATCCGGACGTGGACGTTTACAGGCGCTGAACACGCTGGTGCTGCTGGCGAACGACTCGAATCGTTCCGATCTGATTGGGCCATTCATGGCTGCCCTGCAAGATTCACAGGAAGGGGTGCGGGCTGAAGCGGTGCGCTGGCTCGGCCAGCACCAGGTTACAGAGGCGGCTGAGGTTCTGCGACAGCTTATGCAGCAGGACCCCAGTGAAAGAGTGCGTGGACGCGCAGCCTATGCGCTGGCATACATCGAGCCGGATTTGTCCAGCCTGCGGGCAGCCGGTGAGGCTGGTATCGAGGCGCTGACCGCAGCGGTTAAAGACCCGGAGCGCAGCGTGCGGCTGCGGGCGATCTGGGCTTTGGGGATGCTCAGAAACAGCGCGTCGGTGCGGCTGCTGGCATCGGTTCTGGACGGAAACGGACATTTTCAGGAAAAGCGAATGGCTGCCGAAGCACTCGGTCAGCTTGGCGATGGCAGCGCGGCGGAAGCGCTGATTATGGCTCTGCAATTTGACTCGCATGAAGGCGTGCGCAGCTCAGCGGCAGAGGCGCTGGGCATCCTCGGCGACCAGCGGGCGCTGTCGATGCTGATTCGCTCACTCTTAAACGACGCGCAGCCGTCTGTGCGGGCCAGCGCCGCGCGCGCGCTGGAGATCATGGGCGATGCCAGCGCGGTTGAGCCGCTCATCGAAGCGCTTGAGGACATTCGCCCCGAAGTGCGTTTTGAGGCGGCCCGCGCACTGGGCACGCTGGGTGATCCGCGCGCTGTTGAAGCTTTGAACGCGCTGGCGAATGAGGCCCAGGCCAGCCGGCATATCCGGGAGGCGGCAGCCAAAGCGGTAGAGACGATTAACCGCCATTGAGAGGGTTGATGGATACGATTGAAATTGAACTCCTGGCGATGGCGCATGGTGGCAGCGCGCTGGGACGTTATGACAAGCGCACGATCTTTGTGCCCTTCACTATCCCCGGCGAGCGGGTCGAGGCGCGCATTACCGAGGATCGCGGACGAGTGGCGTTTGCGGAAGGTATCCGGCTGATCGAAGCGTCGGCGGACCGGGTGTATCCGCGCTGCGCGCACTTCGGGCCGGGGCGCTGTGGGTTGTGCCACTGGCAGCATATCGACTATCCCGCGCAGCTTCTGATTAAACAGGATGTGCTGGCTGACCAACTGGCGCGGATCGGCGGTTTTGAGGATGCGGACGTGCTGCCTGTGATCCCTGCGCCGGAGCAGTGGGGCTATAACTACCACATGACGATGGTGGCCGGCGAGAACGGCCAGCCCGGTTTCCCGTCTGTGGTGGAAGGGCAGCTTGTGGTCATCGAAGAATGCCATGTCCTGCGCCCGGACCTGCTGGCGCTGTATGAGTCACTGGATTTACAGTTTGATGGTTTACGCCGGCTGCGTCTGCAAATGGACAGCGCTGGCAGCGCGATGCTGATCCTTACAATGGCCGATGACAACGCGCCCGAACTGCACCTGGATATGCCGGCCAGTGTGAATATGCTGCTGCTGGATAACGAACCGGTCAACCTGATCGGCGAGTCCCATTCGCTTTACGATGTGGGGAACCGGCGTTTTCGGGTGACAGCGGGAAGTTTCTTCAGGCCGCATATCGCCCAGGTTGCGCCCCTTGTGCAGATTGTGCTGGATGCGCTCCAGCTAACCGGCAGTGAAGCAGTGCTGGATTTATATGGCGGGGTGGGGTTGTTCAGCGCGTTTATCGCCCCCCAGGCTGATCTGGTGACACTGGTGGAAAGTTATCCGCCAGCCGTCACGGATGCTGAAACCAATCTGGATGAATTTGAGAACGTGGACCTGATCGAGGGCACAGTTGAAGAAGTGCTGCCTGACCTCGAAGAAAGTTATGATGCGGCGGTGCTGGACCCAGGCGGCGAGGGGCTGGACGTAGCTGTGGTGGATATGCTGGCGGAGATGCAGGTGCCGCGTCTGGTGTATGTCAGCAGTGACCCGGCGGTGCTGGCGCGGGATGCCCGCCGGCTGGGCCAGCATGGCTACCGGCTCGGTAAGGTGCAGCCCATTGATCTCGCGCCGCAGACATATTTCATCGATTCAGTCGCGGTGTTCGAGTACCACGCCTCAGCGGTACAATAGGTCCGAACATCGATCATCACGGAGCGGCAGACCATGAACTTACAGGTGATACGGGGCACGGCTGCGGGGATTATCCAGCAGGCCGGGAATGAGGCGATGCTGTATTTTGACCGGCCCCACACGGAACAGACCAAATCCTCCGTTTTTGACATCGTGACCGAAGGCGACAAGGCTGTTGAAAAGGTGATCGTCGCGGCGCTGCAAGAAGCGTTTCCCGATCATCACATTGTCGGGGAGGAAGGCGGCGGTATGGGGGCGCCGGCTGAGACCGCCGAATATTTCTGGTACATTGACCCTATCGACGGCACAGTCAACTTTGCCAACAACATCCCGTTTTTTTCCATCAGTATGGCGCTGGCAGACCGCAATCTGAACCCGCTGGTGGGGGTGGTGCTGAACCCGGTTTCGCGGGAGATGTTCAGCGCGGCCGCCGGGCAGGGCGCGACCCGTAACGGCGAACCCATCCACGTTTCGCGGGCGGATTCGCTGGGGAATGCCATCCTGTGCAGCGGCTTTCCATATGATACCGCTACGCAAACGCGCACGAATATCGAGCCGTTTGTGACGTTTCTGCCGATCACACGGGGAGTCCGTCGCATCGGTTCCGCCGCGCTGGAACTGAGCTATGTGGCCTGCGGGCGGCTGGATGGCTTCTGGGAGCCACAGTTAAACCCCTGGGACTGCATGGCGGGTATTCTGCTGGTGCGCGAGGCCGGCGGCAGGGTGACGGATTATGCCGGGGGTGAGGAAAAGCTGACGGGCGCGCAGCTTGTCGCCAGCAACGGGCTGCTGCACGAGGCCATGCTGCGAGTGATTAACCCGCCGAATTGAGTTCGATCAGGCTTCGCGGAACAGAACGAGCGTGGCCCCGAATGAGATCAAATCACCATCGCGCAGGTGACGGCCTTTTTCGCTGACAGCGGAGTTGTTCACCAGCGTGCCGTTGGCGCTGCCCATATCGCGAATTACCCACACATTGTCGATCAGTTCAAGCTGCGCGTGCGGGCGTGATACCGCCGGGTCCTGCAGGGCGACTTCCCACGCGGCTTTGCTGGTGGCGCGGCCTACAGTCACTTTGTTGACCAGCAGGGGGATAATCTGGCCTTCCTGGGGGCCGGTGGTGATGATGAGTTTGCCCTTGCCCGTGCCGTTCGTCGGGGTGATGAGCGTGCCATGTTCCTGCGCCAGGCGTTCGTCTTCGGCGGTCACGGTGGCGGAGAAGTGCAGCACCGGCACGTACAGGCGGATTTCGTCACCGCTCGCCAGCGGGAAGGGCGCATCCAACTGGCGGTCATTGACGAATGTGCCGTTGGCGCTGCCGAGGTCAGTAATCATGAAGATACCATCGCGGTAGTTGATGACCGCGTGCTGGCGCGACACATGCTGCTCCGGGATGCAGATGTCGTTATTATCCAGCCGGCCAATAGACGCGGTGGCCCCTTCAGTCAGCACAAACTCGCGCGTTTCGCTCGATTTTGGGTCTGTCCAGGTAATTTTCGCCAGACTGGTTGGGTGCTGTTCGGTTGAGGTCATGGCATTACACGCTCAAGCGATGAAAACGACAACTCTGTTGAGTATAGCATAGGAGTGACCGGACGCGCATTGTGACCTGTCAGTCATCTTCCGGGCGCAGCGATTCGCGGCGGCGGGCTACCGTGCTTTCGCCCATCCCCAGATACCATTCGTCGCCCATCGCGTCGTTGGCGCGGGTGACAGTCAGGCCGCCCAGATCACGGGCGATAATTTCCAGCATACGCGGTTCGACCCAGGTGACGGAATCGACCTGCACGGCGCGCGCCCCGGCCTCGATAAAGTCGCGCGCGTCCTGCGGCGAGTGAATGCCACCCGCGCCGATGACCGGAATGTCGATGCGTTTGGCAAGATGCCCGACCATGCGCAGCGCCAGCGGTTTGACGATGGGGCCGTAGATGCGCCCCGGAACCAGCCGGCCGGAATATGGATCGCGCGCTGTGCCACGCGGCGGCGCAGTCACGACCAGCGCCCCGGCCCCAGCGTCGGCCACAGGTTCCGCCAGTTCATAGGCATTCTGCATCGGCAGGCGCACCATGATGGGCTTTTCGGTATAGCGCGTGGCAGCCTGCACAAAATTCTGCGCGGTGTGCGGCCCGGTGTCATCGTTCAGCCCCAGTTCAATAGCGGCGATGACCGCTTCGGCTTCGATGCGGCTGGCACAGCGGGCGACCTGTTCCGGCGTAGTGGCGACAATGTGCATGATGACCGGAATTTCCAGCTTGCTCCAGGCGGTGCGGTACTGCGCCAGCACTTTGCTGATGCCCGGATTGGGCAGGCCGGTATGCACCAGCACGCCGCCGTCCAGCGGGATCACGCGGGTTCCATTGGCCGGATTCCAGGGCTGGTACGTCACCGGATTGGTGACGAGCGCCCCCAGTTTTTCCACCCGGACGATGTTGCGATACACGTCCCCAAAGCCGAACACCCCGGCGGCGGGCATGACGGGCGTTTCAATGTACAGGGAATCCTTACCTGTGCGGGTGATTTCAACAGACATACGCGCCCTTCTTTCTCATGGAGTCCATGCGCCAGCCGTGCGCAGCAGCCGCGCAAAATCGTCATCCGGTGGTTCGCCGTGTGCGTCCGGCCACTGCCGCCGCACCGATTCGATGGTGCGCATGGCCTCGCGGACGCTTTGAAGCTGTTTGCGACGTTTGAACAGGGCGTGCTGCGAAATATGGCATTCCATCGCCGCTAGTTTGACAGCCGACCAGGGGCGAATATCCAGCGCGAAATGAGCCGGTTCACTCTGATTCCACAACCGGTCTTCAATATCCGGGACGAGCGCCGCGACACTGTATACCAGGGTATTCGGCAGCAGGTGACGGATGCCGGTCAGAACCGCCCGGTTGACAAGCTGGTGCGCCGGGTGGCCGTACTCCCCATCGCGGCCATGTGTCAGGACCAGGCTGGCTCCCCGCTGGCGGGCGATGTCTGCGAACTGGCGGGCCAGTGAGTCGAAGTCTGCTTCAAACGGGTAGAGTACCTCATCCGGTCCGATCACCGGGTCTACGTAATCCAGTATCGTGAGGGTCGCGCCGAGTTTTTTGACCGCGCGGCGGATTTCGCTTTCACGCGCCGCGCCCAGTTCACTCTGGTGGCGCACAACAGGCGGTTCGCCGCGTTCGCCCCCTTCGCCGCGTGTGGCGCAGACCACATGCACCGGGATATTCTGCTGCACCAGCAGCGCAATCAACCCACCGGCCAGGACGGTTTCATCATCGGGGTGGGCGAAATAACAGACGACAGAGCGTAAAGTCATGATTACAACTGCACCTGGGATAAATCCATCGTCGGGCCATCCATGCACGTGAGCGCGGTTCCCTGTTTGAGCCGGATCATGCACGCCTGACAGGCCCCCGCGCCGCAGGGCTGAATGGATTGAAAGACGCCAAACAGGTAATTTTTGCGAATGTCGGCGCGCAGGTCGGCGAACATGC
Source organism: uncultured Anaerolineaceae bacterium (assembly GCA_964552425.1). GTDB lineage: Bacteria > Chloroflexota > Anaerolineae > Aggregatilineales > Phototrophicaceae. Next base: position 16,879 of record CAZKIB010000019.1, on the reverse strand, counting down.
GGTAAATTTCACCGAAGCGGCGAATCTCATCGTCGGGTCGGACGATGGCAAAGACCTGATCGGCCAGCCCTACCGTCATGACACGCTCATCCCATTCCAGCGTGGCACTGCCGTGAATGACTTCGACCTGTCCGGGCAGATGCGCGGTCTGATAGGTCGAGGCATCGCCCAGCAGCACCAGCGTGATACTGGTCTGGTTGGCGATCAGCAGCGGGATCATCGCCATCAGCGGGGTGGGCGCGGTGTCATAGGCCATGAGCAGCACGTGCCGCAGGCTGCGCCGGAAGCGGAAAAAGGCCCCTACCGGCCCAAGCACGCTCACGAAGTCACCGGGTTCATATTTGATATGGCCGGGCCGCTCGATGACCAGTGTTTGCGGGCTGATGCGCACCGGCCACCACTGCTCACGCAGATAAGGCTGCCAGCTTTCCCCCTGCCGCACCAGCAGGGATTGGCCGGGTTTGATGTCACTGAGTTGTTCATCAATGCCCAGGTCGATGTGCTGATACTGCGGGTTGATGCGCCGGACGCGCTGGATAATGGCCTGCGTTTGCTGCATAAGTTCTTTCGCATATGCTATGATTTCGCATCATTTAGTGTAGCATCATCTGCGCGTGGCGACAGCACCAATCCCACGCGGGAACGATCATTGTGTGTTAGAATCCGGTTGGGAAAGGAACCGAGCATGTCCGAAGAACAGGCCATCTGGGCCAGACAAAGCCTTTACGAAAATCCGGGCACACGTGATGAACTCAGTGATCTTGAAGCCCAGACCCTGCTGTATTGGGGTGAACAGCAGATTGCGCGGCTGGCGGCGATGAACATGGATGACGCTTCCTTCGAGGCGGCTTTCGACAGCCTCGGCGGTTTGCTGCGCCGCATGAACCGGCTGGCTGCGCGCCAGTCTCAACTGCCGCAGGAAGACCTTGAGACTGCGCTTAACCGCATTGCCGAATACGCGGCGCAGGTGGGACTGCCGATTGCACCCGACCAGCTCGACCATTATTTGCAGCAGCCCACCGCCGCCGCTGTGGATACGCACGCCAATGTTCAGGCGCTTATCGCCCTCATTATGAGCGGTCAGCAGCCGACTTCCTAGAAAGGGTTCCATTGTCTAAACGCAGCAGAAATCAGAGCAAAGCAAAATCCAGCCAGTCCCTTTTTGGCCTCATTCTGGCCGCCATTGTAGTGGTCGTCGCGGCCATCTCGTCGTTATTCGGCGGGGGTCTGGGCGACCTGACCGGCACGGCTACCGTGACACCGGCCGGCGTTATCACCGAGGTCGCAGGCGTGCCCGGCAGCGTGGTTCCGATTGCCATCCCACAGGGCTTTGGCGCGCAATATGGCTTCTGGCAGGTGTTTTTCACGGCTCCCACCGGCAGCAGTGATCGTTCGCGCTACACTGGCGGCATCGACACCGCGCTGGCGCAGGCGATCAACAGTGCGCGGGGTACGCTCGATATTGCCGCATTCGAGTTCAATAACCTGGTTCTCACGCAGGCCGTTCTGGACGCGCACGAACGTGGTGTGCGGGTGCGCATCGTGACCGACGATGAACATGGGCTGGAAGACGACGACAGCTCGATTGAGCAGTTTATTGACGCCGGTATTCAGGTCGTGGATGACAGCCGCAGCGCCCTGATGCACAACAAATTTATGATTATCGACAGTGGTACGGTCTGGACCGGCTCGTGGAATTACACTGTCAAT
>CAZKIB010000019.1:2149-15135 GCA_964552425.1 uncultured Anaerolineaceae bacterium | reverse complement strand
ACAATAACAACGCGATTGCGCTGCGCTCCCGGCGCGCAGTGGAAAGTTATCAGGCCGAATTTGAGGAGATGTTCACCCGCCGTGAATTCGGGCCGCGTTCGTCTGAAGGCAACAGCGCCAGCTTTAACCAGGACGGCACGCCCATTCGGATTGTGTTCGCCCCGGAAGATGATGTGCTGAGTGTCGTCATAAATGAACTGGAACAGGCCGATACATCGATCCGGTTTATGGCGTTTTCATTTACCCTGACGCAAATTGGCGATCTGATCCGGACCAAAGCCGGAGGAGGTGTGCAGGTGCAGGGTATTTACGAAACGGTGGGCAGCGAAACCGAATTCAGCACGCTGACGCCGCTGTTCTGCGCGGGCCTGTCGGTCCGGCAGGAAGGCAACACCTATATTCTGCATCATAAGGTATTCATCATTGATGATGAAACCGTGCTGACTGGCTCTTTCAACTTTTCGAGCAGTGCCACCCGCTCCAATGACGAGAACATGGTGATTATTCGGGATCGGGTGCTGGCGGCGCAGTATATCGCGGAATTCGAACGCCGCTGGGCAGAAGGGCGCACACCCCAGGGCCTGACCTGTTCCTAGCAGACCGCATAGAGTTGGACAGACCGTGTACAAAGGGGTGTACAAGTGATTTTCGGCGAGATTCGAGACCCCAGGTTAATTACCGTGCGTCGCGGCGGCACCCTACAGGACGCCGACCACCGCCTGCTTGCAGTGTGGGCGGCTGATTGCGCGCAGCACGTACTGCATTTCTTCGAGCAGGTGCAACCCGGTGATGACCGTCCGCGCTGGGCAATTGAACAGGTACACGCCTGGGTGCGTGGTGAAATCATGATGACTCAAGCCCGTACTGCCGCCGGACACGCCATGGGCGCGGCAAGAGAGTTGAGAGGCGCGGCAAGAGAAGCGGCCTATGCCGCCGGACAAGCTGCGGCAGTGGCTCATGTGGCAGCTCATGAACTGGGCGCGGCAGCCTACGCGATCCGGGCTGCGCGTGCGGCAGCTCGTGAAGACGAACGTATGGAGGCTGGTCGGCTGGAGTGTCAGTGGCAGCGCGCACAACTTCCTGGGGAAATCCGAGAACTCGTGCTTGACGACCAGAGGCTGCGCAATGCGTATTGCTGGTTTGTGTTCGATTGCTGACCAGCTTACGAGGGCCGCTGCGACTGCCCAGCAACCATTTGAGATCAGCAGTCGTTGGTGCTGATTTTTTGCATCCACTGACTGCTTGTTGCAATCTCAGCCGGTAAGAATTGCATGTCGCCTGTCAACGAAAAGCTCAGAAGCGATCATCGCAAATATCCAGAGTCGCTGCGGGTCGCAGCCCAAACTGGCGACTGATGACTGGCAACTGGTAACTGCACTATGAATCAGCACGAAAGGTTAATGGATCGGTGCGGTATACGACTGAATATGGAATTCGCCCGTTTGTGGTATATCGGCTGCCGGATCGTCGAATTGTTCCGCAATGGCGGCTTCCACAGCGGCGACTCCGGCGTCCAGTTCCTCATCGGTCAGCTTCCACAATCGGGACCACACCCGCCGCCGCATCCGGTCCACAAAGGTAGTCAGGTTTAACGTAGCGGGATAACTGTAGACCCGCTCATCCCCCAATTTCTGCCAGCCCTCGTGTTCCAGAAACTGCGGGTCCTGGTCCGGTTTTGCCCCGACCTGGGTGCGTCGTTCCAGCGGGATCACCGCGTTCCAGGCATCCCAGATTCTGGCAATCCGGGGATGATCCTGACCGCCGTTCCAGCAGTTGAGCAGCAGACCGCCGGGTTTCAGGGCGCGCGCCACTTCCGCCACCGCCTGCTTCCAGTTGGGGATCAGGTGAAAGACATGCACGGCGATAACCGCGTCAAAATGCTGACCGGCGAACGGCAGGCGTGTCGCGTCCGCCTGGGTCAGATACAGGGGTTCGTGGCGCTGCTTGGCCCGCAGGCGGTTCATCATCGGGATTGCCAGATCAATGCCGTAATATGCGCCAGTGTGCCGGCTGACTGGCAGCCCGACCCGCCCGGTTCCGATGCCGATTTCCAGTACGCGGCTCTGGGCTGAGAGGTTCCCGGCCTGAACAATGAGTTCTGCAACAGGTTGTTCAACCCCCGGCGGGAACCCGCGTGTTTCATCGTAAAACGTGGCAGCCCGGTCAAAAGCGACAGATTTATCGGCCATCCCTGAACCTCCTCTTACGCGAATACCTTTCGCAGCCAGCGTTCAAATTTGCGGGCGCTGATATGCCCGATCAGCAGATTCCCCAGAGCGGCGATGCTGGCCCAGGCCGTCCAGAACACGACGCTGCTGAGGTCAATCAGGCCGCGTGTGCCTAATGTGTACAGGGCGAACAGGCAGTACAGCGCGGTGATCGCCGCCGTGACCACACCTGGAATATACCCCTTCCAGATGAATGCCTGCGCCCAATGCACGATCAGGTGGAGCAGATAGGCCCCGACGAAACCGGCGAAGATATTGTAAAGGTTCTGCTCAACGGCCAGCAGGGTGACGAGGCTGAGGAGCAGAAATTCTTCGGCGACGATCAAAGTGAACGACAGGGTGGAGAGCGCATCCAGTTGGGCGATGACAGGTCTGGCGATGCGTGGATAGCGGGCCTGAAACGCATCCCGGTTCTTGCGCAGCCACATTTTCAGAAAAATGATTTCCTCAAAGTCGTGCAGCATGAAGATAACCGGCAGCAGCCACAGAATGGATTCCGTTTTCATGCGTCAGACAGCCGGGTATTGTGCAGGCCGTAAGCGTGCATGGCATCCATCCAGCGTGTCAGGAATTCGGCGTCCAGCAGTTGCAGGTCAAGCGGCTGGGCGTGTTCGAAATAGTCGGCTGTCACCGGATGCCAGTCATTCAGCCCCACCGTCTGGCCCACTTTGTCAACAAATTCCGTGAAGGCGCTTTCAGACGGCGCATACAGGGCGAAACGCATCAGCACGAACTTTTCCGGTGTCACCATATTGGCCTGGGCAACCGCCAGCTTGCAGCCGCATTCATGGGCGACGCCGACCAGCCGGACGTAATTCACCGCCGGGCGGATCACCCAGTCACAGCCAAAATAAAGGTCAGTCGCCATCAGATCACCTCGTAAGAAAAGCCCCACAGCAGGGTCGCATCCGCCATAATCGACTGTGTGCCCATGATGAGGATTGTACCGCTGGTTCCGGCGCGGCTTCTGGCGAGTTCCACCGCGTCTTGCAGCCGGGTGGTATGGCTCACATCGGCCACATGCGTTCGCGCTGTCTGGATGGCCGCGTCCACATTCGGGAAGTTCAGAATAGGATTACGGTCCGTTTCAGTCAGAATGAAGGCATCGCTGACCGGGCCGAGGGCTGCGTATACGCCGCTGAAATCCTTATCATCCGGCACACCAATGATGCTGATAACCGGTCGGGTCAGGCTGTCACGCAGGCTTTCCACCACCGACACTGCCGATTCGCTGTGGATGGCGCCATCCAGATAAACCGCTGGGGAGTCCTGCAACTTTTGCAGGCGCGCCGGCCACTTCACTGCTGAAAGCCCGGCCCGGATGCGCTCGACATATTCTGCCGAGGCGTGCGGTACACCACCGAGACGGGCGTGCATATCCCCGGCAGCGATGGTTGCCAGCGTCGCGTTCATCACCTGATAACGTCCCCGCAGCGGGACGATGACTTCACCATAGCGGTTCAGGCTCATGCGCAGGCCGTGTTCTGTCTGGCCGAGATATTTGCCCATGTCCATTGGTGCGATCCAGTCAAACTGCGCGTCACGGCTTTCCGCCTCTGCCGCCAGCACCTGCATGACTTCCGGGGCCTGGGGGATGCTGTAGGCGCGGCTGTTGGCTTTGATAATGCCGGCTTTGTGCCAGGCGATGCGCTCCAGCGTGGGTCCCAGCCAGTAGGTATGTTCCAGTGTAATGGGCGTGAACAGGGACAGCTTGTTGGGAACCAGCGCCATATCGTCGAAGCGCCCACCGCGCCCGACTTCCATCACCCCCGCAGTGACTCTTTGCTCGTTGAACCATTGCAGGGCCGCTGCCAGAAAGATGCCGGTGGGGCTGAAATACTGTTCGTCCGTCAGGCTGGTTTCGATGCGGTCAATCGCCGGAACAAAGTCGGAGATAATACGCAGAAAATCTGGCTCCGGGATCGCCCGCCCATTGACGCGAATCCGTTCGCGCCAGGACACCAGATGTGGGCTTGTCACCATACCGACCCGGTGTCCGAGGTATTGCAGCAGTTTGGCGGTGAGGGCGGTGGTGGAGCCTTTGCCCTTGCTGCCAGTAATCACGACATATTCGCGCCGCTCCCCCAGCAAATCCAGCATCTCGATCAGCCGGCGTGTTGGGGCCGGGTCGCGCCCCATATCATCGGGCGGACGAGTCTGCCCGCGCAGCTTGCGCATGGACTGGAAAATGTATGTAACCGCATCGGCTTCGCTGGTGAAGGTGGTCATGCCTGCTTGTTTCCGGTTCGCCGCGCATGGCTGCATTATAGCCCCCCGGACACAGAAATTACAGCGCGAGCGAAGTATCCCTCACTCGCATGACCGGCAGTATGACGCGGAAAGTGGTACCCTGCCCGACAGCGCTTTCTACCGAAATATCGCCGTCGTGCATATCGATGACCTTTTTGACAATCGCCAGCCCCAATCCTGAGCCTGTACCCACCACCGTGCGTGCCTGATTGGAGCGGTAAAAGCGGTTGAAAATATACGGCAGGTCCGCCCTGTCAATGCCGATGCCGGTATCACTGATCGTGATGGTGATATGATCAGAATTCTGCGCCGCGCTGATCGTGACCGAACCTTCTTCAGGGGTATACAGCACGGCGTTTTCGACCAGATTCCCCAGCGCGCGTATGAGTTCGGACCGATCTGCCAGAACAGGCCCCACTGCGGGGTCGCAGTTCAGGTCGGTTCTTAAGTGCTTTTTTTCGATGGGCGCGCGAAACTGCTCGGCCAGTTCGTTGAGCAGGTCCTGCACATTGACAGGCTGGAACTCCAGTCGGGGAATATAATCCAGCCGCGAGATCGTCAGCAGGTTCTGAATCAGGCTTTCGAGGCGGTCCGTCTGAGCTTTGATCGCGTCCAGTTTGTCGCGCTGGTTTTTAGGATCGCTGCTGCGCCCCAACAGGTACAGGCTGGTGTTGATGTTTGCCAGCGGTGTTTTGAGGTCGTGCGAGACATTGCCGATAAACTGGCGCAGCAGTTCGAGCTTCTCTTTTTCCAGCGCCAGGTCCAGCCGGTGGGTTTCAGCCTGTTTACGGTCTGTGATATCCACATTCAGGCCAATCGTTCGCGCCACACCGTTCGAATCGTAGATGACTTTGATGCTGGCTTCGGTCCAGAACACCGTGCCGTCTTTGCGCTGAAGGCGTGTTTCATAACGATTCGGCAGGTCTTTGCCCTGCTGGCGTCGCTGAAAGCGTTCCATTGCCGCCTGACGGTCTTCCTCTGGCAGCACAATCTGACAATCCTGACCGATCAGTTCATCAGGCGCATAACCTGTCGCCCGGCAGTAGGCTTCGTTCACATAGATGAACCGAAACTGGTTGTCTGCCATAAAGATGCCTACAGGGGAATTTTCGGTGAGTGACCGGAACATTTCCTCACTGGCCCGCAGGGCATCTTCGGAGCGTTTACGTTCCAGCGCGTTGGCGAAAATCTCACCTACGATGCGCAGCAGGGCGACAGTATTCTCGGACCAGTTTCTCTGAAATCGGACTGTGTCATAACCCACATATCCGATCAGATTTTTGTGGTAAATGAGCGGCACAATCAATACCGACTGAATGCCTTCAGCCTCCAGCGCGGCCCGTTCCGCGGAAGCCTCAGATGGCATTTCATCCAGCGTCGGTGTGACGATATGTTCAAAGTTGCGTAAACGCCCGATTAACCACGGAAACTGCGCCTCAAACGCTGCCAGCGGTTCATCAAATATGAGCGGTTCAGCACCTTCACTGGACCAGTAGGCCCTGGTAGAGATGCGCTGTGGATGCCCGTGAATGACCGTCATAAAGGCGCGGTCCACACCCACAAACTCCCCGATCCGTTGCAGGGTGGAGTCGATGGCGCGATCAAGCTGATCGACAGACAGGTTGATAAACTCTGTGGATATGGACGTGATCAGACTTTTGAATTCACTGTAGAACTGGAGTGCCTGTTCGTTGCGAACCTGCTCGGTGACATCCTGGTACGTGTAAATGCGCCCTCGTGTCTGGCCGTCAACCCGGTAGGGCGCGGTATCCCGCTGGAGAATCGTACCATTCTTCAGCGTGAGCAGGTCCCTGGCCTCGATTTCCAGATTACCGAGAAGCTGCCGGCTGCGTGCCAGAAAACTTTCCGGGTCAGCGGTGCGCCGGGCCATCTCCCCCAACGCGCTGTCCCGGTCAAAGTTGTCGACCCACGAAGCTGGCAGCTCCCATAAGTCCAGAAAGCGCTGGTTGGCGGTAATGACCAGGATATTCTCATCAATGACCAGGGTGCCATTTGTGCCGGACTCAATCACCGCGCGCAGCAGGTCGGCAGTGCGCTGAAGCTGATGCGCGCTCTTCTTGCGTTCGGTGATGTCGACGCAGGCGGTCTGGATAGCCGGTTTTCCCTGGTAGGCGATCAGCACAGCAAACATTTCCAGCCAACGGACCGCACCGTCCTTGCGTATAATGCGGAATTCCACCCGCGACGATGGTGTATTCTGTGTCTGGAGGATGGCGTTGGTCTGCTCCGCAATGCGGTCTGCATCATCGGCATAAACCAGCTTCATAATATGGTCAAATGCCAGCAGTTCCTGTACGGTATAGCCAGTCATATCTGCCAGCGACTGGTTGGCAAAAACCAGCCGGCCTTCCTGAAAAATGAACAACCCTTGCAGCGAACCATGAACCAGGGTCTGGTAGGCTTCTTCGGCGGCTTTGCGCTCCCGGATTTCGCGGTTGAGAGTCTGGTTGCGTTCTTCCAGCAGGTGCTCCTGCTGCTGGGTATGCTGTAAAGCCCGCCGCAGGTGGTAGGTTGCCAGATAAAATACCGAGATGACCCCTAGCATAACGCCCGTTTGGGTCAGCCATGCCCAGGTCAGCGATACATCCAGCGTTCTGGGCAGGAGGCCGGTGCGGGTTTCTATCTGTACGAAAAGCAACTGGACGATCAGCGTCACAATCGTCAGACCAACGCTTACCGCCGGCCCATGAATCAGAAACGCGACCAGGATGGGGATGATATACAGGCCAGAACCGGGAATGCGAATGCCCCCTCCCGTGAAGGTCAGCACGGTGGATAACACCCACAAACCTGTGATGAGCGTGATGCTGGTAACACGCAGGTAGCGCAAAGCCAGCAGCACACGCAGACTTAGAAACAGCAGGATCAGGGTCAGTATAGAGATCAGAGAGCGGACAGACAGGTCGGGGACGAGCAAAACAAACGCGATTAGTGTAACCAGGGAAATCGCCGCAAACGCCAGCAGTATCGTGTTTAGCAAGCTGGCAGCCCGGGTTTTTTCAGGTTCGTCAAAGACCGGCGCCGCGAGCCAATGGCGTAACTGATTGAGCATCAATCCCTGGTCCCTTGTGACGGGATAGTTCCCCACTTGATACAAGCATAACAGGAAATGAAATTCGATTGTACAAAGGTGCTGCTATATGACTGAATGCAGGCTGCTGTGGGTGTGATAGTTGTTGTGGAGGCTCGCCTAGAAGGTATTGTAGTCTATAATTGCGCTGAATGGCATGAGAAAATGACCTGAATCGCCCGAATGAATCGTGAACTGTGAACGATGATAAAACCAACCCTGGCGAATGTGCTGACCCTGGCGATACTGCTTCTGGTCCCAACCAGACTGCGTGTGCAATTCTGTGTGGATGCGCCGCTGCCTCGCCTGGAAATCGGGATGCGAGGCGAAGTTGCCCCTGGCATTGATCGCCTGCGACTGCGGGCGCTGCCGGCGGTGGGCACTGGGGAAGTGCAACTGCTATACGGCGGCAATCCGTTTGAAGTACTGGCGGGGCCAAGCTGCAATGGGGGGTTCCGCTGGTGGCGTGTGGTTCTGGACGATGGCTCAACGGGGTGGGTGGCCGAAGGTACGTGGGAAGAATATTACCTGCGCCCTGTCAGCAATACGCCGCTGCCGCTCTGCAAGCGCGCAGAAACCCCCTGGCTTCACCTGATCGTGACCACTGTATGTACGCTGCTGAGTACGCAGTGGTAGAACTACGAACGTTCTTCTTTCGGGCCTTCGCGATACATGGGCACGGCAAATTCCACAAATTTGGCCCAGCCTTCGCCGCCCAGCAGTTCGCGCTGCTGTGCATCCAGCACCAGTTGAACGTTGTGCTCTCCAGAGTGCAGATCAATGGTCAGCAGATCGCTGCCATCGTCGCGAATTTCTTCAAAGCACTGGCGTTCATAGCCCATCGGATTTTGGAGAAACTTGCCCAGACAGCGCTCACAGATTGCCAGTTGGTGATCGCAGACATTGCGATTGATCTTGACGTACATGGTGGCTCTCCCATCGATTGAACTTACTCTTCAGTTTAGAGCGTCATCGACAGGGAGCAGTAGTGTGTTATGTCACATCATCAGACCGGATGTGTCACGCCCGCCGGATTTCATCTGTATCATGGACTGCCGGGATTTTCCCGCTGGTGGGTGCAGGGGGATAGTAGGCCCGTTCTGGCGCACGCGACTGGCGAAACGCCAGCAGGTATATCAATGAACCCAAGATTATCATGCCGGCGATTACCAGCAAAGTCCCCAGTACGGAAATTACGATGCGCGGCAGCGTGTCCCGGTCTAACTGGATCAGGCTGCTGAGGCCGGTACTGGTAGTATCCGGTTGTTCAGCCGCTTCCACGACCAGCTGCTGGCCGCCAAATGTAACCACCGTCGGCAGGGTTCCCTCGGTAATAGCGGCGGTGACGGTGTTGGGTGTGGTGGCGGCATATTCCGGGCTGGTGATAATCATCGAGTACTGGCCGGGGGCGAGAAACTGGAAGCAGATCACCCCCTGGGCCGCAGTCGGTGACTGGGACAGCAGCGCGCTGGCGACGATCACGTTCTCAGCATTCAACAGATCAGCGCTGACTCCACTCGTCAGCAGCGGTTCGCCGCCATCGAGTGCGCCATTAGCGTTGCGATCTTCAAACGCCCGAACACAGAACTGCCCCCCGGACTGCGCGAGGGCAGGCACGTTCAATAACAGTGTAATAATCAGAGTCCAAAGCAAGCGGCGCATCACCGATCTCCTGCCTAGCGTCCACGCAGAAACAGCGTCAGCCCGATCCCGGCGACCAGAATGACGCCGGCCAGACCAAAGATAATCAAACCGCTCACCCCCAGCACATCCTGCAAGGGCGATTGAGCCGCTGCCGTGTCCGGGGCAGTCACTTGTTCCACAATGCCACCCGCATCTGCCGGCGGGGGCACGACAGGCTGCACACCTTCCGCCGCGCCGAAAGCCACATCCAGCCGGGTTCCGGCCACCGCTTGCAGACGCAGTTGGTCAGGCGAAGTCAGGCCGAAATTAGCCGGCGGGCTTGCCGCGACGATATAACTGCCAGCGGTCAGGTCTTCAAAGCAGTGCGGTTCGGATACCCCGTCGGTCTCCACACTGCCGGCCTCTGCACCATCGGCTGCGCCCGTCAGTTGGATGCTGCCGCCGGGGAGCAGGGTTTCATTCGGTTCCTGAATACGATTCTGATTCGTATCCTGAAACAGCAGAACACAGACCGTCGCCGTCAGCGAAGACAGTTCGCTGGCCGGTATGGAGTCCGCGATCACCACAGGCGCAGGTGTCAGCGTTGCGGGCGAGATCGTGGGTTCCTCAGCGGGTTCTTCAGGCCCTTCGCCGCCATCTTCAGAGTTCTCTCCGGCGGGTTCACCAGCGCTTGTGTCCGTATCGCCAGAGGCACTATCCGTTTCTTCCGCCGGTTCATCAGGTTCCGCGCCTTCAGAGGATTCGGGTTCAGCCGTGCTGTCCTCATCTTCAATTTCTTCTTCCAGATTCACGCCTTCAGAACCTCTGCCTTCCGATTCGCGGATCAGAATTTCCTGACCGAGCCGGATCAGGCGGGGGTCCGTGATACTGGAGTTGAGCGCCAGAATATCGCTGCGGGACAGGCCGTAAGCCACTGCGATGCTGTCAATGGTGTCGCCAGCGCGCACGACATGCAGCAGCGTGCCATCCGGCTGGGGAGCCTGTGGCACGACAAACGGCACAGAGGGCGGCGCGGTAGGAACCGGGGTAGCGTTGCCGCCGCCTTCGCCGCCAACCTTGAGCGAAGTCGAATCCCAGTAGCTGCGATTTAAATGGGCGGTATTGGCCTGCGTGGAGTACAGAAACAGGGTCACGGTGGAGCCGGTGGCGGTGGCGCTGACAGTGACCTCTTCCCACCGATCATGCGGCTGCGCCCAGTTTGACCAGACGATGTCTCCATCGCTGGGGTCAGTCCCGCCGTTCGGGTCGATGCCAATGCGGGTTTGTGAACCGGATTCAATGGCCGAGCCGCAGTTGTCGGCATCCGGGGCAATATTACAGGCTTTGACCTGTGTCCAGGCCCGGCCTGTCAGATTCTGGCCTTCGGTGACCGAAACCTGCTGGTAGAGCGCCACCGTACAGGTGACATAACCGCAGCTTATATTGGCTGCTCGGTTGCCCTGTACCGGGTCGGGGCCAGGGCCGGGGTGCGGGTTGATGGTCGTGCGGTCAGAGCGATTGTAAAAGTCACCGGACTGTGGGGCCAGCCACGCGTTCCAGCCTTCGGGCAGGTAAATGGGAAATTCCCCGCTGCGCCGGGTGGTATAAGGGCCAAAGGAACCTTCATCAAGACTGGGATTGCGCAGCAGTTCATCCTGTGCGCGAACCAGCGCTGACCCCACCAGAAGCAGGCTGAACGCCAGCAGTAACCAGAGTGTTGCTCGCCGCATGTCTCAACTCCACATTTCACCGGCTGGATTGCCAGGGGCCTATCATAATTGCATTATTCGAGAATAGAAACCCCCGGCTGACAGGCGGCGATTATAAGCGGCGCTGGATACAGAGTCAACGCGCGCCGGTGGATCGTCGGTTTAGCGTATCTTGCGCTGGCGCAGCGGCAGATAGGCCTTAATCCATTCCGGGTCATGGTCGCGGATAAAGTTTTCAGCGGTTTCTACCAGATCACGGCTGCCCATAAAGAGCGGCACACGCTGGTGCAGTTCGTGCGGTTGAATATCGAGTATACTGCCCACACCATCGGAAGCGTATCCCCCCGCCTGGTTGGTGATAAAGGCCAGCGCCTGGGCCTCGAACATCAGGCGCATCTTGCCATCCGGGTGGCGCATATCACCGGGGTACAGAAAGACGCCCCCCTGAAGCAGGTTGCGGTGAAAATCTGCTACCATCGACCCAATGTAACGCAGCCCCAGCGGCTCCTGATTAGCGCCATCCAGCCCTTGCAGCCAGTGGACATAGGCGCGTACCCCGGCGGTCCAGTACTTTTCGTACCCCTGATTGACACTGTAATATTTGGGCTTTTCGGGGATGCGAATGTCTTCGTGACTGAGCAGGAACTCCCCGACGCTGGGGTCCAGTGTGAAACCATGTACGCCCTGACCGGTGCTGTAGACCAGCATCGTGCTGGAGCCGTAAATCACATACCCGGCGGCCACCAGTTTACTGGCCGGCTGCAAGGCATCCTCCAGCGTGCCGCGTTCCCCGGCAGTGATCTTGCGGTGAATGGCGAAAATCGTCCCAATGGACACGTTCACGTCGATATTTGATGAACCATCGAGCGGATCAAACAGCAGCAGGTATTTGCCAGTGGTGAATTGTTCGGGAATCGCGATGAGGTCGTCACTTTCTTCAGAGGCCATCGCGCACAGCCTGCCGGTATGGTCGTTCATCTGAAAGATGACGCGGTTGGCGAAAATATCCAGCTTCTGCTGGCGTTCACCATAAACGTTCTCCCCTTCTGTCGCGCCGAGAATATCCACCAGCCCGGCCCGCGTGGTTTCCCGCGCAATCAGTTTGGCAGCCAGCGCGATGTCTTGCAGCAGGCCCGTGAATGCGCCTGTCGCGTGTGGGTGCAGCTTCTGCTGTTCCAGAATGTGCCGTTCGATGGTGAGAATTTTGGCGCTGGACATGAGAACCCCCTGATCTGTAAGGATATATTTGCTTTCATCGTAGATCAGGGGGCCTAAATGAGCAATAACACGCGCCGCAAGGTTAGAAAGCGGCCAGCAGCACCGGCTGTCCGTTGATATTGGCGTACCAGTGGGGCAGCCAGCCCACACCAAACAACTCGATCTGAATGTCCTTTTTGAAGGGCGTAATCACATGTTCTTGCAGATCGTTGGCGGCAGCGGCCCACTTTTCATTGACCTGCCGCAGTTCCTGTTCGAAGCGCTGCTCCAGAGCATCCATTTCCGCGTCAATCTCGCGGATCACCTGCATACTTTCCTGCAAATCTTCTTCCGTCTGGCGCGTGAAGCGGCGCGCGCGGCTGGTGCGGGAAAGCGTGTAGGTGGTGCGTCCGCGCAGAATGCTCAGGAAGGCTTCGCCCTGCGTGAAGGTTTCTTCGCGGCGGCGGTCTGCCAGTTCTTTCTGTTCGGCGCTCAGTTCGCGTTCCTTGCGCTGGCGTTTGTCTTCCAGTTTGTCCATCGCCTTTTCAAACTGCGCGGTGATCTTGTCGACCTCGGCATCGCGCTGCTCACGGGCGGTCTGTGTACTCTGCGCGTAAAACTCAGTGGTGTCTGCGTCGGCATTACCGAAAAGCTTCAGGGTGGGGTTCTGGGGAATCTTCAGCCGCGCTGTATTATAAAGCAGGTCGGTCAGTTCACCTTTAAGGGCGGACAGACGCTTGGGGTCGCTCAACCCGGAGGTTGGCTCACCGAAAATCGCGTTGGCTAAAGGCGCAGTCGCCAGATTTTTGGTGTCCACCGGCTCGGCCTGATGTTCTTCCCAGCGGATCAGGCCGGTGCGTTCCAGGTTCGGGATGCGATAGCTGAAAT
>CAZKIB010000019.1:0-2139 GCA_964552425.1 uncultured Anaerolineaceae bacterium | reverse complement strand
CGCGGTATACAGATTGGTCTTGCGATCCTGAAAACGAACCGCCGCCTGTGCCAGCAGCACCGGACGATAGGCCAGCGCCACACCACCGGCCACCTGCCCGGCGAATCCGGTGCGCTGCTGCCAGGTTCCGAAAGCCTGCTGCCCGTTCATGGTGGGGGATAGAAAATACTGTTCAATAGTCGATGGCAGAGAGGGCTGGCCGGTGACAAAGCCGTTCACGCTGCGGGTAGCCGCCTGCTGGACCGGAGGAACGGTATTTTGTGGAACTGCTGCCGTGACAGGGGCCTGTGCCCCGAAACCCGGTACACTCGGCGGTATGGCATTGGGAGTCTGGATCGGTGGGAGCGCCACATTCTGCGCGGATGCCACAAACTGCGGCTGCTGCGCCGCGAGCTTCTGCATCAGTTCCTGACGCTGCCCGGCCATCAGGACCCCGACCTGCTGGCGGGTAAGCGGTCCGCGCAGGTAATTCATCGCCCAGCGGGTATGCACCAGCACCGGGCCGCCGGTGTCGTGGACATTGTGCATCAGAAAGACGCGCGGCTCAATATCGGCCACCAGACGTTCAACAGCCTGCAAGTCCATCCCGTTTTCGGCGGTTGCCAGCGATTCCAGCCCGGCCATCACCCGCTTCTGATCGTTGGCGGATTGCAGCCGCCCGATGAACCACGTCCCCGCATTGGTCAACCCCTTGTAATCCAGATCACCGGGATTCTGTGTCGCCAGAATCAGACCCAGGCCGAAGGCGCGCGCCTGCTTGAGCAGCCGCAAAATCGGTTCTTTGGTGGGCGGGTTGCGCGGGTAGGGCGGAAAATAACCGTACATTTCGTCAATATACAACAGGGCGCGCAGGCTGGTTGTGCCGCTGAGGGTCTGCATCCAGCCCAGCATATTTTCGAGTATCAGGGTGATGATGAACTGGCGTTCCGGCTCGGACAAATGTGCGATGTAAAAAATGGACACGCGCGCGCGGCCATTGGGCTGGTACAGCAGATTCTGAATATCCAGCGAGTCCCCCTGAATCCAGGACTGGAAGGAGGGGGCGGCGATAATGTTGTTCAGGCTGAGGGCCAGTTTGAAACGTTCTTTCTCCGGCATGTAATCTTCAATGGTGACAGCGCCGAGCCGGTCAAAGGGTGGCTGCTGCACCTGCCGGATAATTTCTTCAAGGTTCAGGTCAATCCCCTGCCGCCAGGCGTTTTCGAAAATGTTTGCCAGCAGCACATGTTCGCGGTCCTTGATCGGTTCCGCATTCAGGCCAATGAGCGCCAGCAGTGCCGTGACGGTCCCGTTAATCCGTTCGCGGTTTTCCTCTTCCCGGCCTACCCACCCGGCGCGGGGCGCGCGCAGGGAAGCCAGAATGCTGATGGGCAGGCCCGCGTCTGAGCCGGGAGTGTAGATGCTGTACTTCGCCGCCAGCTTGAGCCATTTCAGACGGTCCGGGACAATGCCCCAGCTTGCCAGCCCTTCGCGCCAGCGGCTGGCCGTATCGGCAGCAAAGGCCGGCACATCCAGCCCTGCGCGGCGGGCATCATCCACATTCACCCAGGGTTGAAAATCTTCGGGCCGCAGATCAGGGAATGTCAGCAGCAGGTTGGTGATGTCCCCTTTGGGGTCGATGATGATGGAGGGAATATTGTCGAGGATGGCTTCTTCCAGCATGGAAATGCACAGGCCGGTTTTGCCGCTTCCGGTCATCCCGACGACTACCGCATGAGTCGTCAGATCACGCGAATCGTAATAGACCACTTCATCCGCCAGACGATGGCGGTTCGGGTCATAGCGTTTGCCCAGATAAAACGTGGTCGCCGCTTCAATAAAAGGCATCTGTCCGTCTCCTGCCTCAAATACGCTATTTTGTTCTAGTCTATTATAGCACAGGCCACTTTCATTATACGCCAGAAAGTGGACGGCCTGCGCGGATTAACCGCCCCCTTGACTCATTATGTTAAAATATAGTATCTCGTCACCACTTTCAGGCACGCAGCGTGAACATTCTGCATCTGACCCCCTATTATGCACCGGCGTATGCCTTTGGCGGTGTGGTGCGTTCCGTCGAAGGAATGGCGCGCGCGCTGGTCCGCCGGGGGCATCAGGTCACGGTGCTGACTACCGACGCGCTGGATGCCGATTCGCGTT
>CAZKIB010000018.1:44569-50063 GCA_964552425.1 uncultured Anaerolineaceae bacterium | reverse complement strand
TGGATGCTGATTCGCTCTTGCCGGACAGTGCGCAGCCTATCCGGGAAAGCAACTCAAATCCTTTCAGGATTCACACCGCGCTGACTCAGGACTGAAGACTGGCGACTGAAGACTTTCCCTAACAGGCGTGCAGAATAGAACCGGCCAGATTCTGAAGATAGGCACGGGCTTCATCCAGCGTATCGGTGAACACCACGCGCGCCCCGACCCGGCTGTCCATCATGCGCAGACTGTCATAAACCATCCGCGCATCCGCGTCAGCCCCAACCACCACGATAGGCCCATGTGAACCCGCATTCCGCGCCAGCAGGCTGCGCACCTGTTTGATATTTTCGGTCAAAAACAAGGACCCGCCGGGCAGGTTCAGCCCACCACGCATATCAATGATTGCAGCGACCTCGTGAGCGACACTGCGGGCAAGTTGTTCAGCCATTTCGAGGACCTGATGAAGTTCGGCCCACAGCCATTGGCCGCGCAGACCGACATAAATGATGTTCTGGTCTTCATGATCCCAGCGTGCTTCGATGCTCACGATGGTTACACTTTCCTGACTTGAGTGCGATGTTGGGCAGCAGTGTTAATGTACTATGTTATAAATTTATCACGATTTTCACAATTCAACAGCAGGACTTATGGATTATTCACCTGAGAAACCTTGAGATTGAGCGTGTCAAGCACCCATTCCACCGCCGCGATCTGGGTTGACAGCGGCAGGCCAGCTTCCCCGTCCACCTCGGTGATCTGCGGCAGGTGGATAAAGCCGCAGGGGATGCGCTGCCGCATCTGTTCGAGCGCGTGCCGGGCGGCATAAAATACGTGATTGCACACATATGCTCCGGCGTGGTTGGAAATCTGTGCCGGAATCTGCTGCGCTTCCAGCACAGCCAGCAGGTCTGCCAGCGGCAGGGTAGCCGTATAAGCCGCCGGGCCATCCGCAGCAATGGGCCGGCCAACGGCCAGATCACCGGCGTTATCCGGCGCGTGGGCATCATCCACATTCACGGCAAAACGTTCCAGGTTAATCACGGGACGGCTGGCCGCCAGCCCCAGCATAATCACGGCATCCGGCTCATACGTGGCAATCAGGTCGTGAATCTGTGCGCCCGCCGCATGATATTCAACCGGCAGCACCACCGCGATGACATCCGGGCGATTTTCCAGCGCCTCGACAATCAACTGGGACGGATTGGCTGTGTGCGCGCCGAATGTGCCAAAGCCGGTCAGCAGCGTGCGCATCAGCTCAACCGCAGCCGCTGCTGGTGAACTTCATCCATCGCCTCAATCGTATCCTGCAAGCTGGAAACCTCATCCTGAATTTCCAGCCGCAGCCGCTGGGCGCGGGAACTGTCCACTTCTTTCGTGCCCATCAGCGACATCTGCGCGTAAATCGTGCCCAGTGAGGACAGCGTGCTTTCCAGTTGAATCTCCGCCCGCTTCACACTGTTGGCCGTCGCTTCCAGATTGGCAAGCTGCTGCTCAAGCTGGCGCACCTGCTGTTCCAGGTCGCTGCGCACCGCCGGGTCAGGTTCGCGCTGCAACCGGATGCGCGTTTTTTCAAGCTGCTGCGGGACCATCTTACGATCCCGTTCGACCAGTTCATTTTCTTCAAAGGCGTCCACATGCAGCGCCAGATTGTACATGTGGCCGATCCAGTCATCCACATCGTCAATCGTCTGTTTGAGACTGGTGCGCATGGCTCCCCGGTGCCGGTCCAGCAGGTTGAGCATGGCCTGCCGATATTCCAGCGCGTTCTGTAAACGCTCCCGCGACACCCGGCTGCGGATCGAACGCAGGTCGTAGCGGTTGGCAAACTCGCGGGCAACAGCCTGCTGCGCGGCCTGTTCATCGGTCAGGGTCGCCAGCACCAGCGCGCTTTCGGCCACCAGCCCGCCCACCAGCCAGAACCAGTCCTGCCACCAGGGGAACGGCTGGGGCACAGCCATGTAAAGAATTACGGTGAGCAAAATCGTCACGAGACTTTCCCAGCGCAGCACCGCGTTGCGCAGCACAGCACCGAGAGCGCGCTCGCGAATGGGGTCTGAAGATTCACTTCTGGACATGAAGGTTTATTCTCCGGGTATTCAATCTATTATACGCCTAACTATAGCGCCGGGTTGCGAAATACAAAACAGGGTCCCTGCGGAGACCCTGTCTGAAATCGATTGGAAACACCCTTAAAGCCGCAGTTACGACTCGGAACTGCCCCCTACACCCAGGCGGCGGCGGCGTTCTTCCAACTGGCGGTCCACTTCGGTGCTGCGAATGGCTTCATCCACCTGGTCAGCGATGTTGGCGGTTGCCACTTCCAGCCGGGCGTCTTCGCGGTCAATGTTGGCCTTAATCCGCGAGGCCAGGCTGGTGATCTGCTCGTCCCCGGTGTTCGCCAGTTGGTCAAGGCTTTTGACCGTCTTGAGCGTGACCTTCTTGGCTTCGGCCAGTTCGATGAGTGAACGCAGGTGTTCGCGTTCCTGTTTGATCGTGGTCAGCTTGGCTTCCAGTTTCAGGCGCATTTCCAGCATTTTCTGATACTGCTGTTCCTGCCCCTGCCATTGTTCATAATATTCCTGCGCAAGCTGCTGCTTGGTGTTGAGTTCCGCCTGCGCCGCGCCGGCCAGATCGTCCTTGCCTTTGACAATCAGGGTGTCAATGTCGCGGTCCAGTTTCTCGGCAGCGGCGGCAAATTCTTCGTACTTGCGTTTGAGGGTTTTCACCGTTCCGCCCACAGTCGCCGCTGAATCTTCCAGCGCGTCCAGGTTGCGTTCGACCTGGCGGATATATTCGTCCATTACCTGAACTGAATTGGTTTCCAGAGCGCGATCCACGATACCGTGCAAATTCGCGCTGATCAGCGTGTTGATTTTCTCAAACAGCGAGGGGGGCATGAACTGCGTCTCCTGTATTCGTGAGCGGTACGGATTATTTCAGTAGTGTAGCACAAAGCCCCGCGTTACGAAACACCTGGCCCCAGGCCCGCCGGAATTGAGATGGTAAAGGTGCTGCCCACACCCACACGGCTCTCGACACTCACATCACCGCCGTGCAACTGCGCGATGCGTTTCACAATCGCCAGCCCAGACCCGGCTCCCTGATCTTCGTAGAAGGAGCGGTTGATCTGGTAAAAACTGTCCCAGATATGATCGACTTCATCTGCCGGGATACCCCGCCCGCGATCCTGCACGCTGATTTTCAGATGGCCGTCTTCGGTGCGCGCGCGCACGATGACCGTTTCTTCAGCCGGGGAGAATTTAATCGCGTTGTTCATCAGGTGCTGCACCGCGCGGCGCAGATAGTCATCGTCGCCCATAAACGGGGTAATCGGCTGTTCGACCTGAATCTCGCAGGCGTGGTACACACCCTCGCGGCTGAAGGTCTCATTACGGGCCGACTCCAGCAGGGTATACACGTCCGAGATCGGGCGTTTGCGCCAGTTGAAGGTTTCCAGCGCTTCCCCGGTTTCCAGTTCAACCAGCAGGATGAAGTTCTCAACCAGATTGCGCAGCCGTTCGGCCCCGCTGCCGATGCCCTTGAGAAAACTGAGCATCTCGGCGTCCTCCATCTGCTCCGGGGCCGGCGCGGTCAGCATATCGGCATACGCCACCACAAAAGTCAGCGGCGTGCGGAATTCATGGTTCAGGATCGTCAGGATATTGCGCTTAAGCTGCGCGACGGCCTGCGAGTGGACGGACTCAATTTCGTCACGGCGTTTGATGCGTGCGCGAATGGCGATCAGCAGATCCACCGGGTCGTAGGGTTTGACGATGTAGTCTTCAACGCCCAGTTCCTTACCGCGCTGAATATCCGTTTTTTCGCCGCGCGCAGTCAGGAAAATAAAAGGAATCGAAAGCCAGCGCGCTTCCTGACGCACCGCTTCCAGCAGTTCGATCCCGGTCATATGCGGCATCATGATGTCCGACACAATCAGGTCAGGCGGTTCGGCTTCGGTGCGCAGCACCTTCAAAGCCGCGACCCCGTTTTCCGCCGTCAGCACCTGGTAGCCGTCAATTTCGAGGATGTTACAGATACCTTCGAGCAGATTGAGGTCGTCTTCAACCACCAGGATGCGGAGCGGGGCAGCCTGCTTTTTCTGGTGGGTATCGGAGTGAGTCATGATTGCCATTCCGGTCATGATTGCTGGATTCTCGTAATATTGATTGTCAGATAATATTCCGGTCTGCAAACCAGAATATTCTCATTATATAGACACCCGCACGTTTTCAGTCTTGATATGTGCGCAGAATTCATGACTTTTTTAGCTGGTCGAGCCGAAAAATGGTAAGCAGGTCCAGCAGTAAACCAAACGCAGTCGCGCGCGGCCCGGCCCCCGGTCCGATGAGTGTCACCTCACCCAACAGTTCCGTGTTGAAAGTGATGGCGTTGGTCGCGCCGCTCACCTGGGCGAGCGGATGGCTGACCGGCAGACGCACAGGTTCGACCTGGGCATGATCCGGCGTCACAGTGGCAATCAGTTTCCAGCGTTCCCCGGCTGCGCGGGCACTTTCGATGTCCGCGCCAGTTAACTGGCTGATGCCCCTCACGTTCATCTGATCCAGCGTCAGACGCTGGCCGAACAGCGCCGCCGCCAGGATGATGGCCTTACCTGCCGCGTCCCAGCCGTCCACGTCGCCCGAAGGGTCGGTTTCGGCATAACCCAGCGCCTGCGCCTGAGCCAGGGCCTGGGCGTAATCCATCCCGCTTTCCATCTGTGTGAGCATGTAATTGGTTGTACCGTTCAGGATGCCGCGCGCCGCCGTGATGCCCGAACCTGCCAGCGCATCCATGCCCAACCACAGCGAAGGGGTCCCCGCCATCACCGTCGCCTCAATGCCGATCTGCTTGCCAGCCTCACGCGCCAGCCCCACCAGTTCCGCATAGGCCAGCGCCGCCGGCCCCTTGTTCGCCATCACCACATGCTTGCCGCTGATCAGCGCCGCCCGGCAGTAATCCAGCGCGGGCTGACCATCGCTCAGGTTGGTCGAACTGACCTCCACCAGCGCATCCGCTTTCGCCATGCGAATCAATTCCAGTGTATCCATGCTGCGCACCAGCCCATCGACCTGCGGGTAATGGTCAAGATGGCCCTGTTTGCTGGCCTCCAGCAGCGCCGCAAGGTCCAGACCATCCGGGTGATACAGCATCCCGCGCCGCCGGGTCGCCACGCCGACAATCTGTGCCTCAAAGCGCTGATTCTGGCGCAGCGCATCTGCCCGGTCATCCAACACCTGCGCCAGCGCCCGCCCCACCGTGCCAAATCCAATCAGTAGTAATAGCATCGGTCATCCCTTCCTTCCTGTCCTGCCCGCCAATGTTAACGGTGTGCGACAGGCTGTCAAGCGAACCCGCAGCGCCGGCTGGTTGCGGAAAATCATTAACACTATAGACTGATCTTATACAAGCAGAGTCGAAAGATGGGTTCCGTGAATCCAAAGCTGCGCACCTTCTATACACTGGTACTTACCCAGGCATTTTCGCCGATCGGCAGCAAGATCAGTTCGCT
>CAZKIB010000018.1:42665-44559 GCA_964552425.1 uncultured Anaerolineaceae bacterium | reverse complement strand
GCAGTGGCGATCTGGATATTCGAGCAGACTCGCAATGCCACACCGCTGGCCCTGACCGGCTTCTTCATGATCCTCCCCATTCTGCTCATGTCCACCCTTTCGGGCGTGCTGGCAGACCGCTGGGATCGCCGGCTGGTGCTGGTACTGGCGGATACGGGTCAGGCTGCCGGGACGGTGCTGCTGTTCGCCCTTGTGCTGATCGGCGATTTGCAGCTCTGGCATCTGTATCTCGTCACCTTTGTGCAGTCCCTGTTTGGTACATTCCAGGGGCCAGCCTTTCAAGCCTCCATCACCCTGCTTGTGCCGGATCACCAGCGGGAGCGCGCCAACGCCTTGCAGCAGATCACCGGCCCGGCAGCCGGCATCATCGCGCCAGTACTGGCCGGTTCGGTTTATGCCCTCGTCGGCCTGCGCGGGGCCATTCTGATCGACCTGTTCACATTCATCGTGGCGATTATCGTCGTCTGGTTTTCAGCTATTCCCCGGCCAGAAACCAGCGCAGAAGGTCGCGCGGCCAGCGGCTCCATCTGGAAAGAAGCACTTGGCGGCGCGCGTTACCTGTGGCAGAAGCGCCCGCTGTTTTACCTGCAAGTCCACATGGCACTGGTCAACTTCTTCCTGGGCGGAGCCGGGGCGCTTGTCACCGCTTATGTGCTGGCCCGCACCAACAGCGAAGCAGCGCTCGGTGTGCTGCTCGGTTTTATGAATCTGGGCGCGGTGGTCGGCGGCCTGGTTATGGGCATCTGGGGTGGCACACGTTCCCGCATTCATACCCTCATGCTGGCGATTATCCTGCTCGGCACATTCATGGCCCTGATCGGTGTGGCGCAGGTTCCCTGGCTGATCGCGCTGACGTTGTTCGGGCTGTTTTTTCCGCTGCCCATCGCCAGCGCCACCCACGCCGCCATCATGCAGGCCAAAGTCCCGCCGGATATGCAGGGGCGCATCTTCGCGGTGGGTTCGCAGGTTTCGCTGCTGCTGCTGCCGCTGGCCTATCTCGGTGTCGGGCCGCTGGCTGACCAGGTTTTTGAACCGGCGGTGGGTCAGCCCGGATGGGAAACCGTCGCGCCGCTGGTGGGCAGCACTTTCGGCTCCGGTATGGGCCTGCTGATCGTCCTGGGCGGCCTGCTCACGGCGCTCGTGACGCTGCTGATTTATGCCCTGCCTGCGGTGCGCAACCTGGACGCGCGCCTGCCGGATTATGTAACAATTGTTCCTGAACCCCCGTCCGATTCTGTCCCGGTGGCACTTCCGGCAGATTCAGCCGCTTCCTGAAAGGGTGTGTTTCAGCGCCATACCCCACAGCAGCGGGCGCGACAGCACCCACAGCAGCGCCGCGCGAGCCTGTCCATGATGCTTGCGGGTATAGATCAGCAGGTCGCGGTAATAAACCTGGGTCGCCAGCCACGAGCGCGTCACCGATTTTTCATGATGGGTGATGAAGCTGTCACACAAAAAGCGGAATTTCGCCCCCGCGAAACGCCGCCCCAGATCATCTTCAGGAAAATAAAGCCACAAAGTGGTATCCAGTTGCACATCACGGCGGCGCATGAGCAGGCACGACCCAGGCATCACCGCCACATCGCGCGCGGTATCGCGTCCCCAGTTCCCATACCACTGGGTCCGGTTCACCGCCGCCTTGCGTCCGCGCAGCAGCCAGCCCAGCGGGGTGTGATTCAACAGCAGGTATTCATATGTCGGCAGGCCAGAGCAGGTGCGCTGAATGCGGCCATCCGGGTAGCGCAGTTGCAGGGTTGCCCCGGCATAACCCGGATGCGTGTCCATAAAATCCACCAGAACCCTCAGTGCGTCCGGCTGTGGCTCCGTATCCGGGTTGAGCAGCAGCACATATTCCCCCTGTGCCGCGTCAATCCCGACCTGGTTGCCGCCGCAG
>CAZKIB010000018.1:42355-42655 GCA_964552425.1 uncultured Anaerolineaceae bacterium | reverse complement strand
TTCCGTCTGTGGCAGATAAACCGCCTGCGGAAATTCGTCTCGCACCGCCCCGGCGCTGCCATCGTTATCCACCACGATCATTTCTGGCTGCAACGTGCTGGACTTCAGCGCGGTCAAACAGACCCTCAACAGTTCCCAGGTGCGGTAGTTCACGATGACCACTGACAGCTTAACGCTCAAAAATGATTCCCATCAGCAGCAGATCGCGATACACGCCCTGTTTCAGAAAACAGGAGCGGCGGTTGCCTTCGTGCTGAAATCCCAGTTTTTCGTAGACATGAATGGCGCGCGGGTTATCCG
>CAZKIB010000018.1:40202-42339 GCA_964552425.1 uncultured Anaerolineaceae bacterium | reverse complement strand
CGGGAAGACCCACAGTTCCAGTTTATGCACCAACGGGTTGGCCGCGCACCAGTCAATCAGATAGCGCAGCATGGCTGATCCCACGCCCCGGTCCCGCCAGTCCCGATGGACAGTGATCCCTAACCCCAGTGTGTGATAATAACCGCCGTCCCCGCCCCGGCAGTTCGTTACACCAATAATCTGTCCGTCCGCCTCGGCCACCAGCATCAGCGCATTGTCGGCATCCGCATGACGCTGGATGATGGCGACTTCCTCTTCCTCGGTGATCCTGAATTCCTCCGCCGCCGAGATCGAAATGCCATTATCCGGCTCATCGGCAACGCGCCGGATATGGGCGATGATCGCGCCGGCATCGGCGGGCCGCGCCTCACGAACGATAAAATCCGCCATAGTCCCCCTTATTTGCGCGCGACCACCAGCGTCATAAAGTTAAATGCCCAGGGCAGCACAACGCTCAAAGCCCTGCCGAGTTGATCCGCCAGTTGGCTGGTTTCGTAATAGCCTGCCCCGCGAAACGCACCGCCCAACCCCCACAATGTAAAAGCATGGCTGGTAGGTCGCATTTCACATACCGTAAACCCGGCAGCAGTCACAGCCCCCGCCAGTTGAGCGCGGGTATAGGTGCTTTCGTAAAAGTCCTCATCCGCCAGCCGGCTCTGACCGCTCAGACCGCGCCGCCACGCCACCAGCCGCTGGATCACATTGGGATAAGGAATCGTCAGCACCAGCACCCCGCCCGGCTGGAGGATGCGATACGCCTCGGCCAGCGCCGGCCCCATGCCATGTTCAAAATGTTCCAGCACGCCGAATGACAGATAAGCCCCTGTCGAGTTGGATTCTACCGGCAGGGCGTGAACATCGCCGGCGAACAACGGCAGCGACGGGTTGTATTCACGAGAAGTTTTGAGCGCATTGACGGCATAATCCATTCCGACAACACGGTAGCCCATCTCCCGCAGCGTAATCACCACCGCGCTCAGGCCGCTGCCCGCTTCCAGAATCACGCCGTCACGCGGCAGATAGGGCAGGTAAGCCTGAATGGTCGCCAGTGAACGCGGGTACTGGACCGCCTGCAACTCAACAGCTATCGAGGCGCTGTCCCAGATGTGTTCCCATGATTGCCGGGTGCTGTCATAACGGGGGGATCGGTTCTGCATGAACGATTTTCAGCCTGCTGAAAAGATACTGCCGTTCATCATACTCAATGTGGCGCGCTTCGCCTATGGTCGCCAGCGCGGAGCCTCATTCTCAAACGGGTCATAGGTCAGACGACGTTTCCGGCTGCCATCCGCGTTCATCACATAAATTTCGCGGTTGCCATCCTGGCTGGACACATAAGCGATCTGCTGGCCGTCCGGCGACCAGGCCGGCTGGCCGCTGCGGGCCGGGCCGCTGGTCAACTGACGGATAAACGGTTCGCAGTCCGCCCCCAGACAGTCGGTATCCACCACGTAGATGTGAAAGACGCCGCTCCGGTTGGATACAAAAGCGATCTGGCGACCATCCGGCGACCATACCGGCCCCAGGTCCACCGCCGGCTGGCGTGTGAGATGATGGCTGATGCCTGTTTCTGCCTCGATCACATACAGGGTGCGAAATTTGCTGTCCAGTGTCAGCGCGCTGAAAGCCAGCCAGCGGCTGTCCGGTGACCAGGCCAGCGTGGCGATGCCATATTCTGTATTCGGGCCGGGGTCGACGCGCCGCTGCCACTCGTCACAGGCGGTCTCGTTTTCAAAACAATGGGTGTCGATCATCAGGAGGTCATCGCGCAGGGCGTCATAATTGCGCACCACCACCGCCATGCGCTGTCCATCCGGTGACCAGGCCCGCTCCCAGCGGGGATCAACCAGCCGGTCCATCGGATGTGGCCGCACCTCACCGCCGGCCGCGTCGACTATCGACCAGCGCTGCGGCACAAGCGCGGCGCTCCCGGTAAACATAATCGCCTCACCGTCCGCTGTCCAGCGCGGTGAATGGCTGCTGGCTTCGGCGAAGGTCAGCCGCTGCGCCCCGCCATATGCGCCCACCGCATAGATTTCCAGCCCGCGCCCGTTCGGGTCATGCGCCAGGGCGATGCGCGCGCCATCCGGCGACCAGTTCAGCGAGTACGGGTCAGCATGAAGAACAAACAGGTGAC
>CAZKIB010000018.1:14226-40184 GCA_964552425.1 uncultured Anaerolineaceae bacterium | reverse complement strand
CGTATAAACATGCGGGTAGCCGCGCAGGTTGCGGCTGGAAAACAACTCATCCGCCGGCAAGAAAGCCCCCGCCCGCAGCGCGCCCGCCATCAGCGCCAGCAGCAGCAGGCACAACATAGCACCAGAGTACGCTAACCGATTCGACCAGAACAGGGTATTCATCAGATACGATCATCACACCGGCCACCATTATGGTGATTATAGCGCATATCACCCCCGGCAAGTGGGGTGACAGCAGCCTGAAGACTGGTATAATGAATTCTGTAAAGCAGACAGACAGAAAAGGATTGAGAATGGACCCTCTGCTGCCGTCAGACGAAAAGCAGTTGGGAAATTATAAAATTCGTTTCACTCGATTCGTTTCCGGCCAGTGGCACACACGCGGCCCCTGGATGCGTCTTATTGTAACAAGCGATCATCTGACGGTACTGCCGCTGGGCGCGCGTCATACCGATGCCACACCGCTTACCATCCCGGCTGAAAATATCGCGCGGGTGTGGAGTATCGGGCTGGGCCGCCGCGATGGAGGCATGATCGCCATGAAAAGTGGCACGCTGCTCTATTTTTATGTGGAATGGTCCCAGAGCGCCCGCATGATGCGCGACATCGCCCGGATGCTCAAAAGCCAGCAGCCCGCAGCAGCCGCCAGCGTGGGAAATTAGCGCTCCTGCAATCAAATTCCTACCAGACTGAAATCCTGCCCGCAAACCGGTTGAAAAAATCGTTTATCAGGGGGCGCTTTGACACAGGGGGCGCTGGCCTGCTGCCCCTGGTTAGATTACAATACACACCATAGGGTAAGGGTTATACCTGGCGACATGGACGTCACACAATTACAGGCTGGCGAGAAAAACCTGGGTCAGTATCTGGTGCAGATCGCGCGGCCCACCGCTTCGGGCTGGGTGGCCGGCATTCCGCCGATCACCGCCACTGTCACCAACCGTCGGCTTATCCTTGTGCCCCAGACGCGCAAGCCCTACCCGCCCGCCAGTATCCCCGGCATCTACATCCGCAAAGCAGTCAGCACCACCCTCGGCCAGCGCCGGGCTGTCGAAATTCAGCTTAAAATCGGCTACAATCTGAACCTGTTTGTGGGCTGGGGACAGGGGGATGAATTCACCGACCATCTGAAAACCCTGCTCACCCCGTCGGTTGGAACCCGTTACGTCCACGCCCTGCCTCCCGAAGACATCGAGCGCATGATCGAACAGATCACCAAACTGTAGCGAAGCCAACAGTCAAAAGTCTTTAGTCCATAGGGCAATCTCAGCCTGTAAGAATTGCAAATCGCCCGTCAACGAAAATCCCAGAAGCGATCATAGCAAATATCCAGAGTCGTTGAGGGTCGCAGCCCAAACTGGTCACTGATAACTGGCAACTGGTAACTGCAATTGATATTCGAGGCACAGAATCTGGCCCATCTCAGTCGCATACACAATCATGTAGCGCCTGACTAAAGACCACAGACTATCGACTACTGGTTTATGGATAAACGGAAAAGCCTGAAAGTGTCACCCAATCCCGCAAGACACCGAATTAGCCCCCTGCCCTGAATTCGAGGTAGGGGGTTGGGGGAAGGGGTCAAACTGCGGGTTGTTGTACGATCAAATTCTTAACCTGTATAAGGGAACTCTCCACAGGGCGCTTCAGCGTCCTTCCCAAAGGCTTAGCCGTAGGCTTTCAGCCTGCGGTGAAAAATGTCAACACAGCTTAGAACAGGGTAAGCTGCTTCATCGGCCGGTCATCATCCTTGGGGGTCTGCGGCGCAGATTCACTGCCCTGTCCACCGCGCCGTTTTTTGATTTCCGCGACCACTGTGGGCAGCCGCTTCACATCCTCCTCCATTGTGCGGCGCAGGTCCGGGTTGCGTAGCACCGCCGCCGGGTGAAACAGCGGATAATAAGCGGTCACCGGGTCGCCTTCATACTTGGGCTGGCCGTGAATTGTGCTGATTTTGCCGTTGGGGAAATAGCGCGCCATGCTGAAACGCCCCAGCGTCACAATCACCGCCGGCTGAATGAGCGCGATCTGTTCGTCCAGATAGGTTTTACAGGCCAGAATTTCGTCCACCTGCGGGTCGCGGTTTTCCGGTGGGCGATGTTTGACCACATTGGTGATAAAGACTTTTTCGCGGTCCAGATCAATCAGTTTCAGTAAGTAATTGAGATAATCGCCGGAACGCCCCACAAAAGGCAGCCCTTTCTGATCTTCATAATAGCCGGGGCCTTCGCCAATAAACATAATTTCCGCGAATGGATCGCCTGCGCCGGGAACGGGGTTGGTCGTACCCTGATACAGCGGGCAGCGGGTACAGCCTGCGACTTCATCCGCGATTTTTTTCAGCGCCGCCACACGGTCCTCAGCCATTGAAACACCTCCTGTGTACACCGCAGCCTATGTTACCAGCAGCGCGCAGCACAAATCAACCGGAGCCTGACTTTTGGCAGAATCGAAAAGCCCCTACAATAGGGGCACGCAGGCTTATGCGATTGAATACTTAGGAGGTTTCATGCGATTACGACTACTTCTGATTGGACTTCTCATCCTTGTGAGCGGTGTCCCGGTTTTCGCCCAGGGCAATCTGAACTATGGGGATAACGTGGTTGGAACCATCAGCGCCACCAGCCCGCTGGTTTTTTACACCTTCAGCGGGACAACCGGTGATCTGGTGACAATCCAGGTCATCGGCATTACACCCGGCCTCGACCCGGCGGCGAGTCTCAACAGCCCCACGCAGCAGCAGCTTGCCAACAACGATAACGATCCCACCAGTGCCGGCAGCACCGACGCGCGCATCACCTACACCCTGCCGCAGACCGGCATTTACACCGTTCTCGTCAGCAGCGTCACCGGGGCCAACGGCGATTTTCTGATCCGCCTCAGCGGTCAGCAGCCCGCTCCCGCCACCGCTTTAGCGGACGCGCCGCTGGATGTTGCCGTCATCGCCGGTCAGCAGCCCCAGGTCTTCAGTTTTGAGGGTGATCCGGCCAACCCGCTGACCCTGACGGTAAGCAGTTCAACCGAAGGTTTCCGTTTTCGCGTGGTCGTGCGCGATCCGAACGGGGAGACTGTCGCCCTGCTGACGGGCAGCACCCTGGTGGGCCTCAATCTCCCGGCGGGCAGCGGCACATACACCGTCGAAATTTCACCCCTTGACCCCAATACCGGCGGACAGATCACAGTGAGCGTAGGCGCAACCGCAGCAGCTCCGGCGCAAGCGGTTCAGCCGCCAGTCGCCACTGAAGAAGCCAGCGCCCCGCCCGATCAGGATACCACCGGCGGGACGGTGTGCGAAGTCGGCGCGCAGGGCAGCACCGCCGTGAATGTCCGCAGCGGGCCAGGAACCGACTTTGACGCCATCGCGCAGATCGTGCCAGGCAGCCGGCTGGAAGTGACCGGCTACTACACCACCTGGTATCAGGTCGCTGTACCGGGCATCGGGCCAGGTTGGGTGCGTCAGGACGTCGTGGTACAGTTCGGCCCCTGCGATGTCGTTCCGGCAGTCGATGCGCCGGACAATATCGCACCGCCAGTTCAGACCGAAGAAGCCGCGCCTGATGGCCCGGTGGAAGCGACCCCGACCTATACATCCACCGCCCCGGCAGATCAACAGCAGACCGGGCCAACTGCGACTTATACACCCACTGCCACCACTGCGCAGCAGCAGAATCAGCCGACGGCCACCTACACCCCAACGACGGCGCAGGAGGTTGTACAGCCCACCGCGACCTATACACCCAGTTACACACCGACTGTCCCGGTCCCAACCGCGCCGCCCGACGCCAATTTCAACAGTCCGCTGAACATCCCACTGGACTCAACAGCCTCGGTCACAGACTTTGTTTCCTATCCCGGTGGGGACCGTGAAGACCGCGTGCGCTGGGATATCAGCGGTATGAACCCGACCTCGTCGCTTTCCGGCGGGCGGGCGCGCCTGATCCTGGTCGTAAGCTGCTTCGGGACCGGCACGCAGAATATCACCTTCTTTACCGGCGGCCAGACCTATAGCTGCGGTCAGACCATTGTGGACCGCGAGGTCACGGCGGATTCGCGCACCGGGCAGGTGACAATCACCGCTGTCGGAGGTGAGAATACCTATGTTCAGTGGGTGCTGACCGGAACGGCCACACGGGTAAATTAATACCGGCAGCGCTACGCCTCAATCGTCACCGTCCCCAGGTCGATAAAGTCCTCCTGGGGACGCTTTTTTAGGGCCAGGCGAACGCCGGTCATCTGATCGTACAGGCCGGCGCGCAGCGTGTAGCGGCCCGGCGGCACATCAGCAAAAGTGTACAGGTCAATCACAAACTCACCTGCCGCCCACAGGCTGGTCGGGTAGGTGTTATTGACCGGCATGGTATCGCGCTGCGCAATAATCTGACCGCTCGCATCGACCAGATGCACAAACACGGTGTAATCCGTCGGGTTTTCAGCCAGCGCCTGCCAGATCAGTTCAAGCTGAATTGTGCCGTTCGCGGCCAGTGTATAGCCGTACAGTTGGAAAGCCTCGCCCAGTTCCGTTTCGATGACCTGACCGGCAGCCGGCGCATCGAACAGACGCGGGATACCGGCGATTTCCAGCGTACCCAGGTTGATCTGTGTTTCACCTACCCGCAGCGACAGCCCGTATCTGCCGCCAATCAGATAACGCGGGATGGACCAGCGCACATTTTCGCGCACGATTTCGCCATCGGCCCACCGGGACGCCGGGTATTGGGAAGGGGATTGTTCAAGCCGACTCTCACCGCGCGCGCCCATCAGCACGGGCTGCAAATGCGCATCGGCCCGCGTATCCCCCACACCCTGCCAGTACAGTGTCAGGTCGATACTTTCACCGGGGCGGCGAGTGACCGGCAAACTACCCCAGCCCAGCAGTCGCACACCCGGCGCGGCCTCTATGGTCTGCCGGTTGGGGATGGACAGCGCATCGGCATCCGGGAAATGGACCGGGCGCAGCACCTCCACCTCGCCGACCTGCGCCCACACGCTGCCTTCGTCAAAGGGTAAATACTGTTCGTTGGCCCGTGCTACCCACGTCAGCCGCACTGGATAATTCCCCGGCGGCGTGCCTACAGGAACACGGACTGTCAACCGGTGCATCAGCGTTTCCCCCGCCTGCCAGCGGTTCGTCTGGATAAAAGGCGTCTCCGCGCGCGCCAGCACACTGCCGAGATGATCCTCCAACTGTAAAACAGGCGTCAGGTCCGCCTGTGGGGGTGTCTGATCCACCTGCCAGTTCAGCACAATCTCGCCCGCCGCGCCAGGGAAAATCGGGCTGGCATGATAGCCGAGCAGGGTGAGCAAACCGTTCCGCGCGGGTTCGGCCGGCATTAAAAGTTCTGGCAAGGGCGCATCCCCGGTCAGGCGGAAAGCTTCAAAGGCGGGGCGTCCATCCGGGCCGGGCGGAACATCGGCCAGCGCGTAGGGCGCTAACCAGGCAGCCCAATCCTCCGGCGGTGGCGCGCTGCGCGGAAAAATCACGATCCCATCACGCCCCGGCGGCGGACGAAAGAGCATCGTCTGCCCCAGCCAGGTCACATCCGGCAGGTTGGCGATCAGCACCGTCGGATGCTCCAGATGCTGCGAAGCCACATACACACGTGTATGGTCGCTGATATGCTGCGGCAGCCACTCCGTCGCGGCGGCCAGGTCCGCATCGGCATCGTAATACAGGTCCGCCCGCGAAGCCCAACCAAAATACACCTGCCCCACCAGCACCCCACAAAAAATGATGACCACAGCGGTAATCAGCGGAGCGGCCTGCGGGGGCACAGCCCGCGTCCGTAAAGCACGCATTACGCGGCCCCACACCACCTCAAAACCCACCCCAAGCTGGATAAACACCAGCGGAACCATGCCAACCGAGCGCATGTGATTGGGTGGAAAACCGCCGACAGAGATCACACTGGGAAGAATCATGAACGGGGCCAGCAGCGCCAGCCCATAAGCGGCGCGTTCGATGGCCCGTCCTGCCCGCAGCAAGCGCCGCAGCGCCACCCCGAATCCGGTCAGCAGCAGCGCGCCTTCCGGCCAGGTGAAATAGGGGCGGCCCGGCAGGTTATAGCGCAGCAGAATCTCACCCTGAATAAAAAACATGCGCAGGTGCAGGCGGATGCTCTCCACCAGCGTGATCGACTGACCCGGCTGTGTCACTTCGTACAGCCGCCCCAGGAAAATATCCGGTTTCTGGATGGCATACAGGGCCATTGGCAAAGCGGTCAGCGCCAGCGCCCCGAAGAAGATCACGCCCTGCCGCAGCCGCAAACCACGCCGCGCCTGATCCAGCGCGATAAGCAGCAGGCCGCCGATCAGCAGCCATAACGGAAACAGGCGCGAGGCCATATAGGTATACAGTGCGCACCCGGCAAAAAATCCACCGGCGACCAGCCATCTGGAACCGCCGCGTTTGAGTCCCTGCCACAGACACAGCAGCGCCAGCGTTTGCAGCAGCGGCAGCGCCGGTGTGCGGAAGGCCTGCCGCGCCATCAGCAGCAGCGGAAACGACAGCGTCATCAGCGCCCCGGCGGCCATCGCCACGATCTGCCCGCGCCGGCCCGCGAACATTGCTCGCCCCAGCGTTATGGCGGCGGCAGTGGTCAGCAGACTCATGAACACGTTGGACAGTTGCAGGGTGAACACACCATCGTGAATGAGATGAAACAGCGGCGCGTTAAGGTAATAAAACAGGGCCTCGCGCCCCTGATAACTTTCCACAATCGGGAAGTGATCGGCCCCGCCAAAGGCGATGCTGCGCGTAATCAGCACCTCAGCGGCCTCATCATAGTGCGGGCCAGGGGGATATTCCTGAAGCTGCCACAACCGCAGGCACGCGGCAGTCAGCAGAATAATCGTCACCAGAAACCAGAAAACGCGCCGTGTCATCAAAACCATCCATTGAACGGTGCGTAAGCGTAGCGTGAGCGGATCACGCTTGCAAGGGCGGTAACTGACTCTTGCAGTCGAAAATTGGCTGTGTTAACATACGTTTCATCAGCCGAGGTAGCTCAGTTGGTAGAGCATCGCACTGAAAATGCGGGTGTCCCCAGTTCAAGTCTGGGCCTCGGCACACCACAGCCCATAACAATTGGGCTGTTTTGTTTTCCCTTTATGAAACCTCATCTTTACAATCATCATTTTTATGCGAATTTTATGAAGGTATCTGCTATACTGTAATATGCGGAAACATACAATGCTTGCCGGATTATGAATTTCATACAGGGGACTACGGCTATGCGCTTGCGATATACCCTCTTCGCGCTTTTGCTGCTGATAGGCGCGCTCTTGATTGTGCAGCAGGATTCGACAACCGTCGCGCAGGACAACAGCTGTCCGGTGCTGGTGCAGTCCGCTCTTGAACAGATGGGCGATAACTGCGGCAGCCTGGGGCGCAACAACGCCTGCTACGGTTACACCCAGGTCACATCGACCTTTTTTGACAGCACCCCGCTGGACTTTTTCAGCCAGCCATCGGACCGGGCTGAACTGGCGCAGATCGAAACCATCAGCACCGCGCCGCTCGATCTGGACCTGGATCAGTGGGGTATTGCGGTGATGAATGTCCAGGCCAACGTCCCCGGCGCGCTGCCCGGCCAATCCGTCGTCTTTATGATGATGGGCGATACTGAGGTCGAAAACGCGGTTCCGGCGGATGAAACGCTGCCCCTGGTGGACATGGTAGATGTCACGACCACCGCCGAAACCCGTGTCGCCAGTCTGCCGGCGACCAATGCCAACACCCTGACGCTGCTGCCGGCCGGCGCGATCCTGCAAGCTGAAGGCGTCAGTGATGATGGCGCGTGGCTGCGGGTCTATTCCGATCAGGGTCTGGGTTGGGTCATGCTGAATGCCATTGACGACAGTGTCGATCTCACCGGCCTGCCCACCGTCACCGCCGAAAGCCGCCCGGCCATGCAGTCCTTCCAACTGCGCACGGCGTTTAACGATGTGCTGTGTAACGAAGCCCCCTCCCTGCTGGCGATCCAGAGTCCCGAAGGTCTGAAAGTCGACCTGACCGCCAACGGTGTCCATGTTCGCATGGGGTCCCTCATTATGCTGCGGGTGGTTTCGCCCGGTGATGCGCTGCAAATTATCACCATCGAAGGCGATGTGGTCCTTGACCCGGATACCGACCTCGAAACGGTTCTGGAACCCGGCTTTTCGACCCTGCGCTGTCTGGATGCTGAAGGGAATGTCGGGCTGGATTGTGAATGGACCGTGCCCCAGCCGCTGACGGCGGAAGAACTGGCCTTCGCCCAGACGGTGCTGCTGGCTTACCAGCAGTTTGGCGAAAACAACGGTTCGCCGCTGGAAGTTAACGGCCAGCAGGTGCGCGTGATTGACACCGACGCCTGCCCGGTAGGCGCAGCGGTGGAATACACCGTCCGGCCCGGCGACAGCCTGTACGCCATCAGCCTGCAATACAACACCAATGTAAGCGCTATCCAGTTCAACAACAGCATTGAAGGCACGACCATCCTGCCCGGCCAGAAACTGAACATCATCTGCGGCGCGCAGGGGCCAACCGCGCTGCCATCACTCGGCACTCCCATTATTGTCAACGACGGCCCGCCCCCGCCGCCAGCCATCGACTGCGCCGGCTTTGAAGCCACGTCCCCGCTGAACGGCCTGCCCTATGGCCCAACCACCTTCTACTGGAATGCGCCCAATACCGAAGTGGATGAATATCGCGTCAATGTGAGCGGTGAAAGCGGGTCCGCGTCGTTCACCACCGGCGGCGAAAACCTGAATCTGACCGGTGATCTATCCGTGAACAATGTCGGCTACGGCTTCAGCTTCACCTGGAATGTCGAAGCGCTGGTCGATGGCGAGCCGGTGTGCAGCACGCCGGGCGCAACCATGTTCCGCGAAGCGCCGCCGCCGCTGCCTAAAGACGACGATGACGACAGCGAGCCAATCAGCACACCGACCCCCTACGAAACCGAGGAACCCTGGGAAACTGAGGAACCATCTTTTGAGGATGCCTAGAGTGCCAGCAGCCTGATACCACGCCCGTCAGAGCAGTTCTCTGGCGGGCTTTTTTTGGGCAGCGTGCAGTCGTCGGCGCTAATTCGGCGCTTTGGCAGTACCATAGGGCGCATACTGTCCTTAAGGGGGAGAGATCATGCGCTACTGCCTTGCCATGCTGCTGCTGGCTGTGATGGCCTGCACACTGACCACGACAGCCCCGGCCACCGAACTGCCGGAACCTTTGGAATTACCCGCAGAAAACACCGCGCCGATTGTCACCGAAGAACCAGCGGACGCGGACCCGGAAGTCGTCAATCAGCCGCAGTCCAACACAACTACCGGCACAGGCTCACAACCCCAGCCCGGCCAGAGCGAGACGATCTGCACGCCGCGCACAGACTGGGTGTATACCTACCGCGTCATCAGCGGCGATACCCTCTCGAATATCGCCACCCGCGCGGGCAGCACCGCTGCGGCGCTGGCTTCGGGCAACTGCCTGACGAATGCCGATGTCATTTCGGTAGGCCAGGTACTGCGTGTGCCCCGTCCGGTTACAGCGTCGCTCCCGGCGACCTCCCTGCCGCCGGTGGGCCAGCCGCAGCCCAGCCAGCAGGGAAGCGTGTTTATCAGTTCCTACATCTCCGCTGATGCAGGGAGTTATCTGCTGCTGCGCGGCGAAACCATCACCCTGCGCTGGGATAACCCACCCGCCAGCCTGTACCGCGCCACTTTCGTCGTCCAGAATCCGCTTACCGGCGTGCAGAGTCAGATCGCCGAAGACCCAAATCCATCCGATGGCGTGGTCGTTTCCTGGAATGTGCCGGCCGGCCTGCAAGGGAGCCTGTTCGCCATCGGGCGCTTCTTCAACAGCAATGTCGTCAGCACCAGCTACCCCGCCGGGGTTTCATCCGCGCCACCTGCCGGGCAGGGCTGCGAACTGACCGCCGCCAGCGGGACGACCCTCTCGGCCTACATGCAGCCGGACGTGAACTCCGGGGTGTTTCTCACCGCCGCTGCCGGGCAGTATTTCGAGTCGCTGGGGCGCAGTCTCAACGGCTGGTTCGCTATTGACCCGCCTGCCATCCCCAATGTGCCCTATGGGGTCAACCGCCTGCGCTGGATTCCACCCGGCGCGAATCTGCGCGGGCGCGGGAACTGCCCATCGGACGTGATCCCGGACACCGGCGGCGGGGATGCCGGCAACCAGACCTATACCAACGCCGAGATCGGTTTCGCGCTGGATTACCCTGCCGGGTGGAGCGAGGTCAACCAGGGCAGTTATGTCGATTTCATCGCGCCGGATGGCCGGACGTTCGAGGTGCTTTTTGGCGTGCCGGGCAGCGTCACCACGCCAGAACAGGCGGCGGCAGACTGCAAAAATTCACCCCTGTGCATTGGGGATCGCAAAATCCTGCTCGAACAGCCGGTCCCGCTGCCGGATGGCCTCAGCGGGATTCGCCTGGAACTGAGCGCCAGCCTGACCAAACCGGACACCACCCCGGCAGTGTACGTCTTTACCGTGATCAGTAACCGCGCGCTGGTGTTCCGGGGCTTCGGCAGCACCAGCCCGACCTACTTCAACAGCGTCCTGAACTCGCTGCGTTTGCTGCGGTTTTAAGGCTGCGTGCAGGGGAATTGCATCCAACTGTTAACGGAATTCAGCGGGATTCCTGAAACATCAGAATGGAGGGCAAATCTGCCCTTAAAAACATTCCATGATCCTTTATAAACCGTTTTTACATGCGGATGCAATTGTTCAGGTGTGGCAATTTTAATGCAGTTCTAACACATTTGTTCTATAATATGGGTGGGAGAATTGTCGGTCAGACAGGAATACGACCAATGGTAGAACGCATCAACAAAGCCGCTGATGGCGCTGTGAGTGAAGCGGAGCAGGTCGACTACGCGATTGCCGAACGGGTTGCTGCGGTGCGTGGGATGCAGGAACGCATCAGCGCGCTGGACGAGCGCATTCAGGCCATCAAAGAAGAACTCCGCGCCCTGCTGGAAAAGCGCGGCTCCAACTGGGCGGACGATACGGGGTACGCCCGTATTGTCTCCGAAGGTCTGCGCCGCAGCTACGACCAGAAGGGGCTGGACGAACTGCTCATCAAGGACCCGCTGCGTTACGGCTGGTTGAAGGATTATCGTAAAGAAACCACCGTGCGCGGCGGCGTACAGGTAAAGTAGCACAGGGCCGGGTGAAAGTACCCGGCTTTTTTTTATGGGTATGCGCAGCGTAGCCCAATCGTCCGCCACCCGCCTCGCAGGGCGACAGATCATCAGCTACAATGCTGCTTAATGTAACCTCAGCCTTTAAGAATTGAATGTCGCCCGTCAAAGATAAGCCCGGAAGAGATCATCGCAAATATCCAGAGTCGCTGCGGGTCGCAGCCCGGACTGGAAACTGATGACTGGCAACTGGTAACTGCATAATGAACAGAATTCGCCAGCTTTCCCTCAGATTTAAACTGCTCCTTGCCGGCGGCATCCTGCTGCTGGTGGGCGGGATATTCACCTACAACTGGCTGTTCGTCGATCTGCCTTCGATAGACGATCTTGAAGCCGGGTTAGCCTTGCCTTCCACGCGCATCTATGACCGCAGCGGCCTGCTGCTGTATGAGATTCTGCCGCCTGAAGGGGGCCGCAACACCGCCATTGCGCTGGATGCGGTTCCCGATCACTGCGTCAACGCCATCATCGCCACTGAGGACGCCAACTTTTACAGCCACCCCGGTGTCGATCTTGAAGGCATCGCGCGCGCGCTGTGGATCAACCTGCGCGGCGGCGAAGTGCTGGCCGGGGGCAGCACCATCACGCAGCAGGTGGCGCGTAATCTGCTGCTGGACCTGCAACAGCGCACCGAACGCACCCTCCAGCGCAAACTGCGCGAGAGTATCCTCGCCATTCGCCTGCAAAACAGCTACAGCAAGGCGGATATTCTGACGTTGTATCTCAATCAGACCTATTTTGGCAATCTGGCCTATGGCATCGAAGGCGCGGCGCGGGCCTATTTCGCCAAATCCGCCACCGAACTGTCGCTGTCTGAATGCGCCCTGCTCGGTGGGATCATCGCCAACCCGGCGCTGTATGACCCCCTCAGCAATCTCGAAGGCGCGGCGCTGCGGCAGGAAAACACCCTGCGCCTGATGGTCAACCAGACCTTTATCACCCAGGAACAGGCCGACGCAGCGCAAAACGATGAACTGCAATTCGCCGCCACGCGCTTTCCCATTCAGGCCCCACATTTTGTCATGGCCGTGTGGACTCAGTTGCAGCGTGATTATGGCGAACGGCTGTATACCGACGGTCTGGACGTGATGACGACGGTAGATTTGAACTGGACCAATGCCGCCGAAGAGATCGTCCGGCAGCAGTTGGACCGGCTCAATCACCCGCCGCAGGGAACCCGCGTGCCTGCCAATGCCAACAACGCCGCGCTGGTCGCGATGGACCCTTTTACCGGCCAGGTGCTGACCATGCTCGGCAGCCCGGATTATTTCAACGAGAGCATTGATGGGGCGGTCAACGCGGCCCTGGCCCTGCGACAGCCGGGCAGCGCGCTCAAGCCATTTACCTATGCGGCGGCGATGAACCCCAGCCGCGAAAATCCCTGGACCGCTGCGACCATGATGCTGGATGTCGAGACACCCTTTATCACGCGCCGGCTGGAAAGTTACACCCCGTCCAATTTCGGACTGGTGGAACACGGGCCGGTGCTGGTGCGCGAGGCGCTGGCGTCGTCCTACAACATCCCGGCGGTCATCGCGCTGGAAAATGTCGGCGTGGAGGAAATGGTCAGGCTGGTATCCAACGCGGGTTTAACCTCGCTGGCGGAAAACGCCCAGGTTGATCTGGCGATTACGCTCGGCGGGGGTGAGGTGCGCCTGCTGGATATGGCCCAGGCGTACAGCATCTTCCCCAACAGTGGCTACCGCGTCCAGCCGGTGTTTATCCTGAACATCACCACGCGCAGCGGTGAGGTGCTGTACGAATGGCAGCCGCCCCGGCTGGATCAGCGCGTACTGGATGAGCGGGTTGCCTACCTCATCAGCGATATTCTGAGCGATCCGAACGCGCGCGTCCCGGCTTTTGGAACCAACAGCGCGCTCGATATTGGCCGTCCGGCTGCCGCCAAAACCGGCACAACCACCGATTTCCGCGACAACTGGGTACTCGGTTACACACCCAATCTGGTCGTCGGCGTGTGGGTGGGCAACGCCGATAATACCCCAATGGTCGATGTGACTGGTGTCACCGGCGCGGGGCCAATCTGGAACCAGTTTATCCGCCGCGTGCTGACCGGCCAGCCCGAACTGCCCTTCTCGCGCCCGGATGGCCTCATCAGTCAGGAAGTCTGCGCACTCAGCGGCCTGCTGCCCACACCGGAATGCCCGCGCCGCCGCGTGGAAGTGTTTATCGACGGCACACAGCCAACTGAACCGGACAATATCTACCAGACGTTTACCCTTGACGGGCGCACCGGCCTGCTGGCAGACGACCACACCCCGCCAGAAGATCAGGTTGAGCGCGTCTTCGCGGTGCTGCCCCAGGAAGCCCGCGATTGGGCCATCCGTAACAACCTGCCACAGCCGCCCGCCGGGGCCGCTCTGCGCCCGCCAGATGAAGCTGACGGCCTGCGCCTGCTGGAACCGGACCCGTACACCACCTTTCAGATTTCACCCGCCACGCCGCTGGAAACACAGCGCATCCGCCTGACGGTGGGCACCCCGCCGGGCACACAGTCCGTGACATTTAGGATAAACGATCAGGTGCTTGGCACAGTCGACGCCGCGCCCTGGGCACTCTGGTGGCAGTTGGAACCCGGCGATCATGAACTGGTCGCAGAAGCGCTGCTGGCCGATGGCCGCACCGAAACCAGCACGGCCATTCCCTTCCGCGTCACGCTGTACACGCCGCCCCAATCCCGCACAGTGGAAAACCCCTGAACGCGGCGCAACAGACACAAAGGACGGGTTCGCGCCCGCCCTTCCTGTCGCCTGATCTGTTTTCTGGAACGTTACTGGAGCTGCTTGCGCACGTGTTGGGGCTGGCGCACACGCGCGCGCACCGCAGCCGTCGGAACCACCCGGATATGCAGTTCGTCCAGCAGCCGGTCAATCATGGGGTTGCCGATCACACGCATGGTGACGCATTCATCTTTAAGGGTGAGTACAAAGTAATAAATCAAAATGCGGCGCGCGCCACCGTGCCAGTATTCCTCATAAAAAATATCGCCCTGGATTTTCCAGCCGTCATGTAAATAAGTCAGCAGGGCATCACCGCCGGCATAGCGTTCTGACTGCGAACACCAGTGGCGAGGCCGGTCCGTATAGAATGTATTAAATCGGCTCAAATCGTCGGTCATGAGGTTAACCTCCTCAAACAGCCTTATCCTCATTATAAAGTTCAGGCTATTGGAGTTTCGTATCTTTTTCATAAACAATAATTCAGGATTCATTGTTTCATCAACAAATACTTTATGTTCATAAATAAAGTGTTGACGAACAATTTTTGAAATATTTGTAATTAATTCAAAGCCTGAAATTATTTTGGATGCAATATACAAGGCAGTCGGCACTATCGACAGATCATGACATGCAGCGGCACCTGTGTCAGCGTGTCAGCCTGGGTGGGGTCCGGTCTGAGGTGGTTTGCTCTTGCTGAAATACTGACCGGCAGAGATGCTGAAACGCCTCTTTACCGGCTCAGAAACTCATGCACCAGCGACTGGAAATGATGCACGCCGTTCTCACGCTTGACGGAGAAGCGGCCTTTATCATACGCCAGCGATCCCAGACCCTTCTGCACATTCTCGCAGATTTCGATGTCTTCCTGCTGAATCTGGTCACTGAAGGCGATGATCTGCTGCATACTTTCCCAGCCTGCGCCCGTGCCCGGCGGCTCGAAATACCACTCAAAAATCGTCAGAGTCTTGTCGTGCCCCACCGGCAGGATAATGTTGATCGAGGTGTTGTCGAGGTACACATTCAGCATGACGTTGGGGAAAATCCAGTAGTACAGGGCGTTTTCTTCCCCCTCGCCGCTGCGCACATAGCGCCGGTCATAATGCTCACCGTCTTTGACCTCACGAATCGGGGCGTGCTGTTTGGAGTAGTAGCGGAAAGTTTCGACACGGTACTGGTCATAATCCAGTTCGCGGAACAGTCCTGGATGCGCGATGGGCAGGTGATAACCTTCGAGGTAGTTATCGACATACACTTTCCAGTTGCAGTCGATCAGATAATCGCGCCGTTCGATCAGCCGCATATGGTC
Organism: uncultured Anaerolineaceae bacterium; assembly: GCA_964552425.1. GTDB lineage: Bacteria > Chloroflexota > Anaerolineae > Aggregatilineales > Phototrophicaceae. The sequence continues at coordinate 24,941 of CAZKIB010000018.1, read as the reverse complement.
AATCTGAAAACCCTTGCTGACGATCTCCGCATGAATGGGGCCATAAATATCGCCCATCGGCGCAGCATCCGGGTCCAGGTTGACGAAAATCCAGGGACCCCAGCTTTCTACGCGCACCGGCTGCAAACAGACCGCCTCTTTCCGCCAGTTGACGACACCCTCGAATTCCGGCGCGTTGAGCAGGCGTCCATCCAGGCCGTAAGTCCAGCCGTGATATTTACATTGCAGACTTTTGCGGTTGCCTTTGCCCAGCGCTACCGGCCCGGCGCGATGCAGGCAGACGTTGTAAAACGCCCGCAGGGTATCGTCCTGCCCGCGTGTGATGACCAGCGGTTGCCCAACGACCTCGCAGGTAAAAAAATCGCCGGGACGCAGCACACTTTCAACATGGCCTACTGGCTGCCACGTCTTCCAGAAAATGCGCGCTTTCTCCTGTTCGAGAAATCGTGGGTCCGTGTACCAGCGGGCCGGGAAAGTCTCGGCCTGAGCCAGATCGGAAGTGGGGTTGTAATCGCTCAGGTCGAGTTCGAAGATCATCGTTCCAGGCTGCGAACGGCGTTGTTCATGCTGATATTCGGGCCGGGCAGGCTGTTGAGGAATTCCTCGTTGTTGTCGTACTGGCGGAACTGCGACATCAACTGCTCGTAAGCGCCGGTATAGCCCAGTTCATTATTTTCGGCCAGGTGCGCCAGCATCCGCCGCAGCGTGTACACGCGCTGGAGAATATCCGGCCCCAGCAGCAGTTCTTCGCGCCGGGTGGACGATTGTTCAATGTCGAAGGCCGGGAAGACGCGGCGTTCCTGAAGCTTGCGGCTCAGGTGCAGTTCCATATTGCCCGTGCCTTTGAATTCTTCGTAGATCACATCGTCCATCTTGCTGCCGGTGTTCACCAGACAGGTCGCGACGATGGTCAGGCTGCCGCCCTCTTCGACATTACGCGCCGCGCCAAAACTGCGCTTGGGCGGATGAATGGCCGAAGGATCAAGACCGCCGGAGAGCGTGCGCCCGCTGGTGGGAACCACCAGGTTATAGGCCCGCGCCAGACGGGTGATGCTGTCCAGCAGAATGACCACATGGCGGCGGCTTTCCACCAGACGCTTGGCCCGCGCCAGCGCCATTTCCGCCACGCGCACATGATGCTGCACCGGGTCGTCAAATGTGGAGGCGATCACTTCGGCGTCCACCGAACGATCCATATCCGTGACTTCTTCGGGCCGCTCACCGATCAGCGCGATCATCAGATGCACGTCAGGGTAATTCTTGCTGATGGCGTTGGCGATCTCTTTCAGCACCGTCGTCTTACCGGCTTTCGGCGGCGAGACGATCAGACCACGCTGGCCCTTGCCAATAGGAGCGATCAGGTTGAGCATTCGGGTGGAAAGGATACGGGGGTTGGTTTCGAGATTAAAGCGTTCTTCAGGGAAAATCGGGGTCAGGTCTTCAAAGTGCGGACGGTCTTTGGCATGTTCAGGGTCAAGGCCGTTGACCGCATCCACCCGCAGCAGACCATAATACTTTTCCGAGTCTTTGGGAGAACGTACCTGCCCGATAACCATATCCCCGGTGCGCAGATTAAAGCGGCGGATCTGCGTCTGGCTGACATAAATGTCATTGGGACCAGGCAGATAATGTTCCGCCCGCAGGAAGCCGATACCGTCATCGACGATTTCGAGTACCCCGCCGCGCAGCTTGTGCCCGCGCTTTTCGGCCTCGTCCCGCAGAAGCGCCAGAATGAGGTCCGGCTTCTTCAGGCGGCTGAAACCGGAAACCCCGGATTCACGAGCCATGCGGCGCAGTTCTTCCAGCGTGTTTTGTTCGAGTTGTGCAATGTCCATAATTGTTATGAATCTCCGAAGATACCCACCAGTGCAGGTACACTTAAGAATGAGATGGGTTAGTTCACAAGGCAGTCGTCAGCGCGGCCAGGGTATGGCACACAGTTTGGCATTGACCGTCCGTTGTCAAGCGAAATTGTTTGGGCAGGTGTTGTTTTGTGTTGTTGAATTAACGGAAGAAGTGGCCTATCGACTTCGATACCCTATCATAATCACAAAAGCATGGCTACGTCAAGCGAAAATTTGGGATTTTGGTCATCAGTTTGGGATAAACAAACACAATTCTTGCGATATGGCCTCCGTAGGGGCTTTCTAACCGGCAAAAATCCAAAAAACGCTTACAATGATACACAGACGGATGAATAAGGAACGAGGGCATGGTCACCAACACGCTGGATGTGTTACGCCGGGAAAACGCGCGCTTGCAGGCGGAACACCACGCGGCGCAGCGCGAACTGACCCAACTGCGCGACTTCGTCAGCATTCTGCTGGCGGTTACATCGGCAGAGCAGCCGCTGCTGAGTGATGACAATCTGCGCGCCCTGCTCCATCGTGTTTTTCAGATGGCGATGGACCTGCTCAACGCGCCGGAAGGGTCGCTGCTGCTGCTGGATGACGACACCAACGAACTGAAATTTGTGCTGGTCAAAGGGCTGCTGGCCGAGCGGCTGCAAAATTACCGTTTCCCGGCGGACGAAGGGATCGCCGGGTGGGTCATGCAGAATGCCACTGCTGCCCTGGTGCGCGATGTGCGCCACGACCCGCGCTTTTCCCAATCCATTGACGAACGCTTTATGTTCCGCACCCAATCCATCGCTGCCGTGCCCGTCATCGGCGGCGGCAAGATATTCGGCGTGATGGAAGCCCTCAACCAGCCGGTGGATGTGCCTTTTTCGGAAATGGATGTCACCCTGCTCAGTCTCATCTGCCGCTTTCTGGGCGAGATTTTGCTCAACGCCGAACTTCAGCAGCCAGCCGATGAGGAGAGTTGAGAAATTGGACATTCTTTATATTAAGATCATTTGACAACTGGTTAATAGTGACATAAACTGAACATATGATGAAACTAGATGGGTTGCAATAGCCAGATGAAGATACTCATTTGGTTTGGGACACGACCACAAGCACGCGGTTTGGACTGCCATCCAACCGCGTGTTTTTTTGTTCCGGTAGAATAAAGGAGTATTCAATAATGGACTACGGAATGATCAGCCAGATCGAAAAAGCGCGCATTTATGCCCAGGACCCCTCACGGGTCACCTTCAAAAAGCTGAATGTGACCTTTAAGGGTGACAACAGCTCCTACACCCTCACGCTCAACGATTCTGGCTGGAACTGCACCTGCCCCGGTTTTCAGACTCACCACATCTGCCCGCACATCATGACCCTGGAACGTCTCTTCAAACCGATGCTCAAAATCGCGCCGCTGCCCTACGCCCCCGGCCAGAATGTGGTCAGCGATGTGGAAAAAGCCGCCCGCTATGCCGAGGAAAAAGATCGCATCACCTTCAACACCTTCGAAGTCACCATGCGCGGGAACAATGGCGATCACAACGTCACCTATGACCAGGGTGTCTGGAACTGTGACAGCAATTCCTTCCGGTTGCGCGGCGTTTCCAGCCACACCATCGCGCTGGAACGTCTGCTCAAAGGCATGTTGGCGGAACCCCAGAAAGTTTAGGGCCGCAGCGTAATTCCGTAAACTGAAATTCAGGCAGGGGTGGACACATACTCACCCCTGTTTTGCTGGTCTGGCAGGCCACACTGTGGTAGCAGAATGGGCCAACCAGTGTTAAATTATCCCACTGCACTGGTTATCTTTTTGTCGCTATTTGCTGAACCTTAAGCAATCTGTGTGTGTAACTATAACGACATATTTGACAGACTCCGGCGGATAGTGCAAACTCTGCGCTAAATAAACTAAAGATAAAGGAAGGAGGACTTCCCTTTGGCAGTTCTCATGGAGGTGAAGAACCTCACAACTCGTTTCTATACCCAGGAAGGCGTTGTTTACGCCGTCAACGACATCTCCTATGTCTTGAATGAAGGCGAAACACTCGGCGTCGTGGGCGAAAGCGGCAGTGGCAAGAGTGTCCATTCGCTGGCAATCATGGGGCTTATTCCCAGCCCGCCCGGCAAGATCGAAGCAGGTCAGGTCATCTTTCGGGGGCGTGATCTCATCAAACTCTCCTCAGAGGAAATGCGGCTCGTGCGCGGTTCCGAGATCGCCATGATTTTTCAGGACCCCATGACCTCGCTCAACCCCGTGCTGACCATCGGTTCGCAGATCACCGAAGCCCTCAAACTGCATCTCGGCATGAACAACAAGGAATCCCGCGCCCGCGCCGCCGAACTGCTGACGCTGGTGGGTATTCCTGATGCCGAACGCCGGCTCGACAACTACCCGCATCAATTCTCCGGTGGTATGCGCCAGCGCGTGATGATCGCCATGGGCCTGTCATGCAATCCCAAACTGCTGATCGCCGACGAACCCACCACCGCGCTGGATGTGACCATTCAGGCGCAGATTCTTGATCTCGTCAAACGCCTGCGCGATGAATTCCAGATGGCGATTATCTGGATCAGCCATGACCTCGGCGTGGTGGCCGGCATCGCCGAAACCATCAACGTAATGTATGCCGGGACGATTGTGGAGCGTGGGCCGGTTGAGCAGGTGTTTGCGGATACCCGTCACCCCTACACACTCGGTCTGCTGCAATCGCTGCCGCGTATGGACGCCAAAAACCAGCGTCTGATTTCCATTGAAGGTTCACCGCCGGATATGCGCAACCCCATCGTGGGCTGCCCGTTCGCGCCCCGCTGTCCTTATCGTATTGACAAATGCACCACCGACACGCCAAAGCTCGAAGCTGTGCCCAATAATGCCGATGGCAAACATCTCATGGCCTGCTGGGTGGATGTTCGCGTGGCCGAGGCCCGTCCAGAAAGAGTAGCTGAAGCATGACGACCCCTGCACCTGAACTCAAAACAACTTCAAAAGCCGAAAAAGATGTTCTTGTGCGCGTGAAGGGCCTCAAGAAACACTTCCCCATTACATCCGGCGTCATCTTCCAGCGCCAGGTCGGGGCGGTGAAAGCCGTTGACGATGTCAGCTTCGACATTTACAAAGGCGAAACGCTCGGTCTCGTCGGTGAATCCGGCTGCGGCAAAAGCACCACCGGCCGTACCGTGCTGCAACTGTACGAACCGACGGAAGGTTCCGTACAGATCAAGGATACCGACGAAAGCGGCAAGGAAGTCTACAAAGAACTGACGGCCATGAAGGGCGAAGAACTTCGCAAGATGCGCCGCCGGATGCAGATGATTTTTCAGGACCCTTACGCCTCGCTCAACCCGCGTATGTCAGTGGGCCGCATCGTCAGCGAACCCCTGCGCATCCACAACATCATGGGCAAAAAAGAGCAGGAAGAGTATGTCGAAAGCCTGCTGGAACGGGTGGGCCTGAACCCTTACTACGTGAACCGCTACCCGCATGAATTTTCCGGTGGGCAGCGGCAGCGCATCGGCATCGCCCGCGCGCTGGCCCTGGAACCGAGTTTCATCGTCGCGGATGAACCCATCTCCGCGCTGGATGTCTCCATTCAGGCGCAGGTGGTCAATCTGCTGGAAGATTTGCAGCAGGAACTCAACCTCACCTACCTGTTTATCGCTCATGACCTCAGCATGGTGCGCCATATCTGTGATCGTGTGGCGGTTATGTACCTGGGTAAAATCGTGGAGCTGGCCCCATCGGATGAGTTGTACGATAATCCGCTGCACCCCTACACACAGGCGCTGCTCTCCGCCGTGCCCGTGCCGGACCCGGTGAAGGAAAAGAAGGCGCAGCGCATCATCCTCGCCGGTGATGTGCCCAGCCCGGCTAACCCGCCAATGGGCTGCAATTTCAACACCCGCTGCCCGGTGCGTTTTGGCCTGTGCTATCAGGACCCTGATCCTGCCCTGGTCGAAGTGTCGCCCGGTCACTTTGTTGCCTGTCACCGTGTGAACTGAACCAAAAGGGCGAGTCAACCGGCTCGCCCTTCTTTTTATCCCAAATATTTCGCAGTTTATCGCTTACGGGGACTTTTGAAGCCCGATTTTGGCGTATTGACCCAGGGGGCCTGGGGTCGCCGGGGGTCCAGCCGGTAACATTGCAGGCGGTCAGGAATCTGTTCGCCAGATGCGCGGGTTTCGCGCCGGTTCTCGTCATAACTCACGGTCTTGCGATACATCCAGCGCCGCGCAAATTCCGATTGTGGAAAGCGGCTCTCCGCCTGCTGCGTGGAGGCTACCGGTTCCACATAGGGGGCAATCATGGCCGCAAAGGCATTCCGCCGGTACAATCGCACCAGTTGAATCGCCAGCAGCGCCGCAAACAGCATCACCCCGGACCCACTCAGTAAAAACAGACTTACCAGGGCAGCCAGATCATAACCGTTGCTATACGGCCCTTGCAGCGTATGATAAAAAACACCCGTAATGACAAAGCAAGTGATGGAACCAAATGCGTAAACAAATGCTGCCACCATGGGACTGCCTCCCAAATTCTCTTCTACCCTGCATTGTAATCGGCAGCGCCAGTACCGCGAATGCCCTAAATTTGGGGGGATACGCCTTCAACAGTGCGGGAAAATGGCTAAAATCATGATGCGCAGGCAGCAGATTCATGAGTCCGCTGAACAGCCGGCATGACACATGATGGAGACCCTATGAAAACGCAATCCAGAACATGGCAGGCGGCAGTCTGGGGGGCCGGGATGGGCGGCATCAGCGGCGCATTGATCGGCGCGAACTTCAACGGCGGTGCGGGCGCGCTGATCGGCGGCATCAGCGGCGCGCTTTATCTGGGCGCAGCCGAAGCAATTACTGATAGGCGACGCCAGCAGGGTCACATGAAACCCTACCTGCATCGGGTCATTGCCACCACCATTCTGGGCGGCGCGCTGGGTGCGGTGTTGAGCCAGATCATCGGCCTGCTGCCAACGGGCCTGCTGATGGGTCTGCTGTTTGGTCTGCTGGGGTTCGGGCCACGTAAGCTGCTGCTGGGCATTCTGATGGGGGCTGCGCTGGGTTTATCGGCCATCACCTGGCTGCCGATCAACGGGGCGGTTCTGGGCAGCGGTCTGGTCCTCATCTACCGTCTGCTCCTGTTCGTTTTATTCCGGGATACAGAACCGATTCAACTGGCTGCTGAACAGGTCCCCCAGGAAGAAGCCCGTTACGTCGTGCCCTTTGAGACTCACACCCGTTATGTAGGCACGGAGTACATGGCCGGGCTGGCACGCGAAACCGATGGTTCCTTCAGGCGCAACCGTCCCGGCATCGGCCTGCTGGATTCACTGGATGCGCTGCGCGGGCCACAGTTCGACCCGGCGCAGGTCGACCCGCGCATTCGTGATTTTTATGAACACACCTCGCAGTACCGGCTCGAAATCATCCCGGAATGGAATGCCTTCATGAGGCCGTTTTACAGGCTGTTCAAGCAGTACATCGCCCAGCCAATTGGGCAGGCCAATCTGCCATTCGACATCGAAGAGGCCCAGCGCGGCGTGGTCAGCTATATCGACAGCATCGATTATGCCGCCGAGACATCTGAACACATTCGCACCCTGCGCGGCTGGATACGCGCCTTTGAAACCACCGGGGAACCAATCTATGTGGGCATCTATACAGTGGTTGAACACGACGGCATCGGCTATATCAGCGTCGGGTTTCCGCTGCCGGAAAGCAACTTCACCGCGACCCTGCTGCCCTACAACCGGGGTCGCAATCTGCTGCTCAGAACACAGGGAACCGGGCGTTCATTCCCTGGTCATTACGTGAGCTATATCGACAATGACACCGGTGCATTGACCATTCTCAAGCTGCCGACTTTCGGAGAGGAAATCGACGTATTTATCCACAACGAACAGTTAAAGACCGATCATCACTTTTATCTGGGCGGCTTCCGGTTCCTCACGCTCCATTACCACATCCAGCCCAAACCCGTCGCATAGGTACGAACCGGGCATTGCTGTGGTCTGCATTGCGGGTTATGATGATGGATGTCTTTTTTATTCAGATGAGGAGCGAAAGACGATGACCGATATTGCCAACAGAGGCTACGCGCACCCCGAAATGCTGGTGTCAACGGATTGGGTCGCGCAGCACCTCAACGACCCCAGTGTCCGCATCATCGAATCAAACGAAGACCCGCTGCTGTACCCGTCCGGCCATATCCCCGGCGCGGTGCAGGTGGACTGGACAGCCGACCTCAATGATCCGCTGCGGCGCGACTATCTGCGCAAGGATGGTTTCGAGGTGCTGATGTCGCGCATCGGCGTCGCCCCCGGCATGACTGTCGTATTTTACGGCGATAAAAACAACTGGTGGGCCTGCTATGCCTTCTGGGTATTCCAGTTATTCGGCCACTCCAACGCCCGTATTATGGACGGTGGCCGGCTGAAGTGGGAAAAAGAAGGCCGCGACATGACCCGCGAAGTGCCCAGTTACCCGCCCACTCAGTACGTCGCGCCGGAACGGAACGACACCAAAGTTCGCGCTTTCCGCGATCAGGTGCTGGAACATGTGAATGCCGGCAGGCCGCTGGTGGATGTGCGCAGCCCGCAGGAATACAGCGGTGAACTGCTGCATATGCCCAACTATCCCCAGGAAGGCGCGCTGCGCGGCGGGCACATCCCCGGTGCGAAAAATGTCCCCTGGGGGCGCGCCGTCAACCCGGACGATGGTACGTTCAAAACGGCGGACGAACTGCGGGCGATTTACGAACAGGAACAGGGCCTGAAACCCGACGATGATGTGGTCGCTTACTGCCGCATCGGGGAACGCAGCAGCCATACCTGGTTCGTGCTGACCAACCTGCTTGGCTATAAGCATGTGCGCAATTATGATGGCAGTTGGACCGAATGGGGTAATCTGGTGAATGTCCCCATCGAGAAGTAACGCTGATGATCCCGCAGAAACTCTCTGAAACGCTGGAAGACTTCTCGTTTATCACAGACCGCAACGAACGTGCGGATTACCTCATCGAAATCGCGGATCGTTTCGCTGCGGTGCGGGTCACACCCGACATTGCCACCCGTCCTTATGACGACTCCCGCAAAGTCCCGGCCTGCGAGTCGGAAGCGTATGTCTGGGCGCTGGATAACCCGGATGGAACCCTGACCTACCGTTTCGATGTCCTCAACCCGCAGGGCCTGTCTGCGATGGCGATGTCTGTCATTCTCGATGAAGCCTGCTCTGGCGCACCGCTGGAACAGGTCGCCGAAGTCACCACTGATGTGGTCCTCAAAATCTTTGGGCGCGAAATTTCGATGGGCAAAGGTCAGGGCCTTATGGGCATCGTCAACATGGTGACTTACGAAGCCCGCCAGCGATTATCAGGAATGCAATAACAAAAAGGCGTCCCCGCTGTGGAGACGCCTCTGGTTTCTGACCCATGCTGTCTAATACGCGCCTTTGCGGAACAGCACCGTCGGGATGGTCCAGAACAGAATCTGTAAGTCCAGCCAGATGGAATAGTTGCGGATATAGTGCATATCCAGCCGCACGCGCTCGGCATAACGCACTTCACTGCGCCCGCTGATCTGCCACAGGCCGGTGATACCGGGCTTGACGGTGTGGATATTCAGGTTCCACTGGCCGTACCGCTCGACTTCTTCGACAGTAATCATGCGCGGACCCACCAGGCTCATTTCACCACGCAGCACGTTGAACAACTGCGGCAGTTCATCAATGCTGCTGCGCCGCAGAAAATCGCCGAAGCGGGTGACGCGCGGGTCATCACGCAGCTTCTCATACTTATCCCACTCGACACGCGCTTCCGGGTTATTCGCCAGATATTCAGCCAGCACTTCATCACCGTTGACCACCATCGTGCGAATCTTGAAGGCGTCGAACTGTTTGCCGCCCACACCCACCACCCGCCGCCGGTAGAACAGCGGGCCGGGGTCGGTGAACTTCATCACCAGCGCAATCACTCCAAAAACCGGCAGCAGCAGCAGCAGACCGATACTGGCGCCAATGTAATCAATAATCGTCTTCACAATGATGTTGACACCGTTCAGGCGCACGCGGTTGACACTGATCATCGCCATCGAGCCAATGTCCTGCACCCGAACGCCGGTAGTCAGCATCTCGTACATGCCTGACGACAGCCAGACCGCCACATCGTTCACGTTCACGAAACGCTTGAACATATCCTGCAAATCTTCGCGATCAATACCGCTTGTCGCCACAATCAGGCGTTCGACCCCGAATTTGGCGCACAATTCTTCAGCGCGATGGGTGGGGCCATGCACGACAATATCCGGCATGACCGCTTCACCAATACCGAGCGTGTCATCCAGAAACCCGATCACGTTGATCCCAAAATGCGGCGCGCTGGTCAGATGCTCGGCAATCGCGATGCCTTCTGCGTTCGCCCCGACGATGTAGGTCGGCGTCATAAAGTGCCCACGTGTACGCAGCCAGTAGATCAACCGGCGATAGGCGAAACGGGTCACACACACAAAACCGCCCGTGAACAGCCAGGCCAGGACCAGCCAACCGCGCGCGACAGATAGCTGCGGATCAAGGAATAGACCCAGAATTACGAACATAATGCCGATGGTGCAGGCGTTAAAAATATTGGTGTATTCCTGATGACCACTGAAAAGAATGGCGCTGTCATAAACCCGGAAAAACCGGAACAAAATGAGCCACAGTGGAATCAGAAAAAATACAGTGGACTGATAAAAAGCGGAATCCGCCCAACCGGTTTCGAACAGTACGGACGTAGCCCCCTCAAACCGGAAGTTGTAGGCCGCCCAGAATGCCAGCGCGACCATGACAAGATCGAGAACGAAAAGACTGACCTGCATCGCTCGCAGTTTGGCCTTC
>CAZKIB010000018.1:6553-14196 GCA_964552425.1 uncultured Anaerolineaceae bacterium | reverse complement strand
AGCAGCGTTTTAGGGTTCGAAATCGCGTTTTGGGAATAGGATTGTTGAAGGTGTGTGTCAAGTATGCGCGTTCCCATGGATTATTCCCTCTCACCACTCAATCAGATACCAGTTGGATTTTGTTTGCGGCGCGAGCATAAAGTGTTTCCAACAATTCGGCAGCCCGATCCCACGTTTGATTTTGTTCCACATAACGCCGTCCGGCAGCACCCAGCATCTCGCGTTTTTCTTTTGAAGCCAGTAATTCAAGAATATGGCGGGCGATTGCTTCGGGCGTGCGGCCCACCAGCAGATCGCGTCCTTCCACAGCCGTAAGCGCCGAGCAAGCCTGGGGTGAACACACCACTGGTGTTTTCATCGCCATGGCTTCCAGCACCTTGTTCTGGATACCCACCCCATAACGGACGGTGCTGACGGCGAGAGATGCTTCAGCCAGATAAGGCCGCATATCCGCAACAAATCCGGTCACTGATATGTTAGGGTGTTCGCCTAACAATTGAATAACAGGCGCGGGGTCTTTACCCACAATCTGAAGCTGCGCGTGCGGCTGCTGCTCCCAGACCAGCGGCATAATTTTTTCGACCAGGTCCTGCGCTGCCGCGATATTGGCGTGGTAGCTCATCTTGCCGGTGAAGACCAGCCGCTGCGGATGGCGCTCAACCGGCATAGGCTGAAAATAATCCAGATCAACGCCGTTGGGCACAACGGTAATTCCCTCGGCAGCACTTCCCAGTGCGATCAGCGCCTCCCGGTCAGCCTCGCTCGTCACGGCCACCGCGCGAAAACGCTCCGTCAGCGTCCCTTCAAAACGCCGCGTGCGGGCGACATCCAGCGCAGCCATAAAACGGCTCTTGAGGCTGGGAGCATCCTTAAGCACTTTTTCGAACAGCAGCGCGATACTGTCCACTGAATCAAACACCACCGGCAGATCACCGAGGGTCTCAGCCAGCACAGCGCCGCGCAGATGCTCGACATGCGCTACATCGAATGTCTCATGTCGCAGCAAATTCTGAGCAGCCTGCCTGAACGCGGGAGAATGCGAATAGGCCGCCTGAATAGGCAGCGTACCCGGCAGCGCAGCAATCCCGTTCCACAGGGTTTGCGAACGCGAATGCGGTACGACATGAACCGCCTTGCACCACTTGCGCAGTTGGGGCAGCGCCTCCCCCTCATCGCCCGGCGGTTGCAGCGCCAGCAGCGTCACCTCATGCCCGCGTCGAACCAGCGCCCGCAGTAGATTATAGGGACGCACCCGCACCAGCGAAGGGATATAAGGTGTCACAAACAGAATTCGCATCATGACCTAGACTTTCTGCGCGGCGTAAATCGCATCAAGCGGACGACACGCCTGGCGGTAATCGTAAAACTCCTCAGCAGTCTGGCGACCCTCACGGGTGAGCCGCTGGTTCAGCTCGTAATCATGCAACAGCCGCACACACGCCAGTGCAAAGTCCCCGGCATCATCCGCGATCAGAATGTCGCGTTCATGCGCCACCTGGATACCTTCACACCCCACAGTGGTGCTGACCATCGGGATTCCCTGTGACAGCGCGTTGAGAATTTTCACACGCATTCCGCCGCCGGCCTGAATGGGCACGATCATCATGCTGGCGTCTTCCAGAAACGGCAGAGGATCTTCCACGTAGCCGGTCACAGTCAGGGTGCGATCCACCTGACTCCGCTGGATAATGCTTTCCGGCGGACGCGACCCAATCAGCGTGCAGCGCACATCAGGAATCTGCGCTTTGATCTGCGGGTAAACCGCCTCCAGAAACCAGGTGATGCCGTTAATGTTGGGCGGCCAGTACATCGTGCCGATATGAATAATGTGCGGGCCAGATGGCCGGCGGTTGATAAAAGCCTGTTCATCTGTGTCGATAGCAATCGGGATGACTGTAATATCATCCTGTGCGCCGGCTTCCAGCAGAAGCTGCCGGTCTTCCTCTGTAACCGCTGTCACCGCATCAAACTGGCGGCACAGCGCCCCTTCATAGCGTTTGAGAAGCGGCCAGTCACGCATCAGAAGATATTTCATCGGCTTCGTCATAGGGGTGGTTTCTGCCAGACGCCTGTACAGCATCCACAGTGCGTTATGCAGATCAAGCACCTTACGACTGTTCTTGAACAGCAGCGCATACTGCCCCATGTTCAACTGATCCGCATGAACCACGTCAAAGGGTTCTCCGGCGGCCAGGTCTGCCAGGGCACGCTGCATTTCCGGGCGTTCATCACGCAGCATCATCCAGGGATCACCGCTGACCAGGCTGCGTCCCAGAAAGCGCAAATCATCGGTCTTTGAACGGGTGATCGGCACGGTAATCACGCGCTCACACAGGGTTTCAAGATGCTTTACATATTCGGGCTTATCGGTATCACGGACAAAGGACACCAGTGTGACCTGATGCTGCTGTGCAAGATATTTGAGAACGTAGTACGTTTTGACTTTTGGACCGCTGTCCGGTGGATAGGGCAGTACCTGTGTAAGCAGTAGAACGCGCATAGTCTCTTTCTGAACAATCAGGCGGCAGTCGGTTCGACGAGGCGGCGGACCCCTTGTTTGACAATCATCTGGGCGACGCGCCGCGCATGGGCAATCACAGCTTCGGTGGTGGGTAATTCGGGATATACCTGGCTGGAATTGGCGATATAAAGACCCTGGACAGGTGTGTTCACTGCGGGCAGACGCTCGGCAGCATAGGTGGAATACACCGGGTCAACGTATCGTGAGCGGCTAATCACGATATGTTCAATGGCCTCCGTTTTGAGCGACGGGAAAATCTGGCGTAAACGCATCAGCCAGGCGTCCTGAATGACCTCATCGGAAACACCCATCCAATCGTTTTCCGGCGCGGTATATTTGGGCAGATACACGATATGGCGCTGCGGGTCATCCGGGCAGGGCATCTCTACAATGCTTGAAAACGGGCTGCTGGGGTCCGTCAGATTAAGCGTCCAGTAATCCGAGAGTGATCCCTTGATGATCAGGGCCGGACACACCAGCCCCAGATAGCGCGCCTCAGAAAGCGACTTCAGATAAATCTCATCGGCATTTAAGATTAACCGCCCGAATTCCGGGGTAGGTATCGCCGCAATAACCGCATCAAACTCGACAATCCCGGTATGAGTGCGCACACGTCCAAGCTGCTGGTCAAAGATTTCGATTTCACGCACCCGTGTCTGGGTCCTGATCTCGGCGCCCTTTGCCTTTAATGCGTCGGCCATAGCCTGAACCAGCATCGCTGGCCCATAGCGCAGATAAGAAATGGAGGCTCTCAACTGGGGCCCACCCCGCAGCCCGGCAGCCCGATTAAGCCAGCTCCAGATAAATGTGGCCGGGACATTCTCATAATCGTAATCAAACTTGGCTTCCAGCAGCGGTGCCCAGATCCGTTCGAAGTTGGCTTTGCCTCCAACGCGAATCAACCATTCTTTAACTGAAACCCGGTCCAATGCCTGCCAATCAGAGGTCAAACGTGCCTGCACAATGGTTTGTCCCAACCTCAGGCGATCCCGCATTCGCAGCGGCCCAAAAGTGAAAAAATCTCCCAGGGTGCGCATCGGGTAAATATCGCCGTTATGCACAAAACCGGAATTTGCGGGCAGAGAATACACTTCATGTTGAAGGTTGAGGCGTTGAATAAGGTCCAGTGTCTCACGGTCATTTAGCGAAATGTGGTGTTGATACCGCGCCAGCGTGATTTTGGTCTCCAGTTGGACCACATCATGCAGTCCCCCCGGAGCGCTGCCCTGCTCCAGCACAGTGACCTGCTGCCCATATTCCGCAAGGAAATAGGCCAGGCTCATACCCATGAGTCCACCACCGATCACTGCCACATGTGCCATCGTCATGTACCTTCTCGTTACAACACCAGAATTTATCGGTAAAAGGAGACTATTTTGTTATTGTCAAGATTACGAAAGCGGCCTTACGCGAAAATTAAAGTTAGGGATTTGCGCCTAACAAATCCCTAACTCATGGAGTCTATGAACAGAATCAGGTACGGGTCAGCGTCTAAATCGGAAACCGGAGATCACCAGAAACCCGACACACATGATACTCACGGCGAAAAGTGCACCTAAAACGGTTTCTATCGCGTAGAGGTCCTGGTTTCGATTAATGTTGACATCTGTGTTAATGGCGGCAAGCGTCGGAATAATGGTCGGAGTCGGCGCAAAACTGGGAATCTCGGTAGGTGGTGGAACCGGGGTCAGTGTTGGAGCATAGGCCACCAGCACAGGACGATCCGGCAGGGTCGCTGACCGCGAGGCATAATACACCGTAATAGTACCAACATCACCTGCATCTTTGCCATCGCCCTTGCGCACAAACCATCCAAGATGCAGGTCATTTTGCGGGCCAACAGCCGCAGCCGGCCACTCTGGACGCCTGACTTTGGGATCATAGTAAATTCGGTTGGGCAGTAACCAGCTATCCTGGCGATATTCAAGATGATACAGGGCAGGCCCCTGCTGCGTTTCCTCGTCGTACCCTACGCCAAAAAAATGGACTGCACCTGTTAAATCAGTAATCAGTTCATATCGGTCAAGGACTGATACGGGCGCTGTATCTGCATAAATATAAGGCAAAGGTTCAGGATCAGTCCATGTCTCGCCATCATCATCGGATAGCTGAAAATAAATGTTTCTATCCCGATCATTATGATAGCGCCAGACAACCATAATGCGGCCATCACGCAGCTCCGTCAATGCCAATTGACGCAGCGGATATAGTCCGTTGCCCAGTAGGATTTCCGGATCTGACCACGTGTGTCCATCATCATCCGAAAAGACAAAGCGCGCATCCTGAACCACACCAGCGTTTACATACATGTCATGACCTTCATCCCAAGAAATGTATAACCGTCCGCTCTGAGCTTCCTGAATCTCCACTTGATCCGCACCTTCTAGGGTTCCTGAAAGGTTAAGCGGTTGAGACCATAAAAGACCATTATCTTCAGAACGACGGTAGATTACGTCGGCGCAAAACAGACATGGGAAGCGCTCTCGGAGTGCTTCGATTGCCAGATTGCCTGTATCAACTACAGCGAAATTTACAGCGTGTTCACTGGATACAGCATGAATCACATCGTTGCGATCCACCAGCATTGATAGATAGTAACTTGAGTTTTGAAAATCGACGACTCTGTGCCAGTTCGCAGCGGTGCCGGCAGCGCTAGCGGGCGCACTAAATATCTGATGGGCTGTGCCGGCGCGGATCATCGTATAAAGGATGCCCTTACTGTCTATATCCAGGGCAGATCGAACAGTCAGACCACCAATCGCAGGAAACACTACATCAAGCGGCTTTTCAAACTCCCCCCCGGGAGCAAGTTTCGTATACATCAAAAAGTCAGCCAGAGTTTCATTACCCGAATGCCATACCATATGAACAGTATTGGTTTGGTCTACGGCAATGCTTGGAAACCAACCCGGACCAATAGCCCGCGGCAATGACCAGCGCCCAGTTTCTGACTGGGCATGAACAGAGAATCCGACCATATTCAGAAATATGAGGATGCCCAACCAACCGAAATATTTGCGAAATTTCATGCGATCCTCAATTAGAACCAGATAACCCTACAGGAACGTCTGCGTGAGATGATACCGATAACTTTCTGGTAGCAACAACTTCCTTAAGGGCAATACCTATCCCGAACCATAGCCACGGCCAGATCGTATAACTGAAACCTCGCATTGAATTTGTATAGGTAAAGGGAATAACCCAATCCCCAAGCATCATAATGAGAAGTGTTATCAGGAAAACAGCCAGCAGGGAGGCTGCCAGCCCTCCTTCGAAACCCTCTTTGGAGGTTAGTTGATAAGTTCGCCACATTGACCAACCAATGCTCAACCACAATATGATCCAGATCAAAAAGCCGAAAATCCCCAACTGGGCATAAATATCCACATAATTATTGTGGGACAATTGAAACAGACCGCCCACATAAACGGTCATATAAAAAAAGTAGCCTGTTGGCCCGGTACCAAACAAAAAGTGTTCATTAGCAATATCGATAGCAAGGTTTCCCGCCTCAAGACGGGTTTCACCTGAGACAGTATTTTCCTGTTCGAATAATTGACCCAACAGATTTGTATTGCTCAGAACAAACACAAGGCCGATAACCGTGATCAATGCAAATAACAGCCGGGAGCGTAATAAGACCAGAAATCCCAGCCCCATAAAGAGTGGAATCCATCCACTCAACCATTCACGACCACGATCCCATTGATAAAAAGCCCATCCGGCAGTGATGAGAAAGAGCAGTAAGCGTTGCCAGCGTGTCAATTTGTGATTAAACAGAGCCTGCCCAAGCGCGAATAAACCCACCCATACAGGGAGTTGACCGCCAATATTAATAAATGAGGGTGGCCGGAAAGATGCTAATTGGGCAATGACTACGACAGCCCCAAATCCGATAAAGTACCAGATCACTCGTTTGATAGCGCGGATATCTTTCAGAAAGTTTCCAAAAAGCAGTGTTGCAACCGGCGACAAAATCATCACCAGCGCAGTAACCAGACGGGGCAAGAATTTATCATTTTGGAGATAACGCACCTGGGGGTCGGCATACAGCAAACTCCAGATAAAGGACACAATCACCGCTACCGCAAACAGTGGCACAATGCGATTGACCGCAGTCGGACGCAACGACTTAAATGAGCGTTCGACCAACAATAACCTGAACAGCCACAATAGCGTCAGCACAATCATCAGCAAAAGTGTCGTGGTAATATCCCGGGGGATTGGCGGAGCTGCGATTGTCGTGGTAATAATCAGCAAAAAGACACCGAATTCCATGTGATTGTAGAGGAACACAAGCACAGTGATTGCAGCAATACCGCCGATGATCCCAAATCCGATCATTCCCCGCTCATTCACGAGAAATACCGTGATCAAGGTCAACACAATTGTGGATACAACCAGTCCAACGCGCATAGTATAGATGAAATGCCGCTGCAACAACTGGTATTTGATCTGCCCCACAAGGCTGAGCAACCCATTTTGTACCTGATGTGCCAGGCCTAATATCATGGAACCATCGCCCAACTACTAAACTTCAGGGTCAGATCGATTGGCTGGATTGACAAAACCCAGAATAGCGTCTCGCTGTTCGCGCAGTTTTGTCGGAATTTCATGATTACCATTAACCGTAACAGGAACTTGAGGAGAGGTATGCTTCACAACAGGCTCCTGGGGTGGAGCGGCGGTTGTCCGCTGCTCAAGCAGCGCGTCAATCGTACTTTCTCGAATCCAGCGGCGCATATAACGACGTTCCGACTGAACATAGCCCGAAGCAATCCATCCTTCCACTGTGCGCTTCTTCACACCCATACGGGTAGCGCAGGCCACAATGGAATAGAGCCGCTCCCCATTTTCCGCCACAATCACGTTGCGCCGCGCGCCCAACAAGCCGCTGCCTGGACGGGCCAGTTCCTTACTGAACTTCTCCGCATTCAGCGCCGGTGTATGGCGATAGTAGTTGTTATTGTATTTGTTCGTGACCTGAAGCCGAACCCGATTAAACGCCACACCGAAGATATTGATATTCTGGCCGGTACTTAGTTCTTCAACAGACTGCTTCAAAGATGACAGGCGTGTGCGGCGCGCATTCACAATGATAATCACCCCGCTGCTGGCTTCT
>CAZKIB010000018.1:4001-6537 GCA_964552425.1 uncultured Anaerolineaceae bacterium | reverse complement strand
AGGAAAATTGAGTCAGGGCCAGCAATAGTGGGTGCAGCATCGAACACCAGCGCATCATAATAGGATGAAAGAAAATCCACAAGTTCACGAAAACGGGGCTGGCTCAGTAATGCAGCAGGGTCCGCAATCGAACGTCCCGCCGGCAAAATGAACAGATTTTCGTGGCCGCTGTCCAGTATAGAAGTGGACAGCAGCTCTGCCAGCGGCTCGCGGCTGTGAAGGATGTCGCTCAATCCGAACACATTGGGCAGACCAAAAATCTCGTGCAAGTCACCCCGGCGCATGTCCCCATCAACCGCCAGCGTTCGCAGGCCGGTTCGCGCTGTTTCCAGCGCAAAGTTGGCCGAGGTCAGCGTCTTGCCTTCACCCGAATCATGACTCATGATGGTGACCACACGCGGGTGTTTGCCCCCATTGGCAAGGGCTACCTTTGCGCGCAGTTGGCGCAGTGCTTCAGTCTCCACCGATTGAGGTATGGTATCCACATACAGTGGCAGCTTGTTTGGAGGAATAATTCCTAACGGGCCAAGTACTCTGAGACCCAACAGGGTTTCCTGTTTGCCTTCATCCCATTGCAGGCGGTCATCAAAAAACGTAAACAGCACCACCGTCAATACAGAAAGCAGCCCACCTGCGCCCCCTGCCAGGATAAGATCCATCCAACTGTTTGCAACCAACGGATAATAATCGGGAACAGCGGGTTCAAAAATCTGCACCTCGCTTCGAGGAGCATTGTTCACCAGATCAAGCAGCAAAACGCGCAAATCCTGGATGGTGGTTTCAATTTGCCGGCGTTCTTCCAGATTCGTATTGAGGGCAAAAGCCGAAGTCAGATTCGCGGCTTCCTGCACAAGCCTATCATACTGTGTCTGCAAATCCGTAATTTGTTTTTGAATATCACTGATTTGAGTATTGATAAATTCAAGGTCAAGCAGGGTCGCCCGATCCGAAGTCTGCCGAATCAGTTCATCCACAATCTGGTTTGCGATGGCCGCAGCGCGGTCCGGGTCTGTGTCGGTAATCCCGATTGTCAACAAAGCCGCAGACCACTCAGACTCAATCGACAGGCGATCCAGCAGATCACCGACTGACATCGTAAGACCAAGATCATCAATCACGGGCTGTAATACATTACTGCGGCGGATCAAAATCGTATAGGCGTCCAGAACCTGGGGATCAAGCAGTTCGTCGGCAACCGCTGTGGAACTATCTCTGCGAATGGCAACAGTGGCCTGCGAGTAGAAGAGGTCCTGCTGTTCACTGCGCAGCAGATAGCCTGCGCCAAATCCCAGCGAAATAGAAAGTGCAATCAACCACCACCAGCGCAGTAAAGCACGCAGCAAAGTTGTGATTATTGAAGCATTCACAATCAGACCCCTCACTATCCGAACTGATGGTTAGTCTAGGCACTGCAACTAACAGTGTCCTAAAACCAGGGTTCATAGCAGGTCGTTAAGCTGTCTCTTAGAAACCAAATTTGTAAGGTTCCGGGCTGAATTGTATGGATAAAAACACCCGTTCACGCCTTATATACTTACAATACTGCAGAATCCGGCTTAAGGTTATGGCAAAATATACAGGTGACGGCTGCAAATGTCATAGCTCGCTGCAATCCCATACAAAGCCACAGCGCGGGCAGCGAACCTTGCAGGCATAGCGATAGACAGGGGTTTCACAGGCCGGGCAAACGCTCGACAGTGAATAATTGAGCAGAGGGAGCGGCGGTTTTTCCCTGTTTGACTGATCAGATTCCATGCGGGATAGATCTGAAGTTGGTTCAGAGTTCATCGGCGACCCTCCAAACAAAAACGGGTAATCTGATTATACAGATACCCGCTTCCAGAGGCGACGACCGGATTCGAACCGGTGATAAAGGTTTTGCAGACCTCTGCCTTGCCACTTGGCTACGTCGCCAATCATCAGGTATTATAGCGATCTCCAACCCGTGTAGCAAGGCTGGCTTGCGCAATCGGGCCGTCCCCATCACAATGAGATTATGACGAACAAACCGGAACACACACCCAATCCTGAACACGACCAGCCTGAAGATGATGCGCGCTTTGCGCCCCCTGTGCCAGATTCCGCAAATGACCCGGAATCAGATGCAGTTGTCATTCAGGAACCCGAACAGGAATCAGCACTCGCGGAATTGGAAGTCAGCGAGCCGCAGATCGACAGCCCTTCCGACGTGGATCTTGATGCGGCGCTGGCCGCCATCTCTGCGCTCGACGATATGCTGGCAGAACAGGAAGCAGCGGAACAGGCTGAACTCGCCCACCAGCAGGCCGAAGCACAGGCCCGCGCGGAACAGGAAGCGCGTCTGCAAAACCCGGAACGCTTCTTCCCCATGCCCTCGATGACCACCATGCAGCGCGGACGGCTGGATTCGGTGGTCCCCGCTTTCATTTGTATCGGCCTGGGCGCGTGGCTGACTTTTGCCCTCACGACAGGCAGCACAGCCCTTTCGCCCGCGCTTCTGGCGCTGCTGATCCCCGGCAGCCTGGGCGCTATTTTTCTGGCCCGCTGGGTTGCTTCT
>CAZKIB010000018.1:0-3991 GCA_964552425.1 uncultured Anaerolineaceae bacterium | reverse complement strand
GGCCGCTGGGCAGTGGGAGCCTTCTTTTTTGGCCTGCTGTTCATCCTCGCCGGTGCGGTGCTGGCCTATCTGTTCAGCGCCGGGCAGATAGTCTCCAGTTGGCCGCTGCTGCTGGCCGCGCCGGGTCTGGCATTTCTCATCACCGGGCTGCTGAACGGTGAAAACAAATGGATGCTGCCCGGTATCCTCTTCGTGGTTATCAGTTTTGCGGCTTTGACCGTGACCAACGGAATGATTCCCCATTCAACCCTGGGCGCGCTGGCAAACCTCTGGCCTGTCGCCGCCGGGATCGTGGTCCTGCTGACCGTCGTACCGATTATTTTCCGCCGCCAGCGTGAGTGACGCGCCCATGCGGATCGCCATTGACGCCAGCCGTTCCACTGTCCCACGCGCCACCGGGACAGAACACTACAGCCGGGAACTCATTCGCGCTCTGATCGACCTCAACACACCGCATGAAATTCATCTTTTTTTCCGGGACCAGCCGCCGGAAGGGTTGTTTCCTGAATCCGAAGCGGTTCGTTATCATGTGCTGCCGTTTCGCCGTCTGTGGACACACGTGCGTTTTGCGAGTGCGCTGCAAAACGTTCACCCGGATGTCGTCTTCGTCCCGGCCCACACGCTGCCCTTTCTGTTCGGAGGAAACGCTGTCGCCACCGTGCATGATCTGGGCTTCCGTTACTTCCCCGAAGCTCATACGCTGCGGGACCGGCTGTATCTCGACCTGACCACGATGTTCAGTGCCCGCCGCGCGCGCGTGGTACTGGCCGACAGCCAGGCCACCGCCACTGATCTCATGAATTTGTACGCTGTCCCTGCCGCGAAAATCCGGGTCGTCTACCCCGGTGTGGATCCCCTGTCCATCGGGGATGTTGCCGCTGTGCGCGCGAAATACAACCTGCCAGAACGCTATTTCCTGTTTCTGGGCACACTGCAACCGCGTAAAAACATCGCAGTCATTGTGCAGGCGTTCCAGCGCTGGCGGGCCGCCAACCCGGATGATGGCGCTGGGCTGGTGCTGGCTGGGAAGAAGGGCTGGCTGTACGACGATAGATGGGCGGATGGTCTGCCCGGTGTCCAGATGACCGGCTATGTGGATGATGCCGACAAGGGCGCGCTGTATGCCGGTGCGCTGGCCCTGCTGTTCCCATCGCTCTATGAAGGTTTCGGTTTCCCGGTGCTGGAAGCCATGCACTGCGGCACACCCGTGATTACCAGCGACACCTCCAGCCTGCCCGAACTGGCCGGGGACGCCGCCCTGCTGGCCGATCCGCTGGATGTGGGCGCGATTGTTAACAAAATGACGCGCCTGTCTGCCAATGAGGAAATGCGCCAGCTCCTGCGTG
The DNA here is from genome assembly GCA_964552425.1 of uncultured Anaerolineaceae bacterium. GTDB lineage: Bacteria > Chloroflexota > Anaerolineae > Aggregatilineales > Phototrophicaceae. The sequence continues at coordinate 2,645 of CAZKIB010000018.1, read as the reverse complement.
AGAAGGGCTATCAGCAGGCCGCCCGGTTTACCTGGCAGCGCGCCGCTGAACAGACACTGGACGCTCTCGAAACCGCCTGCCGAGAATGACCCATGCGCATCCTGCTGGTCCAACTGGCCGATATTGGCGACCTGGTGCTGACCACACCAGCCCTGCACGCCCTGCGCGAAGCCCAACCGGACGCGCACCTGACTCTGCTGACCACCGTCCACAGCGCCCCGGTGGTGGAGGGGACCGGTCTGGTGGATACCATCATCACCTTCGATCAAACCGCGCTCAACCGGGCGACTGCCATTCTGCGTCCGGCCAACCTGCGGCGCATTTTCAGCCTGGGCCGCTGTGATGTGGTCGTCTATTTCCACCATTTCACGCTGAAAGCGGGCACATTGAAATACGCGCTCATCGGGCTGGCGACGGGCGCGAAACGGCGCATCGGGCTGGATAATGGCAGCGGCTGGTTCCTCACCGAGCGGCTGCCGGATGGCGGCTTCGGCGCGAAGCATCAGGCGCAGTACTGGCTTGATCTGGTTGGACTGCTCGGCGCGGATAATCGTCCACGACCCGCGCAGGCTGCGCAAAAAAATTATCCACTGCCCGAAACACAGCAGCGGCGAGTTGTCATCCACGCGGGCAGCGGCAGTTACAGCACCGCCCGGCGCTGGAACCCGGAGCATTTCGCGGCAGTGGCAGACCGGCTGTATCAGGAACACGACGCGCAGATCATCCTCGTGGGTGGATCGAACGATGACAGCGCTGCCGTGCAAGCCGCCCTGCACACCGAAGCGCTTGACCTGACGGGGCGAACGAGTCTGCCGGAACTCGCCAGCGTGATCGCCCAGGCGGATGTGTTTATCGGCGCGGAAAGCGGTGTGATGCACCTCGCGGCGGCCGGCACACCGGTGGTCAGCATCTTCGGGCCGGGCAACCCGGATGCCTGGGGACCCTGGACGCCGGGAGGCCAATCCATCATCCTGCGCAGCGCGCCGGAATGCAGCCCATGCAGTTACGTCGGGCATGGCGTCGGCCTGCGCGATGGCTGCCCCGCCCGCACCTGTATGCGCATGGTCACGCCCGATCAGGTCGTCGTGGCGGCGAAATCCATCCTCCATAACGAATTCGGTGGGGCACGGCCTGTCATGCCCGAACTGCACTCCCCGGCCCTCCCCAACCGCATCCGCGTTCTTGGCCTGCCGGTGGATGCCATCACCTATGCGGACTGGCTTGATCTGATCGACCAGTGGATAACGAAGGTTCCATCTGACTCCCCTCGCCATGCGGGAGAGGGGCCGGGGGTGAGGGCCATACCCTATCACGTCTGCACCATCAACCCGGAATTTATCATCATCGCGCAGCGCGACCCGAACTTCTTCAATATTCTCAGCCGCGCCGATCTGTGCGTGCCGGACGGCATCGGCTTGCTATGGGCAGCCCGGCATCTGCATACCCCGCTGCCGCAGCGTGTGACCGGCTCCGATGGTGTGCCGATCATCGCAGAACGAGCGGCGCAGACAGGCTGGCGGCTGTTCTTTCTGGGAGCCGCGCCGGGGGTCGCGGAAAAAGCGGCGGATGTGCTGCGCGCGAAGCACCCCGGCCTGCATATCGTCGGTACTTACAGCGGCAGTCCCGCGCCAGAAGAAGAAGACGCGCTGGTCGAACGGGTCAACGCTGCCGGGGCGGACATCCTGTTCGTGGCCTATGGCGCGCCGGGGCAGGACAAGTGGATCGCCCGCAACCTGCCGCGTCTGAACGTCCGCATGGCGATGGGCGTGGGCGGCTCGTTCGATTTTATCGCCGGGGTGCTGCCGCGCGCCCCGCTGTGGATGCAGCGTCTGGGGCTGGAATGGTTGTTCAGGCTGTATTTGCAGCCCTGGCGCTTCTGGCGGATGCTGCGCCTGCCGCGTTTTGTGCTGGCGGTGCTGATAAATGGAGAGCGTAAGCCGTGAACGGCGCACTCAAACACTGGATTCCGAAACTCGCCGGGCAGCGCATTCTGGTTGTGGGTGATGTCATTCTGGACGAGTATGTCTATGGCCGGGCCACACGCCTCAGCCGGGAAGCGCCCGTGCCCATTCTCGAATTTGATTCCCGCCAGATGATCCCCGGCGGCGCGGCCAACCCGGCGGTCAACATCGTGCGTTTGGGCAGCGCGGCGGTGCAGGTGGCTGTCACCGGCGTGGATATGCCCGCCACTCAACTGAGCCAACTGCTGCAAGCGCATGGCATCGAGCCGGACGCGCTGGTCAAAGACCCATCCCGCCCCACCACCGTCAAGCTGCGGCTGATGGCCCACATGGGCCTGCGTTTTCCGCAGCAGGTCGCCCGGCTGGATACCCTCTCGCGAGAGCCGATCAGCGATCATATTCTGATGCAGGTCTGCGCGCTGGCTGACCGGCATCTCCCGGCAGCGAACGCGGTGCTGGTGTCCGATTATCACGGCGGTCTGCTCACCGACAAGCTGGTGGACCGGCTGCGCGCACAGGCCCGCACCCACGCGGTGCTGCTGGCCGCCGACGCGCAGGGCGAACTCGATAAATATCGCCATTTTGGGCTGGTCAAATGCAACGCGGACGACGCGCAGGCTTATCTGCGGCGCGACCTGAACGGGGATGCCGCTTTTGGTGAAGCCGCCCGCGACCTGTGCGAAC
>CAZKIB010000017.1:42904-50419 GCA_964552425.1 uncultured Anaerolineaceae bacterium | reverse complement strand
AGGATTATGGCATGGGGTCCAGCCGTGACTGGGCCGCGAAGGGGACTTTCCTGCTGGGCGCGCGCGCGGTGATCGCCGAGAGCATGGAACGCATCCACCGCAGCAATCTGGTGATGATGGGTGTCCTGCCGCTCACGTTCGAGCAGGGCCAGAACTGGCAGACACTTGGCCTGACGGGAGAGGAACACTTCGATATCCCGGTTACGGATGATGTGCAGCCCGGTGACAAGCTGACCGTGACGGCCACCGACGCCAGCGGCCACAGGAAGGAATTTGTCGTGCAGGTCCGCCTGGACACGCCGGTGGAAGTCGAATACTACAAAAACGGCGGCATCCTCCAGACGGTTCTGCGCAATTTCCTGAAGCAGTAGTTAAGTTGTATTACAAGAGCGTCTAACCTGACATGATTATCAGATTTTAGACGCTCTTTTTGCGTTTATTTTCGTGGTTGTAGCATCTCTCTAGCAGTGGTAAATGATAGACCAAAACGCGAAAACTTTGCTATCTTGTGACGAAGTAGCTCTTTCAGATTTAGATCAACACGAGGATCGAGAACATGATAAAGATCATCCCCACTCATGAGAATTATGCATTTTGATTCAGTTGCAGTGCGAATGGCCTCATCGGTGAACTCATTAATTGAAATCATCAAACCCCGTGTACCTACAAGCCTACGTTGAATCTTAGTTTGAAACCAAGAGACCTCTTCAGGCTGCACTTTGTTTTGTATCCACTTGGCTTCAACTAAATAGTGAATTCCATCAAGCTCAAAAGCTCCGTCGATTTGTTCGCCTTTTATTGCGAATGCCTCACCTGGATTCAGGTTTTCAAACCTAAAAAGCTCATGAAGAAGATGTTCTAAATCATGACCTCGTTCCTGGGGATTAGTTGAACCAACTAAAGCAAAAAACCTATTTAACAGCTTTTCCTGCTCTTCAAACTTTTTTGCCGTAGCAGCTTGTTGCTGAACTTGCTTTCTTATCTCGATTTCATCGTTTTGCTTCTGATGTTGTTTGGCAGTATAACTACCAACTAAGCGAGCAAGCTCACTCACAGCTTTTTTTGCGATTTCAGGGTTAACTACAGTATTAAAGCTAGACCATTGACTCATTTGTTGAATCATTTTTTCGAGAGCGATTTGACCCTGATTTTCTGGCAACTTCAACAACTCATCAATCAAATATCCCAATGCAGCCCGCTTTGTTTTCTCATTCATTACACGCTGAGTATTCTGAAAAATAGAACGTGGTATGTTAATTCCGTTCAAATAACGTAGTAAATCAGTTTTGTACCAAAAAACCTCACACAAAGTGTCAATCAATTGACGTTGGATTTCATATGGAAATGATTCCATGAATTGCTTTCCCACGAAATTACTCATATAGAAAGATATTATAGGAGTAGTAGAAGCGAACAACAATGTCTTTTCTCTATAGTCTTCCCCAATGAAAAGAGCAGCCCGGTTGGACTGCTCTTTTGGTTAGTAGATTCGATTGTTTGCGGACCGTTAGTTGGCTTCAGCGGCTTTTGGCAGGATTCTGAAGCTGTGGCTGAAGACATTCTGCGGGTCGTACTTCGCCTTGATTTCCCGAAGCCGCCGGAAATTTTCGCTGGTGAAGGCATCCCGCGTGCGCTCAAGCCGTTCATCACCTTCCAGGAAGTTGATGTACACACCGCCAGTCAGATAGGGTGCCAGATCGCGTTTTAATTCACGCGTATACTCATCCATCGCCTGCCAGATTTCTTTGGTCGGTGTAATCGTGATGAGTTCCATAATCAGCGACGCGTCGCGGTTGCCATAGGCGTTGAACCCTTTCTCGACCCGCGAAATCGCCCCGTCGCCAATATGACGGATTTCGGTTATCGTCATGCCGTTGGGTGACAATGCGTAGCCGATGATCGTATCAATGGCCTCATCACTCATCTCAGCCAGCCACGCGCCAGAAACGTGCGCTGGCACCGGATCAAGCGGATCATTGCTGACCTCAGCAACGCGGGTCATCGGCAGCGGCCCAAACATGTCCAGCGCCGGAGTCTGCCAGTCGCGCCAGTATTTCATGAGTTCCTCGCCCGCTTCCATCGTACCGGCATAGGCCCCGCGTACCTGCACAAATGAATTGCCACGCAGCGGTTCCGGGACATCGGGAATCGGCGGATAATTCGCCAGCACAACCGACGAAGTCAGGTCTTCCGGCGTGGTCTTGATCCATTCACGGTAGCGCGTCATCACTTCCTTCGCCATCGTCGCTGGATAGTACAGATTACCACCATATACCACCGTTACTGGATACAGACGGATTTCCATCCCGGTCACCACGCCAAAGCTGCCACCACCGCCGCGCAGCGCCCAGAACAGATCGCTGTTTTCAGTGTCGCTGGCCCGCAGCAGTTCACCCTCCGCCGTCACGATCTCAAAGGCGTTCACACTGTCAGCCGACAAACCATACTTGCGCGCCAGCCAGCCCACGCCGCCACCCAGCGTATAACCTATCGCACCGACGTCCGGGGTCGAACCCAGCAGCGGCATCAGACCGACGGCCTGCGCTTTTTCCAGCACGGGCCACCATTTCGAGCCACCCTCTATCCAAGCGGTCTGATCTTCGGCATTGACCTCAACGTGGGTCATCCGCGACATATTAATCAGCAGCGCGCCGTTCGCCATACGGGTCGGACCATGACCGGTGGCCTGCACCGCAATTTCCAGATTTTCGGCGCGGGCGAAACGCACCGCTTCGACCACATCCGCCGCGCTTTCAGCGACCACGATCACAGCGGGGTGATGCTGGAACGCGAGATTCCAGGCCATGCGGGCCGAGTCGAATTCGGCATCACCGGGGACAATCACCGCACCCTGAACGCGAGTCTGCAAAGTCGTATATGCCCCCTGTACATGGACAGGGGCTTCCTTGAACATCTCCATTGTCCTGCTCCTCTATGAAATGGCGTCTGCCAACTGGTGAACTGATTTGCGAAGCGGTTCAGCCGCGCAGATAGGCCGCGAGCTGCTGCAATTCCTGTTTATAGATGCGGCGCGTAATAGGTGGGTTCATCAGACGTTCCATCAGGCCCGCGAAGCCCGCGCTGGTTTTCGAGTCGGTGATGATCGTAATCCTTGACTTCTGGCCGTTGTTCAGCGGCTCGATAACAAAACGGGTATCGACCCCGGCCTGTTCATCGACTTCGCGCAGCACACGCCCCGGCTCCGGTTCCGTCACCACCATGCGGAAGGTGCGCTTTACGCCCATGACATTCATCTTTGTCAGAGCGATTGTGCCTTCACCCTGCCCGCCCTGCTCCACGATGAGGTCTTCAAAGTAGGGTTTCGGCAGAATGGCCGGATGCCCCTGTCTGTAATCCGAGATCACCGCGTAAACCTGCTGTGGTGTCGCGTCGATGATGTCCGAAACTTCGATATGAATGGCGCTCATCCTGCTCCCCCCTGCCTTGCCTGACTGTCTCTGCACAACGATCATCAGATTACAACACAATCCAATCACACTCATCCGACTAAAGGTGGAGATTATTCTGCGCCAAAGTCCAGTAAGTTTTTACGACCGGTACAACAAAAAAGGACAGCCGGCTGGACTGTCCCTTCTTACGCTGATCGGGCTGAGAGCGTTCCGTTTTACGAGAGGCGCAGGCGCTGCGGGCCGCTCCCCGGAATTCGTTCAATGACACCGCGCGCTTCCAGGTCGAGCTTAACCGTTGTGGTGTACCAGCCGATGGAGCCATCGAAATCAGTCAGGTGCTGGCCTACCGCGCCGGCCAGTTCGCCAAATGACATTTCGCCCCGTGCGCGAATCGCCTCAATAATCGCCGCGCTCACCGCGTCGTATCTGGCTTTATCAATATTCACGCCCGTTTTGCCTTCCGGGTGCAGCGTCATAATCTTGTCAGCCATAGTTTCCCTCTGTGAACTTATTTGCCCACTTCATCTGCTGGCCGAAAGCGAGTCGCCGACCAGACTTCATCCACTGACACCTGGGCGACACCGACCCACCCCGCTTCTTCCACAATTTCCCAGCCCCGGTCACGGGTCAAATCTGTCTCGACCTTTGAGGTACGCTTGGGGTAGGACATCCACAGCACACCGCCGGGTTTAAGCGCCCCTATTGCGGTGAGCGCGTCCCGGTTAAGCGACTCGCTGTTCTGGACAAAGAGATGCACAACGTCAAACGGACCGTCGCCGCTGTCCGTCACCTGTGCGCCTTCAGGCAGATCCCCCAGCAGCGCGAGATAATTCTCCGGCGCATTGTACACTCTTGCACGACTGCCCGGCTTGATTTGCAGGCGCTTTGCCAGCGCAGAATCGGATTTCCATTTTGCCATTGTGTTCCTCCTAAGCGCCTGGCGGCTCGACCAGAATCAGCGAGTTGCCTTCCGAGTCTTTAATCATGGCGTAAGTGCCCCAGGGCTGCTTTTCCGGCTCCTGAACAAACGTCACCCCTTTGGATTTGAGGTTCGCTTGCAGCGCGTCCATGTCTGTCACATTAAAAGTCATTGCCTGAGACTTGCCGACGACCTGCCGATAGTGATCCCAGTTGTCGTCAGGTAGATACAGGATGACCTCGGTCTCTGCGCCTTTGGGGGCCACCGCAACCCACCGCGCCTGCGCGCCGGGATACAGCGGGCTGTCGCCGCGCAGTTCAAAACCCAGCACGTCGGTGTAAAAGGCTTTGGCCCGATTCTGGTCGGCCACGAACAGGGATATGGTACTCACCTTGTCGATCATGATTGCTCCTTTTTAAACACCCCTTTAGCGAGAAAGACAGGCAGGCTCTGCCGAAGAATACGGCCCCATCCGCTGCCGAGAATAAAGCTTATGGCGACGCCGGCCAGTCCCTCGAAACCACGATGATGCAGCCGCAGCCGGGTTCCTTCGCCAAGTGGCTCCAGCGTCCAGGTCACGGTGGTGGGCTGTTTCATCTGGCTGGACTGCCAGGTGTAGGCCAGACGATGCGGCTTATCCAGCGCAGTCACTTCGCAGTACACAATGCCATCAAACCCCGGCGCCGGTTGGGTGCGAAACCGGAAACGATGGCCGACATAGGGCTGAAAATCGTTGTCCATCAGCCATTCGGACAGCGCCGCCGGGTCGGTGAGCGCCTCCCATACCTGTTCCGGTGTGTAGGGGTAGATGCGCTCGAAGGTCAGATCACGTCGCATCGCCATGTTTCCTTTCCAGATAGCGGGCCAATCCGTCCAGCTTGCGAGACCAGAACTGCTCGTAATGCCGAAGCCAGCGTTCAACTTCCAGCAGGCGCTCCGGCTCCAGATGATAAAAGTTCTCCCGCCCGACGGAACGCCGAGTCACCAGCCCGGCTTCCAGCAAAACGGCCAGATGCTGTGAGATGGCCGGGCGCGTCACATCAAACTGCTCGGTCAGGGTCTTGACCGATGCGTCGTTCGCGCTCAGGTAATCGAGTATCTGCCGCCGCTTTGGGTGGGCGATGGCGACGAAGACATCGGCAGTTGTTTGGGGAACTTCGCGGCTCATCTGGACTCCATTTCGCAAATCTGTTCTAATTATAGGTAAGGACATGCTTACCTGTCAAGTCCTGATTTCAGGAGTGGTTAGTTACCAGTCTTCAGTTGTCAGAAAAAAGCGTGTTTTTGACCTTTGGGAGCAGCAGGTTGCCTGTATAATGTCCCGGTCAGTCAGCATTGAGGGATTACATGGATAAACCACAGGTCACGATTTACACCGATGGCGGCGCGAAACCCAACCCGAACGGCCCCGGCGGCTGGGCGGCGCTGCTCATCGCTGGGGAGCATCAGAAGGAACTGAGCGGAGGTGAGCGCAGCACGACCAACAACCGCATGGAGCTGACCGCCGCGATCATGGCGCTGGAAGCCCTCAAGGAACCCTGCCGCGTGACGATGTACACCGACAGTCAGTATGTACGCAACGGCATCACCGACTGGCTGCACAAGTGGGTGCGCAACGACTGGCGCACAGCAGACAAGAAACCGGTTAAAAATCAGGAACTATGGGAGCGCCTGTACGCCGCCACCAAACGCCATGACATCGACTGGAAATGGGTGCGTGGGCACGCGGGACATGAACATAACGAACGGGTCGACCAACTGGCAACGGCGGCGCGTCTGAATCAGAACGGGAAATAACCCCGTTTACGCCAATTCGTGTTATAGTCACGGCTCATTTTCAGACTTCTCAAACCTGCGCGGAGACACCATGCCCACCTATGCCCGGCGTGTATCGAGCTTTGGCACGACCATCTTCACCGAAATCAACGACCTCGCCCGCCAGCATCACGCCGTCAATCTCGGTCAGGGAATGCCAGACTTCGACGGCCCGCGCGAAGTAGTCGAGGCGGCGGCCCAGGCGCTGCTGGCCGGCCAGTTCAACCAGTATGCGCCCGGCCCCGGTGTGCCCGCCCTCAAGCAGGGCATCGCCAATCACGCACAGGCATTTTATGGTATGGACATCGACCCGCAGAGCGGCGTGCTGGTGACACCGGGCGCGACGGAAGCGGTGTTCTGTTCGATCATGGGGCTGACGGACCCCGGCGACGAAGTGATTGTGATCGAGCCGTTTTTCGACAGCTACGTGCCAGGCATCCTCATGGCGAACGCGAAACCGGTATACGTGGCACTGCACCCGCCTGACTGGACACTGGACCCCGACGAACTGCGCGCCGCCTTCAACAAAAATACCCGCGCCATTATCCTCAACACACCCCACAACCCCACCGGGCGCGTATTCACCTACGACGAACTCAAGCTGATTGCCGACCTGTGCCTCGAACATGACGTACTGGTGATTTCCGACGAGGTGTACGAGCATCTGGTATACGACAGTGCCCGCCACATCCCCATCGCCACGCTGCCGGGCATGTTCGAGCGCACCGTGACCATCGGCAGCGCGGGCAAGACCTTCGGCATGACCGGCTGGAAAGTCGGCTGGGTGTATGGCACGCCGGAACTCGTGACCGGGGTGTGGCGTTCGCATCAGTTCACCGTGTTTGCTACCAACCACCCGGCGCAGCAGGCCGTCGCCCATGCCTTCACGATGGGCAGCAGTTACTACGAGGAGTATCAGGCGCTCTACACCACCAAGCGCGACCTGATGATGCAGGCGCTGGATGCCGCCGGGCTGAAATCCATCACGCCCCAGGGGACGTACTTCGTCATGGCGGATTTTTCCGACGTGTTTGAGGGTGACGACGTGGCCTTTACCAAGCATCTGATTGAGCATATTGGCGTGGCCTGCATCCCGCCCTCGGCTTTCTTCAGCCGGGAACACACCTATATCACGAAGGATCATGTGCGCTTCGCCTTCTGCAAGAGCGATGAGACGCTCAAAGCCGCTGGCGAACGCATGGCGAAACTGCGAGGGTAACATTGTGCAATCATTCACCTGGGTCGATAAGTTAGTCGAAGTGCTGCGCGACGATTGGCAGGATGCCGACGAAAACCCGGATGAAATTGAGGCCGATTTCCGTCAGGCATGGCACGAAGCAATGACCGGAAACATCCTTCCCATTGAGTCCC
>CAZKIB010000017.1:42294-42894 GCA_964552425.1 uncultured Anaerolineaceae bacterium | reverse complement strand
TGGAATAAGTTGGAAAACAGCGACGAAAGTGAAATCTGCGATTCATGAGAAGCGACCACCTCACCGCTCTATCCGACATTCAAGCCGCGCTGCCGTTGGTGCGGGCCAACCTGCACCGCACGCCAGTGGTATCATCGGCGAACCTCAGCCAGATGACCGGCGCGAACGTCCATTTCAAAGCCGAAATGTTCCAGAAGACCGGCTCGTTCAAGCCGCGCGGCATGATGAACAAAATTAACAGCCTGACGGATGATGAACGCCAGCGCGGGGTCATCACGGTTTCGGCGGGCAACGCGGCGCAGGCGGTGGCCTTCTCAGCGGCCCAACTGGGCATCGCGGCGACGGTAGTGATGCCAGAAACCGCTGTCCAGAGCAAGGTGGATGCCACTCGCGGCTATGGCGCGCGGGTGATCCTGCACGGCTCGGTCAAGGAACTTTTCCCAAAAATGCGGGAAATCCAGCAGGCGGAGGGCCAGACCTTCATTCACCCCTTTGATGACCTGCACGTCATCGCCGGGCATGGCACGCTGGGGCTGGAAATTCTGGAGGATGTGCCTTCGCCGGACTACGTGTTTGTGGGTGTGGGCGGCGGCGGGTTGA
>CAZKIB010000017.1:6082-42279 GCA_964552425.1 uncultured Anaerolineaceae bacterium | reverse complement strand
GGCGGCGGCGCTCAAACTGAGTCATCCGTCTGTTAAAGTGATCGGTGTGGAACCGGAAGGTGCAGCGGGTATGATTCGCAGTCTTGAAGAAGGCGCGCCCCATCATCTGGAGAGCGTCAGCACGATTGCCGATGGGTTAGCCGCGCCGTTCGCCGGGACTCACTGCCTGCGCCATGTCCAGGCATTTGTCGATCAGGTGGTTTTGGTCAGCGACGATGAAATTGCCCAGGCCATGCGGCTGATTATGGAGCGCTGCAAGCTGGTGGTCGAACCGGCGGGCGCGGCCAGCTTCGCGGCGCTGCGGTTCAACAAAGTGCCTGTGCCGGAAGGCACAGCCGTCGTGTGTGTGCTTTCCGGTGGGAATGTGGATATGAGCCTCTTCAAGCGGATATTCTGAAATGCCCAACCGGACGGAAAAACTGCTCACGCGCTTTGAAAAAACCCCGGATGACGAATTTATCCGGCTGCTGGTGCACGATCTGCGGGGACCCCTGGGGGACATTATTTCAGCAGTCCGGCTGCTCAATACCCTGATCGAAGAATGCGACTCCGCCGATCAGAAGCACGTACGCGAACTCGGCTCCATTTTGCTGAAGACGACGGATAACATGCGGGTCGTACTCGACGCGGCGCTTGAGCATGACCGCAAACAGCGCGGCGAAGTGGCAGAAGATGATGCGTAACCAGCCGCCGCGAACGACTGTGCTGCGCTTCTGGAAACCGTATGGTGTACTCACCAAATTCACCGATGCAGAAGGCCGCCCCACGCTGGCGGATTATGTGGACATTCCGAATATCTACGCCGCCGGCCGGCTCGACCTCGACAGCGAGGGTCTGCTGCTGCTGACTGACGACGCCCGACTCAATCACCGCCTGACCGACCCGAAATTCGAGCATCCGCGCACCTACTGGGTGCAGGTGGAACGTGTGCCGGATGAGGTCGCGTTGAATCAACTGCGGCAGGGGGTGGAAATTCAGGGAGGCTATACGCGCCCGGCCAGAGTCCGGCTGATGGAAGCGGCCCCTGATCTGCCAGAACGCCCGGTTCCGATCCGCTATCGTAAGAATGTGCCGGACTGCTGGCTGGAACTGACACTCACCGAAGGCCGCAACCGGCAGGTACGCCGCATGACCGCTGCGGTGGGGCATCCGACTCTGCGGCTGGTGCGCTGGGCGATTGGCCCCATCACGCTGGAAGGTCTGGAACCGGGACAGGCGCAGCCGCTCACGGAATCCGAAGTGGTGACGCTCTGGCGCGGTGTCACCCAGAAACGCTAGGCTGTGTTGACATTTTCCACCGCTGAAAGCCTACGGCTAAGCCTTTAGGGAAGGACGCTGAAGCGCCCTTTTGAGAGTCCCCTTGAGGGGACTTTTGACGGCTGGCAGCCGGATGCTTTGAGCGTCCGGCGATAAAATAAGCGAAACGTCAACAGAACCTAGATTCAATTCGCCTTCAGTTCGAGAATGAGAACGTCCAGTTCCGCGTCCGTGACACCGGCCCGCAGGCGCGCCACTGCCCGTCGGATGGCCCGCGCGCGCCGTTCTTCCTGAGACTTGGTGAGATTTTCGCGTGGCAAGTGACGCCGCACCGCTTCCATCAGGCGGTTGAACTGCTCCAACTGATGGATAGGCATTTCATCAAGCGATTCGAGTAACACATCAAACTCAGTCATACGCACGACACCTGAACTTTTTTTCATTTTATCACGCACCTGTTGATGCCGATGCTTGCCGTTTTCTGAGAGTCTGATGGGTTAGGAAAATCATCCCATCTCCATACCATTCAGCCCTTGTCCGTGCGGCACATCTGTTCGATAATGGCTCCCATAGCTGCCAGCTACAGGACATCTCATGCGCTTCTGCCTGATCGTTTTGACGGTCATTCTGGCGTCGTGCCGCACTGCCGCGCCGTCTGCGACCATCTCCCCAACCTCCACCGCTGCACCGCTCACACTCACTGGCAGCGTTGAAATCCACACGCCGCCACAGGGGGCTGTTATTTACTCCGAGGTTCTGAGCATCAGCGGCACAGGCAGCAGTCTGCCTGGTGACGGGTTCCTACTCACGCTGGTCGGGCCGGATGATGAGGAAATCGCCCGTGCCCTGATCCCTGAAGCTGAAGGGGAATGGCAGATTGAACTGCCCCATTCCTACACCGGGGAACCCATCGAAGCCAGCCTGATCGCGCGCCCGGCTGATCCGCTGGTCAGTGGAATCTATAGTCAACAGACCATTGCGCTGGCGGGGTTAAGCTATCGACCAGAGGGCATATTCGGCAGCATCACCTTCCCGGCAGAAGGCAGCACAGTGGGCGGCGAAACGCTGCTCGTTACCGGGAGCGCATCGGGCGTGCCAGAGGGTGCGCTGGCGGTTGATCTGATCGCGGACGATGGCCGACTGGTCACGACAATGCTTGCCGCGACAGTAAACCCGTATCTCATTGACGACATGCCCTGGTCCGCAGAACTCGGCACACAGGGTTATACCGGTCCGGCCTCGATTCAGATCAGCGCGCCATACGACAACACAGTTCTTCCTCTGAGCCAAATCCAGATCATGATTGACACAGCAGCGGGATAAAAAGGTTATGGAACAGCCTCTGAACGACCAAAAATACTTCATTGCCGTCGCCGGGAATATTGGCGCGGGGAAAAGTACCCTTACCGCCAAGCTGGCCGCGTCATTCGGCTGGCAGCCCTTTTATGAGGCCAACACCGAGAACCCCTATCTGGCGGATTTTTACGCGGATATGGAACGCTGGAGTTTCCACTCACAGGTGTTCTTTCTGGGCAAGCGGCTGGAGCATCACCGCCAACTGCTCGATCATCCCGGCAGCGTGGTGCAGGACCGCACAGTGTATGAAGACGCCGAGATATTCGCCCGCAACCTCTACGAACAGGGCCGCATGTCCGCACGCGATTACGACGCCTACCGCCGGCTGTACCAGGCGGTCAGTTCGTTTCTGCCTCCACCAGACCTCATCATCTATCTGCAAGCCAGCGTCGATACGCTCATGCAGCACATCACACAGCGCGGGCGCGAATATGAACGCAGCATCACAGCAGATTACATCGCCCAGCTAGACCGCCTGTATGATGGCTGGATAGAGGATTGGACCGCCTGCCCGGTGCTGCGCATCCAGATGGACAACATCGATTTCTGTGCCCGCCCGGAAGACCTGGCACGCATTTGTCAGCAGGTCAAAGCAGAATTGACTATAAAAATAGTCTAAAACCTCATGGACACTGCACAAGTTTCCATGATACAATGAGAATGTTCAATCAGATTAATCATATTCATCTGATGAATACAACATCTTCATTTCAAAAGTCGGTAAAATGCCCCACATTAACCTGGATTCTGAACTCCTCAATTACATCTCCAATGGACATTATCAGGCGGGGGACCGTCTTCCCACCATTTCGGAATTGCAGAGTGAAGACCTGCTCGGTTTAAGCACCAGCAAAATCCGGGAACAGTTGGAAGTCGCCCGCGCGCTCGGTCTGGTGGAGGTGCGCTCGAAAACCGGGATGCGCCTCAAAGAGTACAGCTTTGCCCCGGCAGTGCGCCTGAGCCTGTTCTGTGCCCTGGCAAAGGACCTGCGCCAGTTTGAGCTGTTCAGCGAACTGCGCAAACACGTCGAAATCGCTTTCTGGCATGAAGCCTGTGCCCTGCTTACGGCGGAAGACAAGGCCGAAATGAAAGCCTGTGTCGACCAGGCCCACCAGAAACTGAACGACCACTGGATTCAAATCCCCAACGCGGAACACCGCCAGTTTCATATGACCATCTTCCGGCGGCTTAATAACCCGTTTGTGCTGGGCCTGCTGGAAGCCTACTGGGATGCGTATGACGCGGTGGAACTGAATCGTTATGCTGATTACGATTATTTGCAGCGTGTGTGGGAATATCATGCGCGCATCCTCGATGCGATCTGCTCTGGCGATTTTGACGCCGCCCAGCAGCTTTTCATCGATCACACCCAGCTTCTGCGTTATCAACCTCGTATGCGCGATATAGGCAAGCCCTGATCCGCAGTTGACCCTATAAAGGAGAAAAGCTTATTTGTAACACCTGAAACTTTTTTCATCTCAGCACGCCAGTCAGCACTTCACCGAAAGGAGAACACGCGAACCATCGCGTAAGGCTTATGGGTATTGCACAAGTTCAGCAGGACACACAATCTCAGGCCGCGCCCAACGGCCAGCATGTCAACGATTTTGCCTTTATGGTTGCCACCAAAAACGGTTCCGGCAGCCAGACTTCCAACAGCATCATTGTACGAGCGCTGTTCAAAATGGGCATCCCGGTGAATGGCAAGAATCTGTTCCCGTCGAACATCAAGGGCCTACCGACCTGGTACACGATTCGGGTGAGCAAGGATGGCTACACCGCCCGGCGCGATACGACTGAAATCGCCATCGCCATGAATGAAACCACTGCGGCAGAAGACATTCAAAACCTTCCGACTGGCGGCGTGTGTATTCTGCCAGAAGAATGGAAATGGGGCCGCAGCCGCGACGATATTACCTACTATGAAATTCCGGTGCGCGACACCATCAAACAGTTTGATATTCCCAGCGAGCGCCGTGAACAGGTTGGCAACATGGTATACGTGGGGGTCGTGGCACAGCTTTTCGGCATCCCGCTGCAATATCTGCATGACGCGCTGATGGACAACTTCGGCGGTAAGCCCAAGCCAGTGCAGATGAACTACCAGATTATCGAAGCAGCCTTCAACTGGACGGCTGAGAACCTGACCAAGAATGACCCCTATCAGTTCGCGCCGATGGACATGACCAGCGGCAAGATCATCATTACCGGTAACGAAGCCGGTGCGCTCGGCGCGATTTTCGGCGGTCTGACGGTGGCATCCTGGTATCCGATCACCCCGTCTACCAGCCTGATCGACTCCGTGCTGAGTTATCAGCACCTGCGGCGCGACCCGGAAACCGGCAAGGAAACCGTAGCGGTGGTCCAGGCGGAAGATGAAATCGCCGCCATCGGCATGATCGTCGGCGCAGGCTGGGCGGGCGCGCGCGCCATGACCGCCACCAGCGGCCCTGGCATCAGCCTGATGTCGGAATTCGCCGGGCTGGCTTATTTCGCCGAAATCCCGATTGTCATCTGGGACATCACCCGCATGGGGCCAAGTACCGGCCTGCCCACCCGCACCAGCCAGGGTGATCTGCTGTTCACCTATTTCCTGGGACATGGGGACAGCCGCCATATTATTCTGCTGCCCGCTGACCCAGCAGAATGTTTTGAATTCGGCTGGAAAGCCTTCGATATTGCCGAAGAGTATCAGACACCGGTTTTCATTCTCAGCGACCTCGACATTGGCATGAACAACTGGATGACGGAACCGTTCAAGTATCCTGACAAGCCGATTAACCGGGGCAAAGTGCTGGACAAGATCGCGCTGGAAGAGTTCTTCGCGGAAAAAGGCGAATGGGGCCGCTATAAGGATTACGACGGTGACGGGGTCGGCTATCGCACGCTGCCCGGAACCGACCACCCGCGCGCGGCTTATTTCACACGCGGCACAGGCCACAACGAATTCGCCACTTACAGCGAACGTTCAGACGACTGGCTCAAGAACATGAAGCGCCTGCGCCGCAAGTTTGAAACAGCCCGTGAAAATCTGCCGGAACCTTTCATTGACCACAGCCCCGGTAAATCAGTCGGGATTATCAGCTTTGGCTCCAATGACCCCGCCATTCAGGAAGCCCGTGACCGCCTGAGCGCCGACGGCATCGAAACCAATTATCTGCGCGTGCGTGCTGTACCGCTGCACAAGGATGTGGTCAACTTCGTGCTGAATCACGAACGGGTCTACGTGGTCGAAAACAACTTTGACGGCCAACTGGCCCAACTCATCCGCATGGAAATCGCCCAGGATACCACGCACGTCACTTCGCTGGTGTCAGGTGATGGCCTCCCCATGACGCCCGGCTTTGCACATGAAAATATCCTGCGAGAGGAGCGCAAGTAACATGGCAAACACAAATGCACTCGGCCTCACACGCAACGACTACAAAGGCGGCAAGAGTACCCTGTGCCCTGGCTGCGGTCACGACTCGATCTCCAATCAGATCATCAGTATCGCCTATGACATTGGTTTGCAGCAGCACAACGTCATCAAACTGAGCGGCATCGGCTGTTCCAGCAAGACTCCTGCCTACTTTATGGGTCGTGCCCACGCCTTCAACACCATTCACGGGCGGATGCCCTCGGTAGCCACCGGCGCGACCCTCGCCAACAACGCACTCGTCGCTATTGGCGTCAGCGGAGACGGTGACAGCGGCAGCATCGGGCTGGGCCAGTACAAACACATGATCCGGCGCAATGTGCCGATGGTCTATATCATCGAGAACAACGGCGTCTATGGTCTGACCAAAGGCCAGTTCTCGGCGACTGCTGACCAGGGTCAGTTCCTCAAATATTACGGCAAAAACGAACTGCCCCCCATCGACCTGGCACTGGAAGCCATTATCGGCGGCTGCACGTTTGTCGCCCGCAGCTTCTCTGGCGATCCAGGCCAGGTTCAGACGCTGTTGAAAGCCGGTCTGGCGCACAAGGGCACAGCCGTGATCGACATCATCAGCCCGTGCGTGACCTTTAATAACGCACCCGACTCCACCAAGAGCTATCCTTACGGCAAGGAACACGAAAAACCACTGCATGAGATGGAACTGCTCGCGCCGGACTTTATCCAGGTGCGTGAGGAAATCACAGTGGATGAGTATGCCGCCGGTGAAGTCATTGATGTAAAGATGCACGACGGTTCCTACATCCGGCTCAAGAAAGCAGGCAACGATTACGACCCGCGCAACCGCGCCCAGGCTGTTCAGACGCTGGAAGATGCGCAGCGCGACCAGGTGTTCCTGACGGGGCTGCTGTATTACGAAGAACCCCGCATGACTCTGGGCGAAACGGTGAATCTGATCGACACACCGCTGACCCGTGTGCCCACTGAAAATCTGCGGCCTTCTGAAGAAGCGCTCGACAAACTCATGAAGAGTTTGATGTAGATCTTCTGTCTGGTCAATCACTTGAGAATGGCGCAGTGCGAATATCCTGCGCCATTTTTGTTTGCCTTTCGCACCCCCCAATGATTCGGGGTTGTTTTAGGAAATACTAAAGGTATAATTCCACTCATCTTAAATTTCTGAAAAAGCCTAAAACAGGCGCGGGCTTACCCCCCAAAATTGGGGGTTTTTCAGTATTTGCCTCTTGCGTTGGTAAATTCATACCGTTCTTACACACGATCTATTATCTCACGCCAACACACCCACTCTATAATGAACTAATATCCACAATCACGAGGTTTTCCCATGCCAGAATTTTATCAGCTAGACGTTGATCAAACGCTAGCAGAACTCCAGACTCGCCCAGAACTGGGTCTCAATTCAACTGAGGTCAAGAGTCGCCAGGAAAAATATGGTCGCAACGTGCTGCCGGCTGGTGAGGGAACCAACTGGTTCAAGCTCATTGTCGGCCAGTTCACCGACTTGATGGTCATCATTCTCATCATCGCCGCGCTCATCTCCCTGTTTCTCGGTGACGCCAAAGATGTGGTGGTCATTCTGGCAATTGTGATCCTGAACGCTGTGCTGGGCATTTACCAGGAATATCAGGCTGAACGCGCACTGGCCGCCCTCAGTGCAATGCAGGTTCCTCTGGTACGGGTGCGCCGTGATGGCGAAGTTCATCAGATCAGCGCTGAGGACCTGGTTCCGGGCGACATCGTCCTTTTGCAGGAAGGAGATCGTATCCCGGCAGATGGTCGCCTTGTCGAATCGGTCAACCTTCAGATCGAAGAAGCCGCGCTGACTGGAGAATCCGTACCTTCCGAGAAAAACGTTCGGAAACTCGATGGCAACGGGGACGTTGCGCTGGGTGATCGCACCAATATGGTCTATCTGGGCACATCCGTCAATTATGGACGCGGCACAATGGCCGTGACCCAGATCGGCCTGCAAACAGAATTGGGCAATATCGCCGCCATGCTGCTTCAGGTTGAACAAGGCATCACCCCCTTGCAGCGCCGGCTCAATCAGCTTGGTAAAACACTGGCTGCGGGCGCGGGTCTGGTGGTGGCAATTGTCTTTCTGACCGGACTTCTGCGCGGTATCCCCCTTCAGGAAATGTTCCTCACGGCGATCAGTCTGGCTGTCGCTGCGGTTCCCGAAGGACTTCCCGCTCTTATCACCATCAGCCTGTCGCTTGGCGCGGCCCGCATGGTGCGCCGTAATGCCCTCATTCGCCGACTGCCAGCAGTGGAAACCCTCGGCTCAGTGACCATTATCTGTTCCGATAAAACCGGCACACTGACCAAGAATGAGATGACTGCCACCTCCATCGCCCTGCCTTTCCATGAGAATGTCTCCATAACCGGTATCGGCTATTCGACTGAAGGTAAACTGCGGGTTGGTGACGATACTCTCCCCAATATCACCCTAAAAAATGCTGCAAAACGCAATCTCACCGTCAGCCGCGTGGTCCAGGCACTGGCACTTTCGACGAATGCCCATCTTGAGAAGAATGGCAGCCAGAACAGCCTGAGCGTCGTGGGTGACACCACCGAAGGCGCGCTGCTGGTGGCCGGACAGAAAGCGGGTGTCACTCGCGAAATTCTGGAAAAGGACCTGCCGCGTGTCGCTGAACTGCCGTTTAGCAGCGAACGCAAGGCGATGACGACCATCCATAAAATCGCCACAGATGACGCTGCCGAAATTTTTCCCAACACCGCCTTCATCTCGCTCACCAAAGGCGCGCCGGATCAGCTTGTAACCTGGGCCACACATGAGGCCGGGCCAGATGGTTCTATCGAGATTACCGAAGAGCGCCGGCAGCTCTGGTTCAAGGAAATTGACGAAATGGCGAGTAAGGGGCTGCGTGTACTTGGCATCGCCTATCGCCCGCTCGAAAGTGTGCCAGACGAAATTACACCGGACATTGAACGCAGTCTGCATCTGTTGGGTCTGGTCGGCATCCTTGACCCGGCCCGCCCAGAAGCCAGAGAAGCGGTCAAAAAAGCGCGTGAAGCGGGTATCCGCAGCGTCATGATTACGGGGGACCACGCCCTGACTGCGGAGGCGATTGCTACAGATCTGGGGATCATCAAAGAAGGCGAAAAGGCCATTACCGGCACACAGCTTGATCAGATGGACGATCAGCAGCTTCTGGATGCTCTCAGGACGACATCGGCTTTCGCGCGCGTGTCACCTGAACATAAGCTGCGCATTGTCCGGCTGCTGCAATCGAAGGGTGAAATTGTTTCGATGACCGGAGACGGGGTCAACGACGCCCCCGCGCTCAAGCAGGCCGATATTGGTGTGGCGATGGGAATCACCGGGACGGACGTGAGCAAGGGCGCGGCGGAGATGGTCCTGACCGACGATAACTTTGCTTCTATCGTAAATGCGATTGAAGAAGGTCGCGTCATCTACGACAATATCCGCAAATTTATCAAGTATCTGCTCAGTTCCAATGTCGGCGAAATTCTGGTGATGTTTGTCGCCCTGCTGGTTGGACTTAAACTACCCCTGCTGGCGATCCAGATTCTGTGGATCAATCTGGTTACAGACGGACTGCCAGCTATTGCCGTTGGCTTTGAACCTGCCGAACCAGACGTGATGCGCCGCAAACCACGCCCCCGCGATGAGAGTATTCTGGCGGCAGGGACAGGGCGACATATTATCTGGGTTGGCATTCTGATCGCCGTGCTGACACTGGGCAGTTATCTGTGGGCATTCAGTCTGTACAACATGGATGCCTTCAGCGAAACTCTGGGGCTGGAGAATCTAACGGCGGAACAACTCGGCGCAGTAGTCGGCGCAGAGGCTGTGCCGGATGACTGGGATAATCTTTCCACTGAGGAACGCCTGGAGCAGCACCTGGTCGTTGAGGAAGAAGGGGGTCCTCTGGAAGAAAGCAGCGGCGATGGACTGATCGACCTCGCGCAGCGTATCCCGCGCACAATGGCGTTTACGGTGCTTGCCATGACGCAGATGTTTGAGGTGATGGCGATTCACGCCGGGGATAAATACTCGTTCTTCAAGGTGTGGTTCAACACCAACCGCCTGCTGCTGTGGGCCGTCATCCTGACCACTGTCCTGCAAATTCTGGTGGTGTACCTGCCGTTCTTCCAGAACACGCTGGAAACCACAGCGCTGACTGTCGTGGAATTCATAGCCGCCACTGTGATTGCGTCTGTGGTGCTGTTCGCTGTCGAAATCGAAAAACTCATCTTCCGCAGAACGCACGACGACATGCTGGTCAAACCTGCGGCATAGACAGGCTGTCGTCAGAATATCATCGGCGGATCACCAATTCCGTGTGGTCCGCCGATTTTGGATAATCACTGCCGCAGCACACGCCCCTGCATGGTTGCTGGTATCTTCTGACCCAGCCGGTGCAGAACAGTCGGCGCAATATCCATCAACTGATGCCCATTGATCTGTCCGGCTCCCCTGCTGCCCGGCTCATAGAGTACGAACATGCCGTTTTGCGCGTGATTGGCATCGTCTGGGCCGGTATCATTTTCCAGCGTATAAGTTGATCCATGCCCCAGGCTGCCCACCGAACGCCAGTGTAAATCACCAAAATAGACGATTAAATCCGGTGCGATGTTATTGACAGCCTGATAAATTTCCTGCGGCTTAAAAACCTGAGCGCCCACCATCATACCGTCCGGGCCGGGAATGTGTGAAAGAGCCGCCGCCAGTTCGTCGCGCACCTGCTCATAATCCGAAACTGGGATACACCCATCCGGTTCGCGTCCGGCAACGTTGAGAAACACCCGGCCATAGTAACCGCCGCTGCCCCAGGCGCGTGTCCGGGTCCAATCCACATCCAACTGGTCAAACGGGGTAATAACGCCAGCAGGAGGCGGAGTCCGCAGGCACAGCCAGCCTTCGCGCCACAGCCATTCGTTCAGGCAGATACCGCCGTCCATGCGAGTCACGCCATGATCGCTGACCAGCAGCACGGCAGTCTGATCGCCGGCCAGTTCAATCAACTCACCGGCCATCTGGTCGATCATGCGGTAATACTCTCGAATGACACTGGCAAACGGATTCCCCGGCTCATGCAGGCGGTGGTGTGGGTCATGAAAACGCCAGAAGCCGTGATGAAGTCGATCCACACCAATGTTGACGTGCATAAAAAAGTCCCAGTTTCGAGTCACGATACAGTGTTTCAGCAGCCTGAACTGCACTTCGGTAAGGTCGATGATCTGCTGAAGCAGGTGGCTTTTGTCTTCGGTGCGAAAGTTCTGCGTGTCAAAATGAAAATCCGGTGTCACCCGCAGGACTTCCTGTTTGAACACTGCGGGATAGGTAAACGCGCTGCCAGTCCCAGGAGTCATGAAGTCGCTGACCACTGTGCCCTGAACTGGCTGGACCGGATAAGTCTGGGGCACACCAACCAGAACTGATTCCAGCCCTGCCGAACTCAGATAATCCCAGACGCGCCTGACCCTGACTGTGCTGCTGTCTGCGCGGGTCATCTGCCGGTAGGAATAATCGGCCCGATTGCGAAAGCCGTAGATGCCCAGTACACCCGGATCACGACTGCTCAACATGCTTGACCACGCCGGAACCGTGATACAGGGGATTGACGATTCCAGTTCGCCCCACGTGCCCTGCTGTCGTAATTTTGTCATTACTGGAAGTACATCTTTGAACTGATCGAAGACCAGTTCCGGGGCCGCACAGTCCCAGCCCAGCACCAACATACGCTTTTTGCGCCTGACGCCGCGCAGCAGCCACGCCATCGACTGAGCCGTTACAGAATGCGCTGCCCAAAAAGGCTGGCTGCCAGACCAACTGCCGCCTCGGCGGTGCGGTTCTGGCTGTCCAGAATGGGGTTTACTTCGACCAGATCAAGTGAGCGCACCCGTCCATCATCAGCCAGCATCTCCATCAAAAGGTGTGCTTCCCGATAATTCAGCCCGCCAGCTACGGGTGTGCCGACGCCGGGCGCGATGGCCGGGTCGAGTGAGTCCATATCAAAACTGAGATGGATTGAATCGACATTCCCCAGCCCGCGCAGCGCAGCCCGCACCACATCCGCCATGCCATGCTCATCAATATCGCGCATCGTGAACACCCGGATGCCGCTGCCGCGCAGATCGATCCGTTCCTGCGAGTCCAGATCGCGGACGCCAATCATCACAATACGGTCTGCTGGCAGCGTCCGGTCAGTGACCAGCAGAGAATCCGGCCCCTGCCCGATGAGAGAGCGGACCACCATGCCATGAATGTTACCTGATGGGGAAGACTGCGGATTGTTGAAGTCGCCGTGCGCGTCCACCCAGATGACCCCGACCTGTTCGCTGCGGCTCAGTGCGCCGGCCGCGCTGCCCAGAGAGATGCTGTGATCGCCGCCCAGAAAAATGGCATATTCATCATTTTCAATTGTGTTCAGCATCGCGTCATAGGCGTATTGAGCCACCTGCGCTATCGCCGAAAGATGATAAGCACGATAGCCTTCATTGGTTTCGTCCGCACGGACTTCTTCTTTAACCGGCACAGGAATATTCCCGCCATCGCGCACCTGCCAGCCGAGCCGTTCGAGACGCGCCTGAAGCCCGGCGTAACGAATCGCGCTGGGTCCCATATCCACACCGCGCCGGTTCTGGCCCAGGTCCATAGGGACACCCAGAATGCGCACGTGTTTGTTCATTTAGCTGGCGCTGCTGCCGTCAATTCTGGAGATACGACGGGCCACAAATACCAGGAAAATACTGAGAATGTACAGGACCAGCAGCGGCCCCATCACCAGCGACATATTCACCGGGTCAATCGTCGGGGTAATCAACGCGGCAGCTACCGCAGCTCCCACTATCGCGACACGCCAGTTGCGGATCAACGGGCGCGTTTCGACCAGACCCAGCAAACCAAGTACGAAAAATACCAGTGGGGTTTCAAAAGCCGCACCCATCCAGAAAATCAGCGACGTGACAAAGCTCAGGTACAGATCAGCAGTCCATTCTGAGCGGAACAGATTTTGCTGGAACCCTTCCAGAAAGCCCAGCGCGGGCGGCATCAGAATGAACCAGGAAAAGGCAGTACCGATCAAAAACAGCAGCGTCACTGCGGGCAGCGACATCACGACCACCCGTTTTTCCTTGCGTGTCAGCCCTGGAAAAATAAACATCAAAAGCTCATAGGTGATAATCGGAATGGCGATAATCGCGCCCAGCGTTAGGGACACCCGGAAATAAGCCACGACACCGCCAGTCGGCCCCAGGGTTTGAAAACGGCAGCGTTCCAGGTCAATCTCAACCGTATCGATATTCACCTCTTCACCGGCAGCGGCAGCGTCGTTGAGGGCGACCACCTGACAGTAGGGCATTCTGAGATATTCCAGCGCCGGGCCAGACACCGCCAGCCCAATTCCGGTTCCAATCACAAGGGCAACAGCGGCGCGTACAAGGCGTTTGCGCAGCTCATCAAGATGTTCAAAGAAACCCATACGCGCGCCATGCCCATCGTCGCTTTCCTCTTCATCACCGGGTGGCAGACTGGCTGGTTCTTTGACAGACGGTGCAGGCTGGCGGCGCAGGCGAGGCAGTTTCAGTTCCGGCACGGCTTATTCCTCTTCGTCCTGTGACTGACCATTGCCTGTCCAGGAACCGAAATCCGGTTTCGAGTCATGCTTGGACCAGCTCCCAAATCCATCCGATTGACTGCCTGCCGCCGGTTTGCGACTGGTGGCTGAGGTAGCCGGGCGTTTGGCATGACCGTTACCCCCGGCAGTTACTGCTGTTGCCGCTTTGGCCGACAGGGCAGTGGTTTTCCTGATGCCCCCGACCTCGGTATTCACCTGATCCAGGGTCTCTTTTACAGGGTCAGTGACCGTACCCAAGAGTTTTGAGGCTTCCTTGTTCAGACTGCCGCGTGTTGGCATATCACGCGGAATCTGAAACTCGACCCCAGCGTCATCAAATTCCTTTTGCAAAACGTCCACAGTCTCGGCCCACATGCGGCGAAATCTGGCAACGTACTGGCCCATGACATAGGCCCACTTCACCATTCGCTTCGGACCGGCGATGACGAGCATCATGACCAGGATGATAATCAGCTCTGGCCCGCCCACGCCCAGAATATTCATGTGATCTGTTCCTCATCTGTTCTCAGCGCACCCAAATCATGCAGCGCCTGTTCGTCGGAAGCCAGATTGCCGAGAACACCATTAATAAAGCCCATTGACGCATCCGTCCCAAACAGGCGCGCCAGCCCCACCGCTTCGTCAATGACGACGCTGACCGGCGCTCTTTTTTCTACGGCAAATTCCAGGGCTGCCATCCGCAGAATACTGCGGTCAATCGCCGCGATTTGCTCAAGCGGCCAATCCACCATATAGCGGCGAATCACGGCGTCAATCGCATCACGGTGGGTCAGCACCCCCTGGACCAGGAAACGAACGTAACGCGCTTCTTTGTTGTCGGTATCCTGGGCTTCCAAACGGGCGCTGATCACATCCCCTGGCCGGTGCGAGGTTGTATCCAATTCATATAACACCTGCAACGCCACGCGGCGCGCGAAACTGCGATTTGTGGATGGCGCAATATGTTCGACAATCTCGATATGCACTTCGTCATCCGGGCCAATTTCTGGCAAATTACTCAACGGTTCGTACCTGTCCTACACAATACATTCGGATTTTTAGTGTACTTCAGATTTCGCTGTTTGCCCATATCTTCGGATATGACAGGGACCACCCCAGAAATTGGGTGCTTGACAGCGCGGCAGCACTCATGCTAAAGTGTCACTCGGAACGTGAAATAGCCATAATGAGCCATAAAAATCCTCAAAGAAAGGAGACGCACTTCTGTGAACTCACCAATTTATGCCAACGCATGGACTGCAACCCTGGATAATGGTTATGCCGCTGCGTGGGTTCCGATTGCGTCTGCCTGCTGAGATCACTTCAATTCTGAAGGTTCAAAAGCCGTGGACGCCTGTTTCGCGGCTTTTTTGATGCAACTCAGCCACCGCGAACAAACCAGCCAACCGAAATCCTGACGACATTCGGCACATGACCTGAAATAGTCAGCGCTAATGGCCTGCTAACCAGTAAGGTTCATAAAAGACTTTAAGAGTCTACAAGGGCAGTCAACAGTTCAGGCATAAATAACAGCCGTTTTCGCACCGGGGCCAACACCCCTATCAATGTGTGGCACTCTATTTTGAAGGACATAAATCATGGAAAACCGCTGGTACGCACAAACAGCCGTTATCGAGGAACGCCGCAAGGATTTACTGCGCGAAGCAAAGCAGCACAACCTGGCCCGCAGCGTGCACGCATCCCGGCAAAAACAGCCGAATCCGGTTATCCGTTTGTTCGCCCGTCTGAATCACATGACGCAGCGACCTGACTTTCAGACCACAGGCACGCTTGATCTGGTAAAGGAATAAACACCATGTTCACCAACTGGCAAAAAACCTATGATAACACCAGGTTCCAGATGCAGGAGCGGCTGGCAGAAGCCGAACAACACCGCCTGGGCCATCAGAGCCATCCATCTCACAGAGAGACACCCCTACAGGTCTTTCTGCGGAAATGGGTCGCGCGCTTTCGGAATGCGCCACGAGGTCGCGGTGTTCCCTTGCAGCCCGCCCTCTCACAATGACAGCCTTCAGCCCCACCGCATTACGTCAACTGATGTGGTGGGGTTGGGGTCGGTAGTTGAGGTCGCGCATCATCCCCGTCGCGTTCGATCAGCCATTCATTAAGCTGCGCGCACAATTCCGCACTGAAAAGAAAGATTGAAGCCAGCAGGTAGGCCCAGAAAAGCAGCACAATAATCGTCGCGATACTGCCATAAACCACCTGGTAGTTCGCAAAATTGGTCAGATACCAGCTAAATCCCCGTTTTGCCAGTTCGAACCCGAATGCACCCAACAGGGCTGCCGGCCAGATGGCATCCCAGTGAACAGACCGAGAAGGCACAAAACGAAACAACAGCAAAAAAATGAGCATGTTCAGACTGAACGGCAAAAACACGGCGGCGATCCCCAGCCATGTGCCTGGGCGATTGAGCGTCAGCAGGGAAAGCAGGGTGATCGCGCCAGAAGTCAGAAATGACGCCGTCACGAGAAAGATCATTATCAGCATCATGCCAACTGCCACCAGACGCTGCCGCCACAGACTGCGGCTTTTTGGAACCCGGAAAATCAGATCAAGCGAAGCGGTCACGTTGGTAAACAGGCCCAGGCCGGACCATGCCAGACCGATAAGCGCGATCAGCCCGAACGAGGTGTCCTGTTCCAGAGCCAGTTGCAGGCTGTCGAGCAGGAGGGTCGTCGCCTGACTGTCTGCCGGCAAAAACAGGGCGAAGGCACTGGCAATCTGCTGTTGGGCGGCTGCGGACCCCAGAACTCGACTGATACCGATAGCCATGAGCAAAGCCAGCGGAAAAATCGAAAACACGGTGTAGTAGGCCAATGCCGCCGCCCAGCGCGCCCCATAACGGCTGAAATTGGCAAAGGCGCGCGCTACATAGACGGCAAGCTGACGGGTGGCTGGATCACGCTGGTCCCACCAGCCCTGCCAGCGTTCGGCCCACATACGAATTGTGTAGCGCATTTGCTCCATACTGGCAAACCATTATTCAAATTTACCACACAGCAGCGCATAATCCCCTATAATGAGAACTATGTGTATACCCATTATCCGTGAGGGGTTTCCTGATGCAAGACATCAATCTACAAGATATTATCCAGCTGCTTGGGCCAAACGCCGGAAATGGTCTGATCTGGAACATCTTCATTTATGTCATTTTCTTCTTCACACTGGTGACGATGCTCCTGCAAGGTGATAAAGCGCTCCTGACCACCCTTATCTCGGCTGCCGGTCTCATGCTGTGTGTCATTGATAAACTGGTCATCTTCGAGCCGCGTGAATTCGGCTCCCTGGTTGTTCATTCCGGCATGTTTCTGTTTCCGGCACTGGTGGGCGGCATGACCCGCGACAAAAAATCAAGAGCGCCGGCGGTGATCGCGTCTGTTGCTGGCGCAATCTACTTTTTCCTGTTCTGGTTTTTCTTCCAGCGCGGGGGTTAACCGCCCACTGGTAGAGCAAAGCTAGGCGCGGGCCTCCTCAGACGTGACCCGACGCTGACCACCTGGCTGAGTCCGGGCCAGTTCGATTTCTGGCGTGGACTCGCCAGCAGCCTGCATTCGACGCAGCAGTCGTTCGCGCAGGACGGCCCTGACTTCATCGTGCGAATCAAACGCGATAATATTGTTCAGTTCATAGGGGTCCGCCAGCAGATCGTAAAGATAAGCTTCGGCATAGCGGTCAGAATCTGCGTCATTCCAACCATCCTTGTGAGGCGCGGTGACACCATATTTCCAGCGATGGGTGCGCACCGCGCGGCCTACTTCCGACTCGCTGATCTGGATAAACATTTCTTCCGGCCAATCTACCGGCTGTTTCTGCGCCAGCGGCAGGAAGGAACGCCCCTGCATGACTTCGGGGACCGGCAGCCCGGCAGCGTCCAGCAGCGTGGGCGGAATATCCATCAGACTCACAAGCTGGCTGATACGACCACCGCCGTTAAAGCCCGGCCCCTGTACAGCCGTCGGAACGCGAATAGATGCCTCATGGCCGGAACGTTTGTATTCGGCGTTGCGGGTCTTGAAGTGATTACCGTGATCGGCGGTAAATAACACAATTGTGTCGTCCAGCAGATTGAGGCTTTTGAGCGCATCCAGCAGCCGCCCAAACGCTTCATCCAGACGTTTGACCATGCCGTAATACCCTGCCAGATGCTGGTGTGTGGAACCACCCAGCGCAGCCAGATCAGGCGGAATCCAGCGTTCACGATAGCGTTCCTCATATCCGTCCGGCGCGGGATAATCGTCGCGGTGGTTCTGATGATGCGGCTCGATATAGGACACAAACAGATAAAATGGCTGCTGGCGCGGCTGGTGAATGTAACGAATCACCGCGTCTGTTACCGCATCTACCCGATAGCCCGGCAGTTTAACAGCCTGCTGGTCATTATCGTACATCACTGTATCATAAGCGTCAGAGGTAAATTCCAGGGTGTTCGATGCCAGCCAGTATTCATAACCACCGCGTTCATTTTCCACCACCGGGCCGCGCGAACTGCCGGATGCCAGATGCCATTTGCCGATATAGGCGGTGGTATAACCCCCTTCGCGAAAGTAATGCGCGAGCGTTTTGCTGTTCTGCGGCAGCGGAATACCGTTGCGATAACAGCCGGTGCGGGTGGCATACAGGCCGGTCTGCATACAGGAACGGGCCGGGCCGCACACTGGCTGGCAGGTAAACGAGTTGTAGATGTGCGTGCCATACTGCGCCATGCGATCAAAATTCGGGGTTAAATCCAGCGGGTTGCCATGTACCCCGGTGGTATCCCAGCGCTGCTGGTCGGTAAAAAACACAATCACATTGGGCGAAGCCATCCAACAAATCCTTTCTTTGCCTGGTCGCGCAGCGCTGATTATAGCGTGCTTTGATTTTCCGCCGCGCGCCATTATCATCGACCTGAAAATCAGGGTATGATTGCACTGTACTCACCCACCGGGTATCAAGAACTTTTATGAGACTGGTTTATATTGCCTTCGGCTGGGCGGCGGGCATTCTGCTGGCAGCCAACAATCCGGGCAGTACACTGCTGCCGCTGATCTGGCTGGCGCTGGTGGCCGGAGCCATCGGAACAGCGATTCTGCTGCGGCATGAGGCGGCAGGTCGCCTGGGCGCGGCGGTACTGATTGCCTTTACACTGGGGGGCCTGCGGATGGCGCTTGTCCCCACCAGCAGTGATGTCGCGCGTTATAACCACACAGGCGGCCTGACGATCAGCGGAACTATCGCCGCTGAACCTGTTCTGACGGATACAGAAACACAGGTACGCATAGCTGCCGAGACTATCACGCGCGCCGGGCAAACCAGCGACACCAGCGGCAGTGTTCTGGTGCGCGCACCCCGAACCGTCACGGTGCAGTATGGAGACAGGGTAGCCGCAACCGGGCTGCTCATTACCCCTGCCGAACTGGACACCTTTTCGTATGCCGATTTTCTGGCCCGCAGCGGGGTCTTCAGCATCATGATCGACGCCTCGCTGGAAATTCAGGAACCAGGTTCAGCCGCCAACCTGTACGCAGGTTTGTTGAGCCTTAAGACAAGCGCGGCAGAACAGATTGCGCGCAGCCTGCCGGAACCTCAAGCCGCCCTGCTGACCGGAATTCTGCTCGGCAACGAAAGCGGTATCGCGCCCGAAATTGAGGATGCTTTTGGCCGGGTGGGGGCATCGCATGTCATCGCAATCAGCGGCTTTAATATGGTGATCCTCAGCGGAGCCATCATGGGATTGCTCAAGCGAACCCCGCTTTCCGAACGTTGGGCCGCGCTGCTGGGCATTCTAGTGATTCTGGTTTACACGTTGTTTGTCGGGGCGGGCGCGGCGGTGGTGAGGGCAGCGCTCATGAGCAGTCTGCTGGTGATAGGCACAGCTATCCGGCGAAAAACCTACGTCCCGGCTTCGCTCGCGTTCGTGGCGATACTCCTGTCCGTCCTCAACCCAACCGTGCTTTGGGACATCAGTTTTCAACTCAGCTTCTTTGCCACGTTAGGGCTGGCTCTGTATACCGAGCCACTGTCGAAACGCTTCGACCAACTGCTGGCCGCGCTGTTCCCGCGCACCTTCGCGCAGTCCATCGGCGCGTTTCTGGCTGAGCCACTGGTCGTCACACTGGCCGTCCAGATCACCACGCTGCCGCTGATCGCGCTGTATTTCAAC
Organism: uncultured Anaerolineaceae bacterium; assembly: GCA_964552425.1. GTDB lineage: Bacteria > Chloroflexota > Anaerolineae > Aggregatilineales > Phototrophicaceae. The sequence continues at coordinate 22,493 of CAZKIB010000017.1, read as the reverse complement.
CGGCTGTCGCTGGTGTCTCTTCTGACAAACATCCTGATCGTGCCGGTGCAGGCCGGGATTCTCATACTCGGTATTCTCGCCACCATCACGGCGTTTTTTCTGCCGGCCCTCGCGCAGATTTTATACTGGTATGATCTGATCCTGCTGTCGTGGACTACCGGGGTTGTGCGGGTGCTGGCGCGACTGCCGTTTGCGGATGTCGAATTTCATGTCGACCCACGCCTGATTACCCTGTATTTTGTCGTGCTTCTGGGAGTTGCTCTTATGCAGGCTACCCAACCGAACTGGGCGCTGCGGCTGGGCCGGTTTTTGCGCCAGCGCGCGGTGAGTGTTTCAACCGGTTTTGCCGGATTCGCCACGCTCTGTCTGATCGGAGCCATCTACCTGAGCAGGCCAGATGGCAACCTGCATCTGTGGCTGCTGGATATGGGCCACAGCAACGCGGTTCTGCTGCAAACACCGGGCGGGGCACAAATTCTGGTCGATGGCGGCAGATTCCCCTCGCGCCTGCTGACGGCCCTGGGAGATCGCCTGCCATTCAATGATCGCGACATTGAAGTGCTGCTCATCACCCAGCCTGATGAGAACGAATACGGCGCGCTTTTGGCCGTGCTGGAACGCTATGACGCAGGCGTGGTGCTGACCAACGGCCAGCCTAATCTCAGCCCGGCCTATCTCAGTTTGCAGGAGCGGTTAGCCGGTCAGCAGGTACTCAATGTGACCGCCGGCTATAAACTGGAGGTCGACGATGGGGTCGTTCTGGAAGTCCTGCATCCATCGGCACAGCCGGGCATCGAGGACAGCCTGGACGATCAGGCATTGGTGACACGCATCCGTTTTGGCGAGGCGTCGTTCCTGTTGAGTGGGGACGTGAGCGCAGCAGGTCAACAGGCCATGCTGGACGCTGGGCAATTCCCGCAGGCGGCGGTCTTGCAGGTTCCACAGCACGCCGGCACACGCGCATTCAGCGAAGCATTTCTGGCAGCCGTTCAGCCGCAGATCGCCCTGCTCCAGACAGACCCGGCCAACCGGCGCGGTGACCCGAACGCGGACACACTGGCTCTCCTGGGGACAGTACCATTGTACCGGACAGACGAATCTGGCACGGTCCATCTGTGGACGGATGGAACCAGTCTGTGGGTCGAGACGACGAAGTAACTGGCAAAACAAAAAGAGTATCCCTGCGGATACCCTCAGAGCATTCATGTACGCACGAAATTAACCGTTTTCTTTGCCAACTTCGATTTCAACCTGTTCGCGCGGGGCGTACTGGACATCCTGACGCGGCGCGGTGGCAGGCGGCTGCATGGCGGCGGGCTGCGGCGGCGGCATCTGGACACGTTCGGCCGGTGGAACCGGGTTGTTCTGAACTTCGGCAATCCCATTCCGCACCACTGTCAGGGTCCTGATGAGGTGCTGTTCCAGACGCGACAGTTCTTCCAACACGTAGCGGTCCGCCTCGGCAATGATATTTTCAGCTTCCTGACGAGCCTGCTCAATGATGTTGGCAGCGCGGTTATGGGCGGCCTGCACCGACACCTCCTGATCCAGCATCTCCTCACCTTTTCGACGCGCAAGCTGAACCACACGGGCAGCTTCCTCGTTGGCCTGTGCCAGAATACGATCGCGGGTCGACAGGATGCGCGATGACTTTTCAATCTCCTCAGGGATCGAGATGCGCATCTGATCGATGAGTTCCAGCGCGCGTTCTTCATCGATCATGGTAAATTTGCTAAAGGGCATATGCCGCCCTTCATCAATCAAATCCTCAAGGCGATCAACCAGATGCTGAATATCCATGTGTTATCTTCCCCTCCAATTTAATCCCGGATACTGGTCATGTAGCCCGGGCTGCTTTTTTGTGCGTGTAGCTCGGCAAAACGGACCGTCAATGCCTCCGCTACAAACCCCGGAACCATACTTGTGACATCACCACCCAGTTCCGCGATCTCTCGAATCGTACTCGAACTGATATGGATATGCCGCTCATCGGCCATCACGGCAACCGTTTCGATATGGGGCGCGAGTTTCCGATTTGCAAGTCCCATTCTGAATTCTAGCTCAAAATCGGAAAATACGCGCAAGCCCCGTATAATCGCCATCGCGCCGACTTCTTTAGCAAAGTTTACCGTCAAACCGGAATAGGGCGCAACCCGGATATTAGTATCATCTTTAAATGCCTCATCCGCCAGCGCCACCCGCTCATTCACATCAAAAAGCAGGCGCTTTTTGGGCATATCGTACACCCCGACGATCAATTCGTCGAAGATGCGGGCCGCCCGCCGCGCAATATCAATATGCCCATTATGAATGGGGTCCAGTGACGCAGGATACACAGCCAGGCGCGCCATCAGTCTTTCTCCGCGATACACTGCAAAAGATGGACAATACTAAACCACATCGTTCCGTCCGGTCAACCCGGCCCCTTAGCTCACATCACTGCGTTCATCCTGCAGAATCCGCACACGCTGCGCCAGAAGCCGGTGCTGTTCCTGGCTGAGCTGCGGGTCTTCTTCGTAGATGGTGCGGGCCTCGCGCTGGGCCTGTTCGACCAGATCAGACGTGATCGCGTCGGCCAGTTGATCCAGCGCCCGCAGGCGGCTGCCACCCATCCCGCCGCTCTGGCGCGTCCCCAGCAGATCGCCCGGCCCGCGCAGCTTCCAATCCATCTCCGCCAGGCGGAAACCATCGGTAAGCTCTTCCATCGCGGTCAGGCGTTCATGGGCTTCGGGTGTGTTATTGTCCGGTATCAACAGACAGTAGGAGGCATGAGACCCGCGCCCGACTCGTCCCCGGAATTGATGAAGCTGCGCCAGCCCAAAGCGGTTCGCGCCCTCAATGACAATCACGCTGGCGTTAGGGACATCCACCCCCACCTCAGCCACCGAGGTCGTCACCAGCACGTCGTACTGGCCCCGGCCAAAAGCGGTCATCATGTCATCTTTTTCGGCAGGCTTCATGCGACCATGCAGCAAGCCTACTTTATGCCTGAAGAACACTTTGGAAAGCTCTTCGTAGGCTTCGGTAGCGGAGCGCGCATCGATTTTTTCCGACTGCTCTACCAGCGGATGGACAATGAACGCCTGACGCCCCTGCTCGATCTGCGATTTCACAAAACTGAAAATCCGCTCGCGGGCCACTGGTTCGACCACACGAGTCTGCACAGGCTGGCGGCCTGGCGGCATTTCATCAATAACGGTCAGGTCAAGGTCCGCGTGAATGGCCAGAGCAAGCGTGCGCGGAATAGGTGTCGCGGTCATGACCAGCAGGTGCGGATTTTTGCCTTTGCCACGCAGCACGCCGCGCTGCTCCACCCCGAAACGATGCTGCTCGTCAATAATCGCCAGCGCCAGATCGTGGAATTCCACCCCTTCCTGAATGAGCGCGTGTGTGCCGACGATTACATGAATGGAACCGTCAGCGATCCCGGCGCGCACCGCATCGCGTTCGGCGGCACTGAGTGACCCGGTGAGCAGGCCCACCACCGGGGTCTGTTCGAGGGGCATTTTTGCCAAAGCCGCGCTGATATTGCGGTGATGCTGTTCAGCCAGAATGCTCGTCGGGGCCATAATGGCGGCCTGACGACCATTCGCCACCGCGAACGCCAGCGCGGTAGTTGCCACTGCTGTCTTGCCGGAACCAACATCGCCTTGCAGCAGGCGATTCATGGGCACGGGCTGGCTCAGGTCGCGCCGAATATCCGCAATGGCCCGCTGCTGTGCCCCGGTCAGGTCATAGGGGAAGACAGCCTGTAAAAAGGCTTCTGCAAATTCATCGCTGACCGGCAGCGGGTCCGCCGGGACACTTTGCCACTCATGCCGGTTGCCCAGAATTGCCAGTTGCAGCAGCAGCAGTTCATCAAACGCCAGCCGCCTTCTGGCATGATGGAGGTGATCCTGCCCTTTGGGGAAATGCACATTCTGAAGCGCCCACCCCAGGTCGCCCAGATCAACACGTTCCAGCGTGGCTTCGGGCACATAATCGGGCAGGCGTTCCGCCCAATAGCTGACCGCGTTTTTCATCAGGCGCCGCACGCCGCGCGCTCTTAATCCCTCGGTCAGCCGGTACACCGGCACAATCCCGATGGTATGCAGATTATCGGTATCAAGATGCTCCCATTCCGGGTTGCTCATCTGAATACGATTTCGGAAAATTGTTACCGGGCCGCTGAGGACAAGCTGCTGCTGAGGCTTGATGTAGCGGGTCATAAAATGGCGGCCAAAAAAGGTGACATCCAACAGGCCAGAACCGTCATCCACCATAAGATGAAAGTCCTTGCGGTTATTCTGGCCGATTTTGACCGAGGCCTCTCGCACCGTGCCGATAATCGTCGCGGTGGTGTTCGGCTGCAACTGGCTGATATAGTCCAGCCGGGTGTAATCGTCATAGCGCCGAGGTAAAAAGTACAGTAGATCATCCAGTGTTTCGACGTTCAGCCGTTTGAAAGACTCGGCCATCCGTTCGCCTACACCCTTGACCACCGTAACAGGCTTGCGCAGGCCGCGCAGAATATCCAGAGCCTCTTCGGGCTTCACCTGCGGGCGGGCGCTGCGCGGTGGGCGAGCCAATCGCGGCTGCCGCGGCACATCCAGACGCATTGAGGGGCTGCGCGGGCCGCTCCCCAGGTCATCATCACTGGCGAACCCGTCCGTCTGACGCTGCGGTGGCCGGTTCGGTTCTGGTTTATGCGGTTTGCGGGCCTGCTCCGGCGCCGGTTTCCTGTTCTGAACCGGCTGCGGCTGGCGCGGTGGACGGACCGGCGGCTCCGGCCTGCGTTCACGTTCCGGCTGTCTGGCAGCCGGTGGCGGCGCTTCTGCTGCGGCGGCGGGGCTGGCAACCTGAAATTCAGGGGGCGGCGGCACACGGCCCGTAATGCGATCCAGCATGTACTGAATCTGTTTGCTGCGTTCAGTCCGGCTTTCGGTCTGCGCGTAGGTCTGAACCAACTGCTGCAATTCATCCACCAGCAGGTGATGTTCCGGCTTACGCGCCTGTGTATGGGCATCATGCACCCAGTTGGCGGTGAACTTCGCCAGACCGCCAATCACTGCTGTATCGTTACAACCCTGTTCGCGCTCTAACTTTAGGATTTTGACCAGTGTTTCCAGTGCGGATGGCACGGATTACTGCCTCCAATTCTCTTTAACCGTGACAAACCCCAGAGACCCCACACCAACGTGGGTTCCTAATGTCGGGGTGATATTGACTTCAAGAATTTCGGGCGGCGCGATGTCGGCAATCTGTTCGCGCATCCAGGCAACCCCTTCCAGATTGTTGGCATGAAGCAGCGCCAGCCGCTCCATGGGGGCCTGTGCCCGCAGCAGGTCAACCGTTTCCTCGCGCGCGCGCCTGGCTGTTCGGACTCGCGAAAGCACAGTAATCGCACTGTCCCCCACGTTGACAATGGGCTTGATTTGCAGCAGGGAACCGATGCCGGCGGAAGCCAGATTGATACGCCCGCTGCGACGGAGATTATCCAGTGAATTGACCAGCGCGACCACCTTGCAGTTCGCGCGGACCCGGGCCATCGCCGCCTCTACCTGAGCGACATCCCCGGTTTCAGCCGCCACTTCGGCGCCGATCAGGACCTGAAAACCCAGGCCCATCGTCACCATGGTACTGTCAATCAGCGTGCGCTGGTCGGGGGGGATGTCCGCGCTGCCAATACGCATGGCTTCATAAATCGCGCTCAGTTTTGCCGGAGCAGTCACAATCATAACGTGGTCGGCATCCTTGAACGCCTCTTCAATCTTCTGACGTGCCAACCCCGGCGAGGGCGCAGCGGTGGTCGGAAATGGGGTCAGAGATGGCAGACGATTGTAATAGTCGGTACGATCCAGTTGGACCCCATCGTCGGCGTAGCTGTCCTCGCCAACGTTCACAAAAGTAGGCACGACTGTGATCCCCCATTTACGGATCAGTTCGTCCGGTATATCGCAGGTGCTGTCAGTCACAAATTTTATTTTCTTAAAAGCCATCTTCTAAATACTCCATTTCATTTTCGAGCAGGACCACACCCATCGCCTCAGAGCCAATCAACGCGGTTAACGACGGCCCATAGAGCGCATAGGGGAAGTGCCGTCCGGGAAATTCCACCGCCAGACGATCCTGGAGCATCCGTGTCTGGTCGCTGGCATAAGGTTTATTCTGCAAGATCACGACTTCTTCAATATCCGTAAATTCGATGACAAACTCCACCAGCCGTTCAATCGCCTGAGAGCGGGTGCGCACCTTTTCAATCGGCTTCAGCGCGCCGTCCTCAACGGTCAGGAACGGCTTGACGCCCAGCATCGTGCCCAGAATCACATGTGACCGGCTCATGATTTCGTTATGGAACAACGCATTAACAGCGTCCATAAAGTATACCGAATAAACCCGGTCAATTGCGCCGCGCACTTTGCGCACGACCTCTTCGAGCGAGGTTTCCTCTTCGCAGGCACGGGCGGCAATGCGCGTGAGCATCGCCTGTCCTACTGACAGGGTCTGCGAGTCGATGACGACAATTTCGCACTGACCGGCGATCTGAGTGGCAGCCGCGCGGGCATGATCCCAGCTTGGATACATTTTGCGTGACGGATGAATGGAAACAATCGCTTCACAACCACCGGCCAGCCGCCGAAAAACATCCAGATAGTCGGCTTCTGTAGGTGATTCGACCTGCGGTGTCACCTGTTCGTAATGAAGAAGCCGCATGGCCTCTTCATTCGTCAGATCAACGCCTTCCTTATAACGTTTCCCGGCGATGTAAATACCGTTGGGAATGATCGTTATCCCATGCTGCTGAACCACATGCGGGTTGATGAAGTGCGCTGTGCTGTCGGTGACGATCTGAATATTGACCATCTACTCTACACTGATAATAAACGGGTATAAGGGTTGATCGCCCTGCACCAGCTCGAACACCTGATCCTCAAACGCTTCTGACAGCCGGTTGACCAGCGCCTGGGCCTGGGTTCTGTCCAGATTATCGCCATAATACAGAGTGACGAGTTCGCTGTTTTCGTCGAGCGCCTGCGCCAATGTATCGGACAGAACGCGGTACAGATCATCGCCGGCCGTCGTCAGGTCGCCATTCAGCAGGCCGATATACTGGCCGGAGCGCACCTGCAAGCCGTTCATCTCGACATCGCGGGTCGCGGTGGTGACATCCACACTTTTGACAAAATGCAGCGCCTCCTGCATAGCCGTGACCACCTCATCGACATCATCAGACTGCGCCGCATTGCTGTACGCCAGCATAGCGCTGATGCCCTGTTGCAGTGTCCGGCTGGGAACCACACGCACATCCTTATCCCGCGCCAGCGATGCGGCCTGCTGCGCCGCCATAATCACGTTCTTGTTGTTCGGGAGCAGCACAATTTTGGTGTTTGGCAGCGCGTCAATGGCTGCCAGAAAATCCTGCGTGCTGGGATTCATCGTCTGCCCGCCCGAAATCACATGCCCCGCCTGAAAGTCGTTCTCAAAAATCTTGCGCAGGCCGGCCCCGCTGGCAACCGCGATGACTGCCACTTCGCTGGTCTGACGGTCTGCCTCACCTTCAAACTGGCGCGCCAGCCGCTCCTCAACGTAATGCTGATACTGATCCTGCATGTTTTCGACGACCACATCATCAATCGACGCGCCCAGACCGATGGCGTAACTCAAAGGCTGACCGGGGTTATGGACGTGAACATGCACTTTAATGAGGCGTTCGTTACCGACCACGAGGGTTGACCAGCCCATCGCGTCAATATCGGCGCGAATCTGATCGACATCCATGCTTTGCCCGTGCATCAGAAACTGCACATCATAACCGTAACCTTCGGCATCCTCCGGTTCCAGAGCCGCCTGCCAGCCCTGTGTTTCTGTCACCGGGACATCTTCTGTTGGCTGGAAGACCGTCTCACCATTCAGCAAACGCAGCATTCCTTCCAGCACGTACACCAGCCCCTGCCCGCCCGAATCGACCACGCCAGCCTTTTTCAGGACCGGCAGCAGTTCCGGTGTAGCTTTCAGGGACAGCTCTGCGGCCTCGACCATAATTGTCAGCAGTTTCTGAAGGTCCTGCTCGCCGTAGTCAAATGAATGGCGGACTACAGCTTCCGTCGCCTCGCGGGCAACTGTGAGGATGGTCCCTTCAACCGGGGTGGTGACGGATTGATAAGCTGCCTGCACGGCGGACTGACAGGCACGCACGAACATCGGCGCGTCGAAGACATCATGACCGCGCAGGGTCTGAGCGAAGCCATGCCACAACTGCGACAGGATCACCCCGGAATTGCCACGCGCACCCATTAAAGCGCCGTGCGCCACCGCGTCCCCGACAATGCCGACTTCGCGTTCATCCATACCCGCGATTTCCTGATAGGCACTGCGCATGGTCAGCATCATGTTCTTGCCGGTATCGCCATCGGGAACCGGAAACACATTCAGTTGATCGACCTTTTCATGATGCTGTTCCAGCCACGCCAGACCGGCGGCGACCATCCATTTCAACCGATGCCCGTCACAGACCCGTCTATCCACATTAACCGTCATACCTGTCGCCCCAGTTCCAACTTGAACGTATTTTCAAACATCTATTTATTAGAACCCCTTACAGCGCCGCACGACGCAGGCTTTCGATGCCTTCTCGTACGGTATGGCTTTTATTAAAAATACTGCTCCCGGCCACGATCACATTCGCGCCAGCCGCAGCAGCCGCTCTCACGGTGGTTACATCCATACCCCCATCCACACCCAGGTCAATCTCGCGGCCTGTTTCCGCAATCATGGATCGCAGACGAGTAATCTTCGGCAGCGTTTCCGGCAGAAAATTCTGGCCGCCAAAACCCGGATTCACGGTCATCACCAGAATTACATTGACCATGTGCATAATTTCGTTCAGGCTTTGTGCGGGTGTGTGTGGGTTGAGCGCGACCCCGGACACACACCCCAGGTTGTGGATGCTTTGCAAAGTGCGATGCAAATGGGGTGACGCTTCGATATGCACAGTGATCCGGTCTGCGCCCGCTTCTGCAAACGCCTCAACATAGAGTTCCGGTTCCACAATCATCAGATGCACATCCAGCGGCAGGCGGGTGCTGCGACGGGCTGCTTCGACCACCAGCGGCCCCATCGTAATGTTAGGCACGAAGCGACCATCCATCACGTCCACATGAATCAGGTCCGCGCCGGCTGCCTCCGCCTCAGCGATCTGGTCGCCCAGCCGCGCAAAATCGGCGGCGAGAATCGAAGGCGCGATCCGAAGGTTCAAATTACGTCCTTTGCGCGAATGATAAGAACAAGCAGTATATTACAAATTTGCAGCTTAAATAGCAATTGACGGTTTGCGCGCCGCCTTTACCAGTCCACAATCTTCGGCAGATAAGGCGCTTCGAGATAGGCCACATCGTCCGCCGAAAGCGAAACATTAAGCGCCGCTACCGCTTCTTCGAGATGATTCATTTTCGTCGCCCCAATAATCGGGCTGGTGACAGCCGTTTTGGTCAGCATCCAGGCCAGCGCTACCTGAGCCGACGACACCCCCAGGCGTTCACCCACCTGTAAGCAGCGGGCCAGCGTTTCCCAATCGGCATCCGAGTCGTACAACCGATGCGATTTACGATCTTCTTCGGAACGAGGGGTGTTGCCCTGCTGGTTACGAACCCGGTTGCCGGCCAGAAAACCACGCGCCATCGGACTCCAGGGAATGATCCCGATACCCTGATTCACGCAGAAGGGGATCATCTCGCGCTCTTCTTCCCGGTAGGCCAGATTGTAATGGTTCTGCATGGCGACAAAGCGCGTCCAGCCGTTCAGGTCGGCGATGTACTGTGCCTGCGCGAACTGCCAGGTCCACATGCTGGATGCGCCAATGTAAAGCGCCTTCCCCGCTTTGACCACATCATGCAGCGCTTCCATAGTCTCTTCGATAGGGGTCTCATCGTCCCAACGGTGAATCTGATACAGATCGACATAGTCCAGGTTCAGGCGTCTGAGCGAAGCGTCAATGCCTTCCATGATATGCTTGCGCGAAAGCCCGCGCTGGTTTGCGGCGTCACCCATCGCGCCATGAACTTTGGTGGCGACCACGTATTCATCGCGTCTGCTGAAGAAATCTTTCAACAGGCGGCCCGTGATGACTTCGCTGGCCCCGTGCGAATAAACGTCAGCGGTGTCAAAAAAGTTGATGCCGTGTTCGACGGCCCGGCGCACAATCGGGCGGGCCTGATCCTCCGGCAGCGACCATTTCAGGTCCGTTGGGTCGCCATAGGACATCATACCCAAACACAGGCGCGAAACTTTCAGCCCGGTCCTACCCAGCCTGACATATTGCATTGTGTATTCTCCTGTCGTGGCAATCATCTCTACAGATGGTAACACATCGGGGTTAGATGGTTCCAGAACCGGGCCTATTCTTTAACGGATGCGCCAGCCCATCTGCTCGATCCGAAACCGCAAACGCTCAAACTGACGCTCATCGCCGAGTTCAAAAACCACTTGAGGGCGCGTAAAGAATTCCAGCGTATGGCAGATATGGCCGTTGAGGTCAATCTGTGTGACCCGGCGTGCGACACAGGTTTGCGCGGTGGAACTGCCGGAAAACTTTACGGCATTCTGACCACAGGCTTCGAAGTTGATAAAGCGCACATCCCCATACTCGTCCAGAAATTCCAGCCCGGCCTCGCCAATATGAATGATCGCATCAGACTCATACATGGCCGCCTCCCTCGATCACCTTCGCCTTGAGCTGCCCACAGCCGGCGTCAATATCAATGCCCCGGCGCACGCGGATGGTCGCCGAAACGCCATATCCTTGCAGAATACTGATGAACTGATCGCCGGATTCGGTGCTGGAAGGTTCACCTTCGTAGCCGCCCGTCGGATTCAGCGGAATGGCATTGACGTGACACATCATGCCTTTCAGCAGTTTACCCAGCGCGTGCGCCTGCGCTGGCGTGTCCGTCTCGCCCCGTATCAATGCCCATTCGAACGAGACGCGCCGCCCGGTTTTTTCGATGTAATCCCGGCAGGCATCGATTAATTCGTCCAGCGACCAGCGCCGGTTGACCGGCAGCAGCGCGCTGCGTTCGGCGTCGGTGGCCGCGTGCAGGCTGATCGCCAGTTTGACCTGTAGACCTTCTTCAGCAAAGCGCCGGATTTGCGGAACCAGGCCCACCGTACTGATGGTGATGTGGCGCGCGCCGATACCCAGGTCACTCATGAGACGACGCACCGCCTTGAGTGATTCATCGTAATTGTGAAAAGGTTCGCCCATGCCCATCAGCACCACATTGCTCAGACGTTCGCCAGCCTGCTGCAAATCACGGGCAAAACGCATGGCCTGTTCGAAAATTTCCACTGCGCTCAGATGCCGGCCAAAACCCATCTGCCCTGTCGCACAGAACACGCAGCCCATTGCGCAGCCGGCCTGAGTCGAAATGCAGGCTGTGCGCCGGTCATCGTCATAGAGCATCAGCACAGACTCAATGGTCTGTCCATCCGGCAGACGATACAGGCATTTGGTGGTCCCGTCGCGGCTGACCTGCTGCGTCACGAGAGTCAGCACGCCCATCTGTGTCTCGGCATTCAGGCGCTCTCGCAAACGCGCGGGCAGGTTGCTCATGGCATCAAAGGTGTCCACCCGTTTTTCGTACAGCCATTCCCATAACTGGGTGGCGCGAAATTTGGGTTCGCCCCATTCGGCCAGCAGGTTAGTGATTTCGGCCTGGGTCAGATCATACAGATTAGTCTTCACGGCGGGTTCTCATCCAGTAAAGCAAGCTCACGATAGCTAACAAAATCAGCAGCACGGTAATGATCCCAAAGCGGTTCACCGGGTTATCCAGCAAGCCCTGCACGGGAACCGGTGTCGGCGTAAACAGACTGCTGGCCGGGCGCGGTGTGACAGTGGGAGGACGCGGTGTAAAGGTGCGCGTCACCGTAGGGGTATCCGTTGGCGTGGCCGAAAGTACGCCCGTTACCGATGGAGTCAGCGTAGGAGTCGCCGACGCGGTTGGGGTTCCAGTCGCTGTGGGTGTCAACGGCGTGGCGGTGGCGGTAGGGGTCGGTGTGGGTGTCTCCGCCAGATACGGTGTGTAATCAAAAGCGTGCAGCGTACTGTCCGTCTGTAGCCAGCGGGACAGGTTGGGCAGCAGCGCGTTCAACCGCTGGTTCATCACAGCCTCATAAGCCGAGTGGAAAGGTGTCACATCCGAAATCTGATTTGCCAGATCAAACAGAGCCGGCACACCAGCCTGGTCGGCGATATATAGTACCATTGCGTAGCTCTGGGCCTGCCAGAGTTCGTCATCCGGGCGCGCGCGGTCCATTTCGGACAGGGGCAGCAGGCGTTCCACGCGGGCCGCTTCGCGCAGCGGCAGCAGCAGACGCGCCTTGCTGACCGGCAGATAGAACTGGGTCAGGCCGCTCAGAAACCAGTCCGGCACGAGCGCACTGCCCCACACCGAACGGTAAATGCGCGGCGTAATAAAATGAATGATGGCCGACTGCGCGCCCGCAGTGGTGGTTCCGTCGCTGACGATCACATCCAGATTGCTGGCCGCATAGATCACCGCCGCGCGCTCCGGGTCGCAGGGCAGCCGCGCCCCGCTGTAAGGACCAACTGCGACCAGAGATTCCTCACCAGTGTCTTCGTCCTCGACCAGCACACAGCCACCAGGGTCCACATCCGGCGGGTAAAGCACCAGATCAAACGTCAGAGCAGTGCCGGTGTTGGCTGACATCAGGTTGTAGGGCGCTGATACACTCTGGCGAACACGCTCTCCTGTTGGGCCAGCCGAAGACAGAGCCAGATTCATCACATCCTGTGTATCCTCACTCTGAACCCATTCGACGCGGTTGTCCTGAAACAGCAGGGCATCCCGAACCTGCGCGCTTTGCCCCTGGACATCGAGCGCCTGCCATTCGTAAACCAGATCGTCACTGCCAAACACCCGCAGGTTGAGTTCATCCGGGAAAGGCCAGATCACTTCGAGGTCAGTGAAGCTCGGCCCGCTCGCCAGCGGTTCTTCCAGGTCCACGTTGATCGTATCGAGCGGCTGCCCGCCGGATTCCAGAGTCAGGGTCACGCTGGTCAGGTCTTCAACAGGGCGCGACAGGGTGATCTGAAAGCGCGCGCCCATCGGAAAAATATTTTCGGCGCTCCAGTTGAACACATAGCCTTCGGTAACCGGCAGTTCCTGTGCGCTGGCCTGCCCGACCCACCCGATCAGCACAGCAAAGACGGTGAACAGCGCCATCTTTCGGATGTTCATGGACTACACCACCTGACCGGCCATTGACGCAAGCGCCAGCGGGATAAAGTTGTAACAGAAATGGGCGATGATGGCCGCCGTCGTGCTGTGCCTCTGCCGCAGCCAGCCCAGTCCCAGTGACAGCACCAGGATCAGCAGCGTGCCGGGTGTAAAGGCAACCTGAATGTGCAGCACGGTAAAAAACACGCTGGAAAGGGCCAGCCCGAAAACCGGCTGCAAACCACCCCGCACCCAGATTTCTTCCCCCAGGGCAGCCGAAGCAGCCAGCAGGAACGCCAACGGCAAGGTGGCAAAGGCGCTGTTGAGTTCCGCTGCGGCTGAAGTCTGCTGCTCCAGCAGTTCGGGGGAGGTGGCCGCCGCCCAGATCACATTAAAAACCAGCATACCGACCACAAAAACCAGCCCCGCGCCCACCCCCCAGGTGAGGTCCTGGCGGGTCGGCCAGCGCAGCCCCAGACGAAGCAGCGTTTCCGGGATGCCCCGGCGAATCGCCAGCCCGACACCCAGCAGGGTAATGACAATTTCGAGCGCGCCCTGAAACACCACGTCGCCAGGGTCGACACCCTGGTCCTGAAGGGTTTGAGCGACCCCTTCGACCCCGCCCTGCAAGACAAAATTCGCCAGCACATAGACGATCACCGCCAGCATCAGCACCGCTGCGACCAGATGCACCTGCGACTGCGGGTTGAACTGCCCACCCCAGCGCCCCAATAAACGCTGCCCCTGTTCGCGCGCGGCTGGCGATGCGATCAGGCGAAAGCTGAGAAAACTGCCAGCCACCGCGCTGATAAAGGTGATACCACCACCGAGGATGCTGATTTCAGGAAGCGGTTCCCCCGCCAGTTCCGGCTGAAGCTGCGCGGCCATGTCGCCAAACAGCGCAGTTTGCAGCACTGTCAGGCCCAGGACAAACATCATGCCGACCAGCCCGTACAGCATCCAGCGCACGATAGACTCGCGGCCAAAGCGGGCAATCAGGCCGGTTTCGGGTATCGAGGCTGCTGGCGCGTAACCCGGATCGGTCTGAATGCGCTGCGCCGCGTCGACCTGATTGGCGAAATAGACCAGCACGCCGACGTAGCTGAGGATGCTGCCGAGAACAATGAGTCCGCTGAAATCCATCGTGATCGCTTTTCGCTTGAACTGTCGCATGGATTATTATACATGCAGGAATGCGGCGGTGCATTGCCGGATACCGGAACCCTGAAAAACAGGCAGGAACAGGTGCTGGTTGGGAAACGGTTTCAGTGAACGCTGCGTTTCAGGCGATGGGGATATACGAAGGTTTGAGGAACAGCATTGACCCGACCCTGCGCCTGTGTTAAAATCAGCCTGAGTTGTTCAGTCTGGAGCGATGGCCGAGTGGTTTAAGGCGGTGGTCTTGAAAACCACTGAGGGTTTAGGCTCTCCGGGGGTTCGAATCCCTCTCGCTCCGCTGAGACTAGCCAAACATTCAGGGGAGGTGCCAGAGTGGACGATTGGGGCCGCCTGCTAAGTGGTTGTCCGAGTAACATCGGACCGCAGGTTCGAATCCTGTCCTCCCCGCTTTTTATACTCACCTAAATCCGCTTTTATATAAAACTAAAAGTGGATTTTTGTTTTATAGTCCACAATTTGCCATAGCAGACCGAGAAAAGCAGCCCTGAGTACATAATCCATCATCCAGTCCAGCATTGCCGGAGGCTGCCATTCCCAGAATACATACAGACTATTGTGAGAGCGATTGCAGTGATGGCAGGCCAGAACGAGATTCCAGGGCCAGTTTGTCCCCTGGCGGTGAATAGGCCGAACGTGATCTATCGTGAATTTTTCCCAATAAGGGGCATCCTTCTCGACCATACGGTTCCTCATAGGCTTGCCGCACCAGCAGCAGCGCCCCCGCTGTAATTCATACAGAGCAGCTATATCAGCTTCTATATACGTTCCACCCGCATTGCGCACTTTCGAGCGTCGTCGATGAAATCGTTGAATACTTTTTTCGGGATTTTCAGCCTCATAGCGTCGTTTGCTCTCGGCCACCGCATCACGGTTTTCATCCCGATAGACACGCTTGTAGTCGGCGATTTCGCCCTTATGCCCTTCACGATACTGGCGCTTGTAATCCAGCCGTTCGCTGCGGTTCTCAGCCTCCCACTGTTTATTGTACGCTTCCACACGGTCCCGATTGTCCTGTTTGTAACGCCGTCCGCCAGCCCGGCTGCATGTCTTACACCAGTAATGCAGCCCCATTTTGCCCTTTTTGTCGCGCGAAAAATATTCCGGCGTGGCCGGGAAGCAGCCCCCGCAGCGGCTGCACTGTTTTTCCCCCGCAGCACACCCACCATCCGCACGGGACGCCTGATCTGATATACTGTTCATGGTAGTCTCCGCGATTACCAAACCACTCCCGCGCTGTTTACGGCAGCGTGGGAGTACCTTTTATACGATAGGCCCATTTTATACTGTTTCCAACCGGCTGGCAACTTTCTGTGTTCCTTCAGTTCCAACTTCTATAAGGCCGCTGTGACAAAAACCGAACCTTGCCGCTGCTATGCGTGAACGGTACACTCAGATTCCCTATACCGGCTAGCCCCGCAGGAACCAATGCCTACACCCAACCCTGAATCCAACGCGCTGGTGTTAGTCCACTACAGTGACGACCATGCGGATACCCACGCGCTTGCCAGTGCCCTCTCCACACAGTTACGTATCCCGGTGCAGTCCGCTTTTCTGGACAGCACCGCACCATCCGTAGGGGAAGCCATTCAGATCAGCGTCACGGAACATCGCCCTGACCACGTGATTGTGCTGCCCTTTTTCACAGGCGTGAGCGCCGCGAAAACCAGCAACCTTCGCATGATTGTGGATGCCGCCAGGGATCGCTGGGCCGGCAGCGCGGTGATTTACGGCGACTCCGCTCACCTGCATCCCGGCGTCATCGCGGCGTATCGGGATACGGCGCGGGAATTGGAGCCACCTTCTCAGAACAGTGCCCTGCTGGTGGTGGGGCGCGGCAGCCGGGACGCGACCAGTCACGCGCAACTGCATGACGCGGCGCGGCTCTTATTGGGAAGTTACCCCTGCGGCGCTCTGGAAGTGGCTTTTCATGGTCAGGCCGAGGCGGATTTAGCATCTGGCCTTGAACGTGTGGCGCAATCCGGCTTTCGGCGAGTCATTGTCCTGCCGTATGTGCT
>CAZKIB010000017.1:5412-6072 GCA_964552425.1 uncultured Anaerolineaceae bacterium | reverse complement strand
GCGGCCTGTACCAGTCGATTCGATCCCGCGCTGAATCCTGGCAGGCGCAGCGCCCGAACGTAGAAATCATGGTCCCCTCTCCCCTGCCGCTGCATGAGGGCGTGCTGGAAGCCATCGGCCAGCGCTATCAGGAAGCACTCGCGGCACTGCGCGCACAGATCGCCAGCGGGGCGTATGAGCGGCTGCGGGCTTCGTCCCATTCGCACGGCGGCCTCGCGCATTCCCATCGAGTGCCGGATTTCGCCAGCGATCTGCAAAGTATGCTGCCGCCGCGCTATCAGAACGGCGCAGAAGTGAGCGCCGCGCCAATGGAAGCCGCTGACCTGGTTTTTGATGAGAATGGACGGGTGGCATGGGATGAAATCTGGGGCAGCTTCTGTGATCTGGCGCTGGCCGGAGGCCCACCCCACCGGGGCACACTGCTCGAACCAGTCTGGCCGGAGGCAGTGCGCGACAACCCCGAAGGCTACCGGCGGGTGCTGGCGGAACTGGAACGCGGTATCCGTATGGTGACAAACCTGCCCATTGTAACCAGCCGTTCACCGGGGTGGATCGGCCTTCAATGCGCAGACGAAACGATGGCGCTGTGGCTGCTAAGGGCCATCATTGTCGAAAATATCAGCGTGCGGCGCGAGGGCGCTGTGCTGTACCTGCCCGCCG
>CAZKIB010000017.1:0-5363 GCA_964552425.1 uncultured Anaerolineaceae bacterium | reverse complement strand
ACTGTCGTGGCAAAAACCTGCCACTACTGGGCCGAACATATCAACCAGACGCGGTAAGACTATTGCGCAAAAGCCACTTCAAGGGATTCGGCGGTGTCCTCCGCGAAGCGCAGCAGACGCTCGCCTTCCTCTACCAGCGCGAGTTGATCCGCCGGGGTGATGGGCCGGAACGGTTCAATAATGAGCCGCGCGGCGCGTTTCTCCCGCTCGATTTTCCATACGCCGCTCACAAAACCATCCACCAGAATGGTCGAGCGCACCCGGCCAGCGGACAAAAACACCTTTGGCCGGTCCGCATCCGCGATGATGCGGGTACGATCCGCGTGTGACAGCAGCAGATTATCGTACTCCGGCACAAAGCGTACTGGCGCGGGTGTGTCTGCGGGTGTCAGCGTGTGGTCTGTCAGGTCGAATAAGGTTTGTCCCCGCTCATCCTGATAAGCGCGCAGTTCTGCTGTGAACGGCTCAAGGGCCTTATCCAGTTTCACCGTACCAGACCACGCCTGAAAGTCGCGCACGCTGGCCGGGCCAAACGCCTGCAAGTAGCGGGAAAAAAGCGCGCGCAGATCAGCAGCGGAGCCGTTCACCCCCAGCCACGCATCGGCGGTGAGATAGGCAGCCAGACTCCCCTTACCCCAGGTTCCACCTGGCGGAATCTGCACGAGTGGCAGATAAGTCCGCACTGCGTAAGCCAGCGCGTCGGGGTCGCGGTCCGGTTCAATTTCGGAAAGCAGTGCGCGCAGATCACCTGTGCTGCGGGGTGTTTCGGTCAGGAAAGGACGTGCCGCGCGGACCAGTTTTTCAATATCCAGCCCCTTGCCACGCTGGCCGAAAAAAGCCCCCAGCGCGCGGATCAGAGCGGGTTCAATCACTGGACGGAAGCGCTGATGATCGAGGGAGCTGACCAGATGCAGGGTTGAGCGCATCATCGCGGCACGGACGATCTGCCGCTGTTCCATCAGGCTGGTCAGCGAGTCGCGTTCAAACTGAACGAGGCGAGTCCACAGACCGATATAGGGTGGGTTGGGAATCTGCGCCTGCAACCCGATCAGCCGCTCCACAGCAGCGAGAGGCGCAGTGTCCTCACGGGCCAGCAGCATCTGGCGCTGGAGCAGCGTGCGGTTCAGTTCGCGAAGAGTCAACACCGGATTTGCCATGCACCAATCCTTCCTGATCGCTCATCACCAGGGCAGCACTTTTGTGTCGGGTTCGGCCGCCCAATGTACCCGGCAGCCGCGTGGCTGTCGTTGATGCTGTCAAAAACCTGGATGCCCATCCACACTCCACCAGAAATAATGCACCCGTCTTCGTGAATCCTATTCCGCTACAAAAATCCCTTTATGCTCCACAGGTACGGACAAACCACCTATAAAACCAATGCGTGCCGCCCAGCGGGTAAGCACTTATCAGAAAGGGTATCATCATGGCGCGAGCGTATCAACAATAAAAGGGATCATCCATGCAGCCGCTGCCCCTGCCAGAAAACTTTAACCCGGTCACTTATCTGCTGTCCAAAACAACGGAAAATGGTATCTTTCACGAATCCCGCGCCGGCGCGGGCCTGGCTGAACAACTGGTCGCCAATGGAACCCCCGAAGACCTGGCCCTGGCCGAAAAGGTGCTGGACGCTACCCTGCGCTGCCAGGAGCGGCGGCCCAATGATCCGCATTATGGCAATTTTTACTGGATGGCCGAAGATGAAGTCGTGGCAGACCTCAATGCGGTGGAGTTCAACCTGTCCAGACTGATCCCGATGATGATCCAGCACGGGGACCGGCTGCCGTCCGCTGTTCAGGAGCGGGTGCTGGATGCGATCCGGCTGGGGCTGGCAGAAATCCGCAGTCTGGATGTACACGTGGCGTACTCCAATATCGCTGTGCTGGATATTCTGAATTCCTGTCTGGGTGGCGAACTGCTGCATGATGCGGGCATCGCACAGCGCGGCTATGACAAACTGGTGCGCTGGATGACCTTCACCGATCAGAATGGCGGGACACCCCGCGAATATAACAGCCCCACATACACAGCCGTGATCGTGCGCGCGCTCAAGCGGCTCATTGATCTGTGCCAGCATGAACCAACCCGCATTCGCGCTCGTACCGCTGTCGCGCGGCTGGCGCTCAGCGTCGGGCTGCACATCCACCGGGGGACAGGGCGCTGGTCCGGGCCACACAGCCGGGCCTATCATCCCAGCGTGGTGTGTGAAACACCCCCTGAAATCGAGATGGTTGAGGGCTGGATCGCAGACGGCCATCTGCCCGCATGGGCCGGCGATCTGCTGGGATACCCGGACGCGCCCTATGAGATTGTGGAAACCGCCAGTGTCCGCGAGGCGATGGGGCTGACGACTTATCACAGCGCATCTTTCTGCCTGGGAACCGCATCCAGAGAGTACGGGGGACAGGCCGACGTGCTGATGGCGCACTATGTACGCGAAGGCGCAGACCGGCCCGGTGTGCTGTATTCGCGCTATGTGATGGATGAAAAGTGGCTGGGCGATTTTTATCATGCCACAGACCGCACCAAATCACGCAACCTGATCGAGGAAGGCCGTTTTCTTGGAGCGCAGCAGGGAGCGCGTGCCATCGGCCTGTACGCACCGCAGAACATGGGGCAGTGTTCCAGCGCGAAGGCGGCTTTCATCTTCACAGAGCGGGCACGAATTGACGAAATCTGGGTCGGCGAGCAGCGCATTGAAACCCTGCCCTGTGACGTTCCTGAAGGGGAATTCGTTGTGATCGGGAGCGGAGCAATGCTGTGCGCCATTCGTCCGCTTTCCAGAACCGATGCAGGCCGCCATGCACCACTGAGGCTGGTTGAGAAAGACGGCGATCTGGTGCTGGAAATCTACAATTACCTGGGGCCACAAAAAGCCTTCTGGGAAATGCGTCCAGGGTTAAACCCGTTCTTCAAGGGCCACCCATTCTGTGGGGTCTTTCTGGAAATGGCGGAGCGATCAGACTATACGGATGGATATGCTTTCGGACAGACTGTAGCGCGGGGCACACTGCGCGATGAAGCGGATGCGCCGTTTGTAACGGATGGTGAGAGCGAACGACTGTGGACTGTTGAATATGAGCGCGATGGAAGGCGGCTCGGTCTGCAAATTGACCTCATGACATGGTCTCTGAAACGCCGCTGGACCCAGTCAGGCGAACAGGACTGGCCGATGCTGAATTCGCCAGTCGCGCGGCAGACTGATTCAGGCATGATTGAATTTGGTGGATCAAACCTGGACTGCGGCCCTGGCACAGCCTGGCTGTATGCCAATCCTGAAGCAGGTCGCTGGGCTGCTGGCTATCATGGTTCTGCGCCTCGCCCGCTTCGACTGACCTTGCCTGATGCGGTGGTGAACATCGAAGGGATGAGTACCGGAACGATTCTATGGGATAACGGCGAACTTCATATAGATGCGGTGGAGATCGTTGGGACGCCGAAGATCACACACTGCTGAAACACCGCTCAGGATGCCTGTTCAACTTCCGGGCGATTCCCGCGCTGTGGAAAACGTTTAAGTTGAGCTTCCAACCGACTGGCAAAGGCGTCCAGAACATCAGGCGGGGTATGAAAGCGCAGGCTGACGATGTTATTCTCACGCGGGACCAGCACCTTCGTCGGCGGCTGAAACTCGTCCATCAGGTTCACACGCAAACCGTTGACCTGACCATCCTCGTTGCGAATAACATCAAAGCTGACATCCGGCTCCGAAAAACTGAAGGTATCTTCGCTGACCGGCTGACCGTCGCGCAGCGCCCGCAGCCAGTCGATACAGTCGGCCACTTCCCAGGTTAATGCGCCGGCATCCTCGACCTGCCAGCGCCAGGCCCCAAACACCGAACGAAGGACGACCCGAAATATGAGCCAGTTAGCATCATAGGGGTCGCGAACGTCGTTTTCAAATTCGTAACCAGCGATATGGATTTCAAGGTTAAAACGATCATTTTCCAGATTTGCGGGCATTCCGCCTCCCTACCCGGTTCACTTGTATGGCTGCTTTTGACCAGCAGTTTGTCTGTTTATTTAAGTCCGATTATAGCCGAATGCGCCCAAATTACCTGAACCAATTGACCAATTTTTGTATTCGGCGAATTAGCTGATCTCATGATATGATGAACCTGTACAGGATAACCCCAGAAACAATGGGAGAAAATTGCCATGTCGACAAATGCAGATGCTCTCCTGCGTGATGCTATCGCAGCTTATCGGTCTGGTAACAAGAGCCAGGCCCGCGAGATGCTGCTCGAAGCGGTTGCGCTGGATGAACACCATGAACAAGCCTGGCTGTGGTTAAGCGCGGTGGTCGATTCTGTCGAAGATCAGATTACCTGCCTGGAAAATGTACTGACGATCAATCCCAATAACGAAAAAGCGCGTCAGGGTATCCAGCTATTAAATGAAAAACTGGCGAGCAGCGCTGCGGGTTCGGCGTCGCAGATAGATGATGAGGACGATGAAGACCCCTTTGCCAGCGCCAGCTTCACCCCCGCTGCATCGGCAGCCCCGCGTCCGGCCCCGGCACAAACCGTGAATGATCCCGACCCGGAAGAGGATGAAGAACTGCCGGATGATAGCGCCTGGGACATTATCGCCACGAGCAGTGCCAGCGCGCGTCAGCCGGCCGCCGAACCAACCTCAACCGATTATGGCAACTGGATCGGGACTGAATATTGGCAGCAATGAGGCCAGCGAAGCGTTTGGCCCGGTAGAAGAAGACGATGAAGATGTCTTTGGCGCTTCGCCGTTCATCGGGGATGACGATTTACTGGATGACGACAAGCCCTTTGAACTGGACAGAGATGTTTTCGGGTTCGATGAAGACGATGTCATGTCAAGCGCCGGGCCGTTCAGTACCAGCCCATTCAGCGCCAGCGTCGATTCGGCTGTGTCAGAAACACCCCCTGCCCGACCCACACCCGGACCTTCCAGCAGTTTGTCCCCAAACCCAATGCCGTCGACGGCGCCTGTTCGAAACGAAGGGCGTTCTGTGTTATCCGGTTTTGAGGAAGATGAGGACGATTTTGAGGACGATCTGCTCGATAACGATTATGACGACGCTGATCTTGGCGCGGTTGATCCATCAGAATTCTTTAAGTTCATTCCTGCTGAGATCAGGGCGACACGGCTTCCGGGGACAAACGAGCGTTATCCCGTCCTGGCGATTCTGGGTGTGCTGCTGCTGCTCGTTATGAATATCGGTGGTATCGCGCTGGTTTACATGACCCTGACGGGCAGCGTTTAAGGCTGGACAATGTGCCGTGCAGCGTGTATTATTTTTGACAAAAAACCAAAAATCTGATTGAAAGGAGATCGCGGCTCACCACACAAGCGGAATGCCGCGCAATCGTGTATGGCAAATCATAAAT
>CAZKIB010000016.1:48331-51166 GCA_964552425.1 uncultured Anaerolineaceae bacterium | reverse complement strand
GCGTATGCTCTGCCATTGAGCTAGGGTGGCGACTTCAAAAGATTATATCAAGCCGGTACTACAGCGACAAGACCTGAATTGGACCCTTAGTGTCTGAAATGACGAGTGCCAGTAAACACCATGGTGATATTGGCTTTATTGGCGGCTTCAATAACTTCCGCGTCACGGATAGAACCACCCGGCTGAATAACCGCGCTGACGCCCGCCTCGATGGCCGCCTCAATACCGTCTGCAAAGGGAAAGAATGCGTCTGATGCCAGGGCGGCCCCGTGAGCATGTTCTCCAGCTTTGGTAATCGCCAGTTTGACCGCGTCCACACGGCTTGGCAGTCCGCCGCCCACACCCACGACCCGGTTAGGCCGCGCGATGACGATGGCGTTTGATTTGACATGCTGAACGGCTTTCCAGGCGTATTGGAGCGCAGCGTGTTCTTCAGGTGTTGGCTTTCGTTCCGTGACAGTCTTGAATACCGTTCCTTCAGGATCACCTACATCGGCTCGCTGCACAAGCATTCCACCATGCACGCTGCGTACTTCGTATTCCAGCCCGTCGTATGGGCGCGTGAGACGTACCAGCCGGCAGTTCTTGCGTTTGGCGCTTAGCTGCTCCACAGCCTCCGCCGTATAAGCCGGTGCAGCGATGGCTTCCGTAAATACCGAACCCAGCGCGTCCAGAAATGCCTCATCAATTTCCCGGTTAACGGCTACCACACTGCCAAAGGCCGAAACCGGGTCGGCGGCAAGGGCAAGTGAATAGGCTTCGGGCAGGTTTTCGGCAGTTGCGATGCCGATGGGCGTGAGGTGTTTGACGATCACCGCTGTCGGATCACTAAAGCTGCTGACGGTACGCCAGGCAGCATCCAGATCGAGATAGTTATTATAGGAAAGCTGCTTTTGACCCCCGACCATTTCACCACCCAGAGGGCCTGTGCCGCTGGTACGGCTGTAATAACCCCCGCTCTGGTGCGGATTTTCGCCATAGCGAAGCATTTCAATCTGGTGTAGGCCGAGGGAAAGATGATCGGGGAGGGTGTCGGCGGGCAAACCTGGGGCCAGATCAGTCGATAAAAAGGCGTGAATAGCGGTATCGTAATCGCGTGTGTGGGCAAATGCTTTGGCAGCCAGATTACGGCGTGTGGCGATGTCGATTTCCGCACTTTCCTTCAGTTCTGAAATGATATTCGTGTAGTCATTAGAATCACAGACAACAACCACATGAAAGAAATTTTTGGCTGCCGCCCTTAAGAGGGTGACACCCCCAATATCAATCTGCTCAATCGCATCCTGCAATGTGATACCCTTCTGAGCAACAGTATCCTGAAAAGGATAAAGGTTACAGATCACCATATTAATCGGCGCAAAGCCATACTGGTTAAGAGCATTCATGTCCTCTGGTGTATTACGAGCCAGAATGCCGGCATGAATCGCTGGATGAAGCGTCTTGACTCGCCCATCCAGCATTTCTGGCATACCTGTAACCTGCGAAAGGGAAGTCACCGGCAGACCCACTGCGCGCAGAGCATTTTCAGTACCGCCACTTGCCACAAGGTCCCATCCAAGCTGAACCAGTTCGGATGCAAACTCAATCAAACCGATTTTGTCATATACGCTGATAAGCGCACGAGGCATACCGCTTGTCCTTTGGGTTCAAATGATGTCAACAGGGTTGTCATTATAACCGTTGATCCGGCACGACGCATTACTGCGAAATCCACAATGACCATAAAATGAAATCATAAAAATTAATACCAGATGAGAGCCATCAATTGATTGAGAAATAATTCACAAATTACTGTATAATAGTGACATATTTCACGAATAATCAGGAGGAATGTCATGTCTCACCCAAAGGTTATCATTATTGGTGCCGGGTTCGGCGGCCTTCATGCAGCGCATTCTCTGGCAAACAAAGCTGTCGATGTGCTGCTCATTGACCGAAAAAACTTCCACACCTTCACGCCACTCCTCTATCAGGTTGCGACCTGCGGGCTTGACCCCAGTGAAATCGCCTACCCGGTACGCCATATCTTCTACGATAAGCCGAATGTCCGCTTCCTGATGGGGGAGGTCACTGATATCCGTTCTGCCAGCCAACAGGTGCTGGTGAAGACGAATGGCACCATCACGACGGAATCCTATGATTACCTGATTGTGGCGGCCGGCAGCATCACCAACTACTTTGGCAATCGTTCTGTTGAACGGGTCGCATTCGGACTAAAGGACCTGAGCGAAGCAGTGGTGCTGCGCAACCATATTCTCAAATTGTTCGAGCGTGCAGCATGGACGGAAGACCCTGAATACAAGCAGGCGCTCACCACAATGGTCGTGGTAGGGGGTGGCGCTACTGGTCTTGAAACGGCTGGCGCACTGTATGAATTGTATAACTATGTACTGCGGCAGGAATATCGTCAGTCAGATGATATGAGCGCTCACGTTATCCTGGTGGAAGCTACGGATCGTTTATTGGCCCCTTACCCGGAAACATTACAGCAGGCGGCGCTTCAGCAGCTTACCTCACTGGGCGTTGAGGTGATTCTGGGAAACCCGGTTCAGGAAGCCGGTGAAAACTATATCCGGCTTCAGAATGGGCGGGAGATTCCTACCCATACGATTGTCTGGGCAGCCGGTGTACAGGCTTCGCCGCTTGCCACCATGCTTGGGGTAAATCTCCAGCGTGGAGGTCGAATCGCTGTCGAAACCACCCTTGAAGTGACCGGACTTGAGAACGTGTACGCCATTGGCGATATTGCCTATCTGGAGGACAGCGCTGGTCGTCCTTATCCTCAGTTGATCCCGGTTGCCAAACAGCAGGGCCTCCACGCGGCACAGAATATCT
>CAZKIB010000016.1:47490-48307 GCA_964552425.1 uncultured Anaerolineaceae bacterium | reverse complement strand
AAACGCATCTCAGGTGAAAAGCAGTTCGAGTTTCGCTACTATGATCGCGGCATTATGGCAACCATTGGCAGGCGGCGGGCAGTTGCCTGGATCTATAACCGGCTGCCCTTTACCGGGTTCGTGGCCTGGATGCTGTGGCTTGGGCTGCATCTGATCTGGTTGTTAGGTTTCCGTAACAGAGCCAGTGTACTTGTGGGGTGGATATGGAATTATCTGACATTTGATCGTTCTGTTCGCATTATCCTGGAGCATTCTGTCCGCCATGAATTGCAGATCGAGCGTGTAAGTGAGTAGGCGGGTCGGACCTGTGCAGGCTGAACAAAGAACGGCTGCACAGGTTTTCTGTATCAGATGGGTTGTACAAGCGGCCCGTGAAAAGTTACAATAATCACATTCATCACTGAACGCATCAGAAAGGGTGATTCGTATGGATGTTGAAAAAGTAATTTTGCAGCGGCGGGATGCAAAGGTGGGGCCGCATCTCGAACAGTATGCTCCGGTCTGGCTGGTTGACCAGAAGATTATTGCGGAAGATGAGGCTGTGCAGTTCAATGTGGTGTTCCAGCACCATCTGTACGGCTGGGTTAACCGGCGTTACCGGTATGACGCCTTCAATAATGTCCTCTACCACAAAGGTCAGAATCTTGCGTCCAATGACGATGTCCTGCGCCTTCAGGAGACAGAACCCTGGATCGTCATCAGTGTGGCCGATATTCCTAACTCTTACGGGGGCTGATTCGAGACTGAATCGCCAGTACCCGTTCAAAAGTCATCAGGAGATCATCGGCAATTTTTGACCAGGTGTATTCGCGCGCCA
>CAZKIB010000016.1:30070-47445 GCA_964552425.1 uncultured Anaerolineaceae bacterium | reverse complement strand
GGTGTTTTCGATGAGGGTTTCAATTCGCTGCGCCAGAGTATGCGCATCACGCACGGGGACCAGGTAGCCCGTCACGCCGCTGCGTACCAGAAAGGCGAGGCCACCGACATCCGAGGCGATCACCGGTGTGCCAGAGGCCATAGCTTCAAGGGCCACCATCCCAAAGGATTCATAATCCGATGGCATAATCACCGCTGTCGCTGCGGTGTAATAATCTGGTAGCTGAGATTGGTCGCGCGCGCCAATAAATTGAACGGCTGCGCTCAGGCCAAAGTCGGCTACCAGTTTTTGAAGGCGGGTCATTTCAGTATCAGTAGGATCATCGGGTTTGCCACCCACAATGATGAAACGTAGTTTGCCTGTCAGCGCTGGATTCTTCGTAAGCAGATAGGCCAATGCTTCAATCGCGGTGTCCACACCCTTGAGCGGCTCGATGCGACCTACAAAGAGCAGCATGTCCACATCATCTGGAAGCGAAATGCGCGCGCGGGAGACGGTCCGGCTCACGGGCCGAAACTGGTTGAGATCAACACCCGGCGAGATCACCGTTATTTTTCGCCTGCTTGCGCGGTACAGCCAGCGTAACTGAGCCTGTTCGGCTGGTGTAGCTGCGATAATGTGGTTTGCCCAGGCCATGATCTGGGTTTCAACGGAAATGCGCTGGCTTTGAGATGATCTGTCTGCCGCGATACGCTGTTTCATCTGACCCAGTGTGTGAAACATCTGGACAAAGGGAATATTCCAGGCGTTTTTCAGACGCTGCGCGACCCAGCCACTCAGCCAATAGTGACTAAAGATCAGGTCATAGGAAAGATTGTGACGGGTGGTAAATTCCAGAACCCCGGTTGTGAATTCTGGCAGGTGAGTGAACAACTCATCCGGACTAAGGGGCTGTGTTCCTGCCATTGCGATATGAATGACACGGGTATTCTGATGGATGGAACCATCCACTTCGGCTATGTCGCTAGACAGGCGGCGGGTATAGATGTCTATACGGATACCTCGCTCGCCCAATTCCTTCGCTAAGTTATAAATGTAGACATTCATACCCCCGGTTTTTTTGTCACCCATCTGTGCCAGTGGGCTGGCGTGGACAGATAGCAGGGCCAGTCGTCCGACAGGGTGAGGCATCACGGCTGCTGTTCCTTGAACCGGGCGGTCAGGTTGAGAACCGCTCTATTCTGGCCGCCGAGGTGATACTTATAGATTTCATCACCCTGAAGAAAATCGAACACTGTATGGCGGGTTTCAATCGCATATTGAATATTATGGGCGAGCAGCACAATACCTGGACTCAGATGACCGTATTCGTCTGGTCGCAGCCCGGAATTGTAGACCAGGATATGCCCGTTATAGTCAAAGTTCAGATAAGCGGCAGCCGGTTTTGCATTGATGCGCAGGAAACTCATTTGCAGCCAGCCGCAGTGATGAAGTGCCGCCGTGATTTTCCTGAAGAATGACAGGTTATCGGGATCTGCCAGAAATTCTGCCTTGCTGGGATCACTTGCGGCCATCATTTCGAGAAAGCGGCTGACTTCTTCTTCCAGATTGTGTTCTGGGCCGACGATATACCAGTCCATATCTGTATTGCTGCCCTGCGTCCGGCGCAGTTTGCGGCGCAGCTCGTGACGCTGCTTTTTGTCGAGCAGGTTGAGATAAGCTGTCCAGTCGTCTGGTAACTCAACGACAGGACATACATCCTCATGTTCAGTTGTTACCGAGAAACCATATTTTTCCAGGTGAGATGGGAATCTGGTCAGGGTGATAGAGTTTTCCGGGATATTGCACAGATCGAGATAATCGAACACAGCCGTGTTCTGAGCGACATACTGCGCCAATTGATCGAGTACAGGCTCTACATGCTCGGCGTCGATAATCAATTCCAGATAGTCCGTGACTTCCTTACAGCCGATGGTTGCCACAAAACGTTTGCTTTCGGCATTCGTTCCAATAAACCAGGGGGCGATACCGATAAGGCGGCCCTGTTCATCGCGGCAGCTGATCACCCACAATTGGCCGGGCTGGTACACGTTCCACCAGGTAGACTGCCATTCCCACGTGCTGAAGATACAATTCGCGGTGCTGCGAAAGACCAATTCATTCCATTCGGCCTGTAAGGTGGCAAACACATCCGTTTGAGTATAGGTTTCAAGCTTCAACGGGTACCTATTCCTTTAGTCGCGAATACAATAAAGGTCAGCGGGTCAAATTATAAACAGGCTGAGATCAATTTGGTATACGATTGGCGCGAATCCATGCTGAATGGTTTTTTTGAAAGATGAGTGTGTGATGATTATGTCAAAAAAAAGCCGCCTGTAAAGGAACTTACAAGCGGCCTGTTCCTATATTAAGCAGCGAAGATCAGGCATGAGCCTTTTTCATCTGAGCCAATTTGTGATCGTAGGCGATAGACAATTTCGTGTTCGCATCAAACAGGTGCAGATTGTCCACATTGATGACGGAATTGATACGGCCACCGATCTGGGCTTCGGTGCGCGGGTCCATACGGGCGATGAAACTGGCGCCTTTTTCATTCAGGTACACCACGATTTCGTTGCCCATCTGCTCCACCACTTCCACATTCGCCTGTACTGCCGACGGGGTGATACCCGGAGGCGCAAAGCGCGAGTCATGGATGTCTTCGGGACGGATACCCAGGATCACTTCTTTGCCAGCGTAGGGGCGGAATGGCTCAGCATGGCGCGGGTCAATGGTCACTTTGAAGGCGTGAGCATCGGCAATCAGGCTGTCACCCTCAGCGATAAGCTGGGCATCAAAGAAATTCATTGACGGGCTGCCAATAAAACCTGCCACAAATATGTTGCGGGGATTGCTGTATAAGGTTTGTGGGGTGTCGACCTGCTGAATTTCACCTTCGTTCAATACACAGATGCGCGTTCCCATCGTCATGGCTTCGACCTGATCGTGGGTCACGTAAATGAAGGTTGTTCCAAGACGCTGGTGCAGTTTGGCAATTTCCGCGCGAGACTGAACACGCAGTTTCGCGTCGAGGTTTGACAGCGGTTCATCGAGCAGGAAGACTTTCGGTTCACGCACAATGGCGCGACCTACTGCCACGCGCTGGCGCTGACCACCAGAAAGCTGACGCGGGCGACGATCCAGAAGGTTGATGCCTTTGGCTTCGTCGACCAACCCCAGACTGCGGGCCGCTTCATTCACACGGCGATCAATTTCGTGTTTGGGTGTCTTGCGCAGCCGCAAACCAAACGCCATGTTGTCGTACACCGTCATATGGGGGTAGAGGGCATAGCTCTGGAAGACCATCGCCACATCACGGTCTTTCGGCGCGACGTTGTTGACCACGCGATCACCGATCAGGATTTCGCCTGACGTGACCTCTTCCAAACCGGCTAACATACGCAGGCTGGTCGATTTACCACAACCCGACGGACCTACGAAGACGAGGAATTCCTTATCTTCAATGTGCAGGTTCATATTGTTAATGACAATGG
The DNA here is from genome assembly GCA_964552425.1 of uncultured Anaerolineaceae bacterium. Lineage (GTDB taxonomy): Bacteria > Chloroflexota > Anaerolineae > Aggregatilineales > Phototrophicaceae. The sequence continues at coordinate 43,972 of CAZKIB010000016.1, read as the reverse complement.
TATTACCGAAAGACTTGTTGACATTGCGGTAGGTGACACTTGCCACGGGACTTCCTCCATCTTGTTTGGCAGCTTCTAAAAGAACGTAATATGAATATTAATTATGAAATCTGCACAAAGATGTTGCCATCCGCAGATTTCTCATTTTCTAAGCAGGGATTATAATTAGTTCTTTGGATTTTGCAAAAATTCGTCATCACTGTAGGGGAAAATGGCCCAAAATATCAACGCCGAAATCATCAGTGTAGGAACCGAAATTTTACTGGGCGAAATCACGGATACCAATTCCGTCCATATCGCTCGCACCCTTCGAGACCTGGGGATCAATCTCTATTTTATGACGTCCGTAGGTGATAATGAAGGTCGGATTACAGACTCCATTCGCAGCGCTCTCGCAAGGGCCGAGGTAGTGATCACAACGGGCGGGCTGGGGCCAACTGTCGATGACATGACCCGACAGGGAGTTGCGAATGCCACGAATCGCGCATTGGTATTTCATCAGGATCTATTGGATAAAATTGCTGAACGATTTACCGGCTTTCGTGTTGCGATGACCGAAAATAACAAGCGGCAGGCTTATTTACCAGATGGGGCGCTGCTGGTGGAAAATCCTGTCGGCACTGCGCCGTGCTTTATCGTGGAACATAACGGCGGTATTATTATCAGTCTGCCGGGCGTGCCACGCGAGATGAAATACCTGCTGGCCGAAAAGATCGTCCCCTACTTGCGGGAGCGTTACCAACTGGGGATCATCAAAGCGCTCAATCTTCGCGCGGCGGGTATTGGCGAAAGCTCCCTTGATGATTTGATCGGAACTGATCTGTTGGAGAGCAGCAACCCAAGTGTCGGTCTGGCGGCGCACAGCGGGGTCGTTGATATTCGCATTACGGCCAAAGCGGATACCGAAGCGCAGGCTGATGCGATGATTGAACAGACCGTGCCCGAGATGCGTAAACGGGTTGGGGAGTACATTTTTGGTACGGATGGGGATACCATCGAACGGGCTTTGATCAACCGGCTTCAGGAGCGGGGCGGCACACTGGCGATCAGCGAAATCGGCATCGCCGAGGGTGTGAGCAATCGTGTCCGGTCCGCTGATGCTGGTCAGGCGGTTCTCCGTCACGCTGAACACTTCAACGCCCCGAAAGACATCAGCTCAGATACTGACCTTCGGGCGCTGGCTGTCCAGGTAGCCGAGGACATCGCGCGCAAACATGATACGACAATGGGCATCGCAGTGGTCAGCAACCCTGACCAGCAAAACGATCATGCGGATAATCAGGTAGGTACGGCTGTCGCGGTGTACAATGCCGGACAAACAAGCGCGCGGGTGTATGGATTTGGCGCCAACGCGGAAGAGGCTCGTTTGTGGACCAGCACATGGGCGCTGGCACGGGCATGGCGCATGTTGGAAGAGAACCAAGGGTGATGATATATGCAGACAAATCACGGGCAGGCGCAGACCGGGCCTGTGCGAGCGTCGGCAATGGCTGATTTAACCCGGAATTTATTGGAAACCGGGCTGCTTCAATTTGGGAGTTTCGCGCATCCCGACGGATGGCAGCCGTATCATCTGAGCCTGGAAATGCTGCCATCCTACCCCGATTTGCTGGCGAAAATCGCGGAACTGGCGCTGCCAATGGTGGGGGAGGTGGATCACCTGGTCTGCCTGCCATCTGCGCTACCTCTGGCTGTGGCCCTCAGTTTATGTACATCTGTGCCGTTGGTTTACAGTCGAGGAACCCAGGAATCCGCTGTGTCTGATCTGGTCGGCGCATATGATATTGGACACCCGGCGCTGATGCTTGCCAATGATTTGTCGGAATTGACTCTGCTCACGCATGTGATGACCCAGGCGCGCCGTGTTGGTCTGGACATTCAGCGGATTCTCGTAATAGTTGATGAAGGAACGGGTGTGCCAGACGGGTCAGAGGTGCAGCATCTGCTCCACTTCCCGTCTGCCGTCGAGCATCTGATCACTACAGGCAAACTGCCCGCCGGTCACGGGCAGCGTGTGCTACAATGGATTAATCGTCATCATCCAGGCTGAGCAGCGCCATGAAGGCTTCCTGGGGCACTTCAACCTGCCCGATCATCTTCATGCGCTTCTTGCCTTTTTTCTGCTTTTCCAGCAGTTTCTTCTTACGGGTGATGTCACCCCCGTAGCATTTTGCCAGCACATCTTTACGCAGCGCTTTGACGTTAGCGCGTGAGATAATGCGCTTGCCAGTCGCTGCCTGAATGGGTACGACAAACATCTGCGAGGGGATCAGGTCTTTGAGCTTGCTGACCAGTTTCTGGCCTTTGTGATAGGCGTGTTCGCGATGAACGATGAGCGCCAGCGCATCAACAGGTTCGTTGTTGACCAGCACATCAAGTTTGACCAGATCGCCTGTCCGATAATCATCAAACTGGTAGTCCAGACTGGCATAACCGCGCGAAACACTCTTGAGCCGGTCATAAAAATCGACGATGAGTTCGGACAGGGGCAGGTAAAAATGCAGAATGACACGCTGAGTATCCAGATATTCGGTGGTGATGTATTCTCCTCGCTTTTTGACGCAGACATCCATCATCGCGCCAATGTATTCCTGGGGCGTGTAAATCTGGATTTTCATCCAGGGTTCACGAATTTCCGCGATTATGCTTTCATCCGGTAGCTGCGCCGGACTGTCAATCGTCATCATCGTGCCATCGCGTTTGATAATCTGGTATTCGACACTGGGCGCGGTTGCCAGAATATCCAGGTCATATTCGCGCTCAAGACGTTCCTGAACGATTTCCATATGGAACAGACCGAGGAAGCCAACCCGAAAACCGAAATTGAGGGCCTGCGATGTCTCCGGTTCATAGGTAAGGGCCGCGTCGTTCAACTGCAATTTTTCCATCGCGTCGCGCAGGTTGCCGTAATCTTCGTTGTTGGTCGGGTAGATGCCTGCGAAGACCATCGGCTTGGCCTGTTCGTAACCGGGCAAAGCTTCGGCGGCTCCCCCACGAGCAAGGGTAATGGTGTCACCCACACGACATTCCCGAACTGTTTTGAGTCCGGTAGCGATGTAACCGACCTCACCAGCGCCAAACGACTCGATTGGCTTCATATTGGGCGAAAACACACCAATTTCGACAGGTTCAAAGGTGGTTTCGGTTGCCATCAGGTGCAGCAGTTCCCGTTTGGTGACTTGCCCGTCCACCACCCGGACATAAGCAATCACGCCTTTATAGGAGTCGTAGTGCGAATCGAACACCAGTGCGCGCAGCGGCGCATTTTCATCGCCTGAAGGGGGCGGGACATCAGCAATCACTTTTTCCAGGACATCCTGTACGCCGATCCCACTTTTGGCTGAGATGCGCAGCACGGCGTCCGGGTCCACACCCAGCAAACTGCCCATTTCCTTCGCGACCTCATCTGGCTGGGCGGCGGGCAGATCAATTTTGTTCACGACAGGAAGGATTTCGAGGTCCTGCTCTAACGCGAGGTAGACATTCGTCAGTGTCTGGGCCTCGATGCCCTGGCTGGCGTCAATCACCAGCACAGCCCCTTCACAGGCTTGGAGGGCGCGGCTTACTTCGTAGGTAAAATCCACATGGCCGGGCGTATCGATCAGGTTGATAACGAATTCTTCGCCGTTCCGGGAGATGTAGTTCATGCGGACCGCCGAGGCTTTGATGGTGACGCCTCGTTCGCGCTCGAGGTCCATCCCATCCAGAACCTGCTCCTGCATGTCCCGATCCGCTACGGTATGAGTCAGTTGCAGCAACCGGTCCGCAAGGGTACTTTTGCCGTGATCGACGTGGGCGATGATTGAAAAATTACGGATGTTTTCGCGATTCATGAGTACTCGAATTGGCTGTTGTGTATTAGGACATTATACGCGGTCAACGCCCTGAAGGATATGGTCACAATACCGGGGTGATAAGGGCCTGTATGTCAGGGTGGTCACTCTGAGATACGCCATGCTGAAACCATGCCAGATACTCAATGTTGCCGGCCGGACCCTTGATGGGGGAGCGGGTCAGGCCGCGTACAACTAATCCCTGGCTGAGGCCGAAACCAAGAATTTCCTCAAGCACGCGCTGGTGGACAGCCGGGTCTTTGACGACACCGCCTTTGCCCACATCTTTTTTGCCGGCTTCGAATTGAGGTTTAATCAGGGTGATAATATCCGCTTGCGGTGTGAGCCAGCCTTTTATGACCGGCAGCAGCAGTTTCAAGGAAATGAACGAGGCATCGACCACAACCAGGTTGACCGGTTCAGTCAATGATTCGACATAGCGCGCGTTGGTACGCTCCATGACGACCACGCGGCTGTCCTGGCGCAGCGTATAGTCCAACTGACCATAGCCTACATCAATCGCATAAACCCGGCTTACACCGTGTTGGAGCAGGCAATCGGTAAACCCGCCGGTACTGGAGCCTACATCGGCGCATACTTTGCCAGAGACATCAAAAGCAAAATCTGCCAGCGCTCCGGCTAATTTGTCGCCTCCACGACTGACAAACCGGGGTTTCTGTTTGAGTTCAAGCCGGGCATCAGGGCTGATTCTGGTTCCTGGTTTATCGATGATTTCGCCATCGACAGAAATTTCCCCGGCCATAATCATCCCGCGTGCTTTTGCGCGTGTGGGCACAAGGCCACGCTCGTGCAAGACAATATCGAGCCGTTGTTTATCGGCCATATCAGCCTCGCGTAAGAGGGATTACCAGATCAAGCGGGTTGGGTGTTTCCAGATCAACCTCAAAACCATCTACCGCAACGGGTAAATAACCTTCAGCCGCGATCATGACACTGTAGGGCGCGTCAAACTGGAGCAGACGGTCTACCTGAAACACGCCGTTTCGATCTGTGGTCGCCATGGCGTAGACCTGTTCCTGCCGCCATTCAAAGTCTGCTATGGAAAAATCTTCTGTAATGACGATAAACGAGATGCCGGGGATACCGAGACCCGTTTCAGCGTCAAAAATGCGCCCGCGCAGTTGCAGTCCATTAACCGAGGCGAACTGGTCAATGGGCAGTTGGCCGATGCCGACCTGCGCGGTTGCCGAAGCCAGTGGTACGTTATTGATGAGCAGTTGGATTCCATAGGTTCCATCGGGGATACCCTGTTCGCTGCTCAGGCGAACCAGATAATTTTCACCTGCATTGACATTGTTCCAGGGCGTTGTGCGCTCGAAAAAAGCAGCGCCATCCACAGTCATTCGCAGTGTCCATAACGTGCCGGGCGCGATCTGCTGCCAGTCAAACATACCGTACAGGGTGTTAATCGTACTGGTGAAACTGCTCACTGCGCTAGCATTGATCGCTTCTTCCACGCTGTCGGCAGTCGCAAAGTGGACATCGCTGAACACCTGCGGAAAGACACCCTGCTGCGCTCCGGCAATGATAAAGTCAGAAGTGGAAGCGAGTCGATTATCGGCATACAGCTCCAGTCGATATGTACCGGGGGGTAAGCCTGTGGGGTCTTCGATCTGAATGGTTTTGGCGCCACTTTCGCCATCAATTTCGGACCAGTTATCCTGAGTGCGCGCCAGTTCTACCCCGTTGTAATACCAGATTGCGGTCCAGGGTGTACCAATTGGCATGTTACGGAAAATGAACCGGGCGTTGGCGATGTTCCCGGCAGGAAGCACAAACCCATTGCCAAGCGGCGTACCGCGATTATCAACAATACCAAATACAATATTGCTGAAGGTGGGTTCGGGTTCTGCCGCTCCGCCAATCACGAGGCGTGCGTTACCGGCTGTGCGCCCATCAGCAAACAAGGTAAATTCATAGACGCCATTGGCCCAGGCCTGATTTTCGCTGCCGATATACCACAGGCCGCGTTCCCCGCCGCTCCAGCGCACCGGGGCAAGGCTGAAGGTCTGGTTGGGGATGCCATCTGTTGTAACCCGCAGTTCGTACACTGTTTCCGGTGTCATGTTCACATAATCGAAAAACAGATAGAGGCTGTTACTGCCCGCAGGCAGGCGGCTGATGATGCTGGTTGGCATCCCGGCTTCATTCACCGATGACGAAAAGAACAGCCGGCTGAAGCCAGGGTTCCCCGCTGAAAGGGAACGGGTGACTGGCTGTGAAGGTGTATCAACTGACAGTTCCAGTGAGGCAGCCCGCAGCAGGGGCTGGGCAAAGTTGGAAGGGCGCAGCGAATTGATAAATGAACTGGTAGGAATACAGATGTCGCTGGTGTTGACCAGACCATCACCATTGGTATCCTGAATGGGTAAGCAGCCTGTACCCGCCTGCGTATTGCTGACAGGCGCGCTTGTTGGGATGCCGACCAGTTGACCCGCAGGATTATAAGCCCCGCCACCTGACATTGTGCCTGGAATCTCTGCCCGTGTGCGAATCCAGGATGGCCCGGCGCTGCCTGGCTCGAAGGCAAAGCCGCTGATTGTGCCGCGCTGCACTTCAACGCCGCTGCTGCCAACGCCTGCATAACCCACCACCGTTATGGTGTCGTCGAGCGCTGCCTGTGATGAATCTGCCAGTTCAACGAATGGCAGGGTCAGTGTGCCGGGTTCAATCAACCGGCCATCAAGCTGGCGTGTAATGCGCAGCAGGGCCAGATCAAGTCCCGGATTCGACTGGGTGATGTCTGCCCGGTATTTGGGAATAGGTGGCGCGCCCACGCTGGTCGCGAAGGCAACCAGAATGACCTGGCCGGGACAGGTCGTGCCTGGAAGTGTGCTGTGGGCATTAGTCAAGATGAGACCGGTACGATGGACAATGGTGCCGGAGCTTACACAACTGACGACCAGATTGTTGCCGACGACCTGCGCCTGCATGATGAACACCGTTGCGCGCTGAATACGTTCGAGGTCCAGGCTGCCGACCTGCGCATGTGTCGGGCCAGAATGAATTATCAGGATTACAATCAGCCAGAAGAACAACCGAAAACGCAGCATCAGAATTCCAGGCTCTCCAGAAATCTTTCCAGGATGGGGAAATTAGTGTCGAAGGTATCGGCTTCTGATAAAAAAGTCACGATAATTGCCTGACCCCGTTCCACCACCAGAATATCAATCCCTTCAACGACCACAGGGATACTCTGGAGGAAAGGGCTGGTTTCGCTGACCACGAATGTATAAGTCATGGCGCTGCTGACTGTTTCATCGGGCAGAACAAAAGGCTGTTCCGAGATGACACTATAGGCCGCCAAAGTCTGCGCCCGTTCCAGTGTGAGCGCGTCGAACACATTGCGGGCATCTGTCTGTGAGCTGATCGGGCGCGCGGCAACCTGTAAGGTAGTCTTGAAACCCGTCACGGCGACATCACGAACGCAAAAAATGTAACTGTCCGCATTTTCATCCAGCAGCCAGTTTTGTGGGTACGCTGCCGCGATGCCTGCCTGTGGATTGCTGTAGAGAGTCGCAGCACTCAGCACACTTTCGCGTAAATTGAAGCCGATCAACAAACCCACCCCACTAAAAATCAATACAAGGTAATGGCTCCAACGCTGTCGAAATGTAAGATCAGATTGCTGTTCGACAATTTCGATTACAGTCATGGCAGCAGTCTTTCGATTTCTTCTGGTTTTACTTCAGTTTCCTGGCGTTCCGCGACGTTGAACAGGAAGGAAAATATGAAACCTGTGACAATGAGCAGCGCAACTGATAACAGGAAACCGAGCAAGGGGCTGACCGTGCTGATCGGACTGGCCGGGCTGATGCTGGTATTTGCGAGACCGGCGATTAATGGAATGGCCGTTCCGGGGACGAAGGCAGCTAACGCTACTGTTGAGGCCGGCAGGACCGGGAAAATCTGGGGATTAAAGGTGACTTCCGCCAGACCATAACCTACGATGATACCGATGCACATCAGCAAGGCAACCTGATTGAAGGAGTTTATGGCGGTTGCCAGCGGGTTGGAGACGGTGGACAGCGCAAAATCCAGATTGACTATGGTGGCATAACCGATGCCGCTGGCTGTACCATAAGCCACACCGTCCAGCCGTACACGAAACTGGTTGGGCCAGATTGTATAGCGCAGAATCAGATACAACAGAAAGGCTTGAACCAGCCCCAGTGTGAAGGAATAACCAATAATGCGGTTGATCGCGCTTTCCAGTGGAAGCCAGCGGTTAATCTGGAAAACATCCTGTACGATGGGCACACCAATTGCTCTGGCAACCAGTCCTGTGATGATTACAACAGCAAAAAGCTGCTGACGGGGACGTGGCACAAAACGTTCGCGCCACCATGAAAAGATGAGCCATAAACCCACAGGAATGAAGACAATCACGAGATTAAAGGGCTGCTGCAAAGGCGCTGGGATGGTCACGAACCGGGTTATCACAAACAGCGTGACCACGATACCGAAAAAGATGCTCATTTCAATGGCGATGCTGGTCCACACCCGACGATAGGGATAAATCTCCTCATCTTCGGATGGCGGGGTGATGAGCCGGGAACTGTATCTGGACAATTTGCTATACCTGTTTAGGCGGTTGATCGTTAATATTATAAGAAAATTGGACGGAAAGGCCAGCAATGCTGCCGCTCAGATTGTCGTTCTTCGTCATTCTCATTGTTCTCAGCGCCTGTTTGCCATCATTGGAAGAAACCGGAAGCCAGGGCAGCGCCTCAAATCGGATCATTTATGGCTTAACGTTGCAGCCAAGCGGTTTTGACCCGCACATCAATCGTTCATCTGAACTTGGTATTCCGCTTCGTCAGGTTTACGACACACTGGTTTACCGGGACCCCGAAACCGGCGAAATCATTCCCGGACTGGCAGCGCAGTGGACCATTTCGGAAGATGGTCTGGTATACACTTTCAATCTGCGCCAGGACGTGAAGTTTCATGATGATACACCCTTTAACGCGGCGGCTGTCGCGGCCAATCTGGACCGCATTACTGCGCCGGAAACCGCTTCTCAGCTCGCGTCATTTTTGCTAGGTCCCTATACAGGGTATCAACTGCTGGACGATTATACCATCCAGATGCTGCTGTCGGAGCCGTACAGCCCTCTGCTGGATTCGCTGGCACAGGTCTATCTGGGTATCGCCAGCCCCACCGCCCTCAGCCAGTACTCGAATAACCGCTATCAGTTCAACCAGGTAGGTACAGGTCCCTTCAGATTTGTGGAATTTGTGCCGGGAGAACGGATTGTCCTGCGCCGTAATGAAGATTATGCCTGGGGGCCAGCCTTTTACACAGCGCCGACAGAACAGTCGATTAACGAAATTGAGTTCCGATTTTTCACAGACCCGCCCACGCGAATACTCGCTTTGGAGAGTGGTGAGGCCCAGGTAATGGGGGAACTGCTGCCGACAGACGCGCGCGCGTTAACCGGCAACAGTTCGATTCAACTGCTGCCACAGGACATTCCGGGGCAGCCACTGCAATTCCTGTTTAATACAGCCCGTTTTCCAACAGACAGCCGGGGCGTACGGCAGGCGTTGATTTTCGGAGCCAACCGCAACGCAATTATCGACGCGGTTTTCCAGCAGTTTTCACCGGTAGGGTGGGGGCCGTTGACCGCGAATACCCTGTTTTATGATCGGACCGTTGAAGGTTTGTACGCTTTCGATATTAATCAGGCGCAGGCCCTGCTGGCATCGGCGGGATACACAGATAGTGACAATGATGGCTTTCTGGATGTCGGTGGGGTTACGGTTGAGATAGACGTGATTGTTCCGCCCTGGGGGCTTCTGCCACAGGTTTCGGAACTGCTTCAGGATCAGTGGCGCACCATTGGCGTTCGGACGGTTCTGACACCAGTGCCTACCTTCGGCGCGCTGCTGGATGCGGCGCAAACGGGCGAATATAATCTGATCGCATTCAATACCTATGGTATCGACCCGGTGTTTCTGAACGACTTCTTTATGACGGACGGGGCCAATAACTGGACCGGTTATTCCAGTGAAGCGCTGGACAACATGCTTCTGGAAGCTAAGAGACTGATTGACCCTAATGTGCGTTTTGGGCTATATGCGCGCGTTCAGCAAATCATTATGGAGGAGGCGCTGATTCTGCCAATTCGCGATCAGGTCAATCTGAACGCCAGCAGCGCGGGCATTACCGGGCTTGTTTTTGATCCGTATGGCTGGTTCCCACTGCTGAACAATGCGGCAGTGGTTGTAGCGAGTTAATGTGGTCTGTGCTGAACAGAATCATTGCGGGCCTGTTGACTGTCTGGGCTGCCGCGACACTTGGATTTTTCGCGCTGGCTGTGCTGCCGGGCGATGCGATTGAATCACAGCTTGCTCGCGGCGGGGTAGACGCGGACATCATTGCCGAGCGTCGGGCTGCGCTGGGGCTGACTGACCCTGTGATTGTGCGCTATGGTCGTTTTATTGCCAGCTTGCTGCGCGGAGACCTGGGTATGTCGCTGCTCAGTGGTGAACCGGTGTCTGACGCCATTCTGAGGAATATGCCGCCCACATTGACACTGGCCGCCAGCGCGCTTCTTATCGCCAGCAGTACCGGTATTCTTCTGGGAATCACTTCTGCGCTGACACTTCTGCATCTTTCAAGGCTGACCCGGTTCATAACCAATTTATCGTTGAGTATGCCCATTTACTGGACCGGAACCATCGCGATTTATGTGTTTACAGTTCAACTGGGACTGCTGCCATCTGCCGATGCTGGACGCCTCAGCCAGCTTGTTCTGCCTGTCGCAGTGCTTGGATTCCATACATCGGGTGTGATCGCGCGTGTGACCCAATCGAACCTGTCCGCCGCGCTTGCTGAAGACTTTGTGCGTACTGCCCGATCCAAAGGTTTGCCCGAACGTTGGGTGATTGGTGTCCATGCGTTCCGGGTCGTCCTGCCGTCCGTCGTCGCTGTGATTGCCCTGCAAGCCGGGTTTTTGTTAAGCGGCACTGTGATAACAGAAACTCTGTTTGTGCGCCCCGGCATTGGACGGTTGCTTCTGGATGCGGTGTTCCAGCAGGATTACCCTGTCGTGCTCGGCGTGGTTGTCTTGTCTGCTGGTATTTATAGTGTCGTCAGTTTCCTGGCTGATGGGGTGGTGCGGTTGGTTGACCCCAGAGTGACCCGTTGATACGCGCTCTGACCGTGCTGCTGCTTGCGGTGGGGCTGGTTTTGATCGGGCCACTGTTCATCGACAGCGACCCTTTTACGACTCACCCTGAGGCACAGTTGCAGCCTCCTGGACCAGAGCATCCCTTCGGAACGGATTTGTTGGGGAGGGATGTTCTCAGTCGAGTAATCCATGGTGGAAGATCAACCTTGCTTGTAGCGGTACTCGCGACTTTTTGTAGCGTGCTTATTGGGCTGCCGCTCGGTATCGTCGGGGGAATTGGGAGATTTCAGTTTGATCTTTTTCTCATCAATACATTGTTGGCGATACCGGGTCTCGTCATTGCAATGGTTATTCTGACATTGATGGGCCGAGGGACTGGCGCAATGGTGGTTGCAATGGGTGTTTCACAGGCCGCACCTTTGGCTTATGTTACGCGGTCTGCGATTCGTCTGGCTCGTGAAATGGGCTTTGTGGACGCGGCGATCAGTCTGGGGGCATCTCCAGCTTATGTTCTTATCCATCACGTTCTACCCGGTACACTCCCTACTGTATTGGCGTATCTGGGCGTGATTTTTAGTTATGTGCTGCTCAATGGAGCTGCGTTAAGTTTTCTTGGGCTGGGCAATGAGCCGGGGACACCGGACTGGGGCGTGATGTTGGCGGAAGGGCGGGCTGCGTTCCGCACTGCACCCTGGATAGGTTTGGCACCGGGTATGGCGATCACGCTGGTCGTGTGGAGCGTCAATACCCTGGTCGATGAATTGAGTTCAAGACCATCACCGCGAACCTGACCATCAGGCAAGCACCGTGTGCAAAACACGTACTGCCCCGGCTGTGAGGAGTGATTGGTGAACTGCATTTACGGTGTTTTCTGTAACCAGCGCGATCATATTACCGCCTCGGCCACCGCCGGAAAGTTTAGCCCCTGACGCACCAGACAGGCGCGCGGTTGTGACCAACTGGTCAAGTTCATCAGAGGATACGGTAAGCTGCTGTAAAAGCTCGTGATTGCGATTCATATGCTGCCCAAGCTTATCAACCTCACCGTTCTCTAAAGCGGATCGTCCGGCACGAACGAGTGTACCAATCGAATCCAGAATATGCTGGATGGTGGTTGGGTCGGCTTCGTAGAGTTTGCGCACATCACCCACCGATGTTTTGGTTGGCGCGGTGATGCCGGTGTCAGCAATCAGGAAATGGAAAGGGGAGTGGACTGTCAGCCGTTCAATGGGATGGTCCCGCACGAAGAACACGGGTCGTTCGTAGACCACAACTGTGTTATCAATACCACTTGGTGTGCCATGATACTGTTTTTCAACTTCGTAGACGATGGCGTTCAACTGTTCGTGGTTAATCGCGATGTTCAAAGCAGCAGCGAGCGCACGAGTCAAGGCCGTCGTGATCGCCGCACCGCTGCCAAGCCCACTGGCTAGCGGAATCTGAGAGTGCAATCGGATGGTTGCATCCGGCGGTTTCGCGCCAAGATTGCTCAGGATGGTTTCGACGACAAAAGACAGGGAATTGTCCGGGTTATGTCCTGTGAACCGGAATGTCTGATTGAGGTCCTGGGCAGTAATGAGCAGACCCGGTTCATCAGTCTCGTTGGGCATGATACTGGCGTAAGCGCGAAGCTCGCTGACCGGGACCGCAATCGCCGGTTGGTTGTAGACTACGGCATGTTCGCCGAGCATGATTATTTTGGCGGGCGCGCTGAACTGCTGCATCGTGATTTACGAAATAACGTTCGGCAGGTACAGAATGGTCAGGAAAGTCAGGCCCCACAGGACGATTGATATGAGCAGGGGGCGATCCCGCAGCAGCACTTCATCCGGCGCGCTGCCCTCATCCTTAACCTGAATAAGATACATATAGCGGAAAAGCGCGTAGAGTACAAACGGCACCGTGATAAGTGCCAGATTCGTGTTGGCGACCCGAATGGTATCTGCCTGGACGGTATACAGCAGGTAAGCGATAAAGGTTCCACTGGTGACAAATCGAAGCATCTCGTCAAGCAAGGGAAGATTGTAGTCCTTATAGGTAACACGGATGTTTTGCGCATTCTCGGCAAGCATGACCAGCTCCTGCCGGCGTTTGCCAATCGCCAGGAAGAGGGCAAGCAAGCCAGTACAGGCGTACAGCCAGGGCGAGAAATTAGCGACATCCACAATGACAACGCCGGCGGCCACGCGCAGGACAAACCCAGCTGTGATCGTCAGGATGTCGATAATGACGACATTCTTGAGCCAGAAGGAGTACAGGATGTGGAGAACAAAGTATATGACGAGGACCACTGAAAATTCCGGGTTCAGCAGAAAGGCTGCGATGAGAGATACAACCGGGATTACAAAGGCGGCTGCTACAGCGATATTTTGTGGAAGCTGGCCGGAGGGCAAAGGGCGGTTTTTTTTGCGAGGGTGCTGCCGGTCTGCCTCAATATCGACCAGATCATTGATAATGTAAATAGTGCTGGCGACGAAACACAGCAGTATAAATCCTGCGATAACCCGCAGAAGCGAACCCATTATCGTCAGTTGGCCGTCGAATACCAGTCCGGCGAAAATGACCACATTTTTTGTCCACTGGTGTGGACGCATGGTTCGAAGAAGTCCAATTACAGCTTGCAACGTGTACTCCTGACGAGTTTTATGGGTACAGAGTGAATTATATATCCGGCTCACAGCACGGGACAATTAACAGATGATAATGCCGTAACGAGGACAGGTTTCCTCGTTGTATAATATCTGTGTTAGAAATTCTGAAGGGATGTAAGCTGGCGCATGTCAGCCCTGTCAATACTCTGCCCCATGTAAAGAAACCATGAGTATAAGTTCTGGCAGGCTTGCTCGCATCTTCAACAGGCCAGTATAATGCCAATCTGACAGTTGGTAAAATCAAGGGTGTGGATGGATG
>CAZKIB010000016.1:28767-29912 GCA_964552425.1 uncultured Anaerolineaceae bacterium | reverse complement strand
CGTATGTTGACGTTGTTTACGCTCGGTGAGACTGAATACACGCTCAACTGGCTGCCGATTGGGGGCTTTGTACGCCCATTGGGCGAAGATTTTGTCCGTCCGGTCAACGATGATGAAGTGGCGCGTGACCGGCAGCTTGTTCAAGAAAGACTGCGATCAGCCGATATAGAGGCTGAGGCGAGTCACGATGTGCTGAGTACCGAACGGGCGCGCTTGCGGGCACGCGGCGTGCGCAAGATTATGTCGGTAAATGAGGCCAGGCCGTTGGCTCGTGTCTTTTTCCTGGCGGCAGGTTCGCTGTCTAACCTGCTGGTCGCGATTGTATTGTTCACAATTATCGGTCTGATGGGTCTTCCAACCATCGTCGGTGGTAGTGCTGGTGTCATACAGTTGGCATCAGACTCGCCGTTAGCTGAGGCGGGTATTCTGCCTGGGGACCTGATCGAAACGATTGATGGCAATTACTTTGAGAACGCCGGACAATTCACTGAACTACTTGAGCAGGCGCAAGACAGAGAGGTCATACTGGCTGTTCAGCGCGAGGATGAAACCTTCGAAGTCAGCTTCATACCAGAGAATCTGAATGCCCCGGAAAGTTACGTGTTCATTTCCAGCATTGCGCCGGACTCTCCCGCACAGACAGCGGGGCTTCAGGCCGATGATGTGATTGTCGCGTTCAATGGGGAATCATTTGCCAGTTTTGATGAACTACCTGAACGCACGCAGGCAAATCTCGGAAACGAGATTACCCTCACGGTGCTGCGCGGTGGTGAAACAATCGACATTTCTCTGGTTCCGAGAACAGACCCACCGCAGGGGCAGGGCGCTATTGGCATCGGGATTGTGCCTGCCTATGGGAATCCAATACCGGGAGTAGTTCTGGTAGAAGGTGGCTTGCAGCAGGCGATTGTGCCACTGCCACTGGGTGAAGCTGTGCGCTTTAGTGTTGAGCGCATCGGTTTCTTTCTCGATACACTGGTGCGTTTGCCGGGCGACCTGATTGCGGGCAGTCTCAGCCCTGAAGAAGCTCGTGTGATGAGTCCCCTGGCAATCAGCCAGTTTGGTGGTGTCTTCTTGCAGCAAAGTATTGAACAGAACCAGCCGGTGGTGATCCTGAATTACATCGCGGTGATCAGTATCGCGCT
>CAZKIB010000016.1:22266-28746 GCA_964552425.1 uncultured Anaerolineaceae bacterium | reverse complement strand
TCGATGGCGGGCGGATTGTCTTCGTGCTTATTGAGATGGTTCGAGGCAGGCCTATCGCGCCAGAGCGTGAGAGCATTATACATCTGATCGGTATGGCACTGCTGCTCTCACTGATGGCAATTGCGTTTTTGAATGATGTGCTAAACCCGGTAACGAACTTGCTTCCATAGGGGAGGAGTGAATGAAAGACTTCTACGATCTGTTGGACGATGATGACGATGTCGAGCGTTTGCGTGAGCAGCCCGACCTGGATACCACGTTGCAGGCGCTGCAAACCAATGTCGAAGGGGCTGCTAGCGCGACGATTTTCTACGGCCTTTCGGGCCTGATGCCGGAGGCGCTGCCGCGTGTGCGTGAGGTGTGGGTCACGCTTCCTGCCGAATATCGAGAGAAGCTCCTGCAACAGCTTGTCGATATTGCCGAGGCAAATTTTGAGATGGATTACCATGCGCTCGGTCTCTTGGCGCTCGACGACGATGAGCCAGAAGTGCGTGCTGCTGCGATTGATCTGCTGTGGGAAGACGATACACTGGTCTTTATGGATCGGCTGATCGATATTGCGCAGTGGGATGAGGCGGTTCTGGTCCGCGCGACTGCCGCCGGAGCGTTGGGCCGGTTTATTCTGGCAGGTGAGCTGGGTGACCTGCCAGAAGCGGAAACCGTCCGAGCGCAGGACGCGGTCGTTAATCTGTTGACTGATGCGGACGAAGATCTGGAAGTTCGCCGGCGCTCGTTGGAATCCATCGCAAATTGTAGTCATGAGATTGTCCATGATGCGATTACCGAAGCTTATCAGAGTGAAGAGACGTTGATGCAGGCGAGCGCAGTCTTCGCAATGGGGCGGACTTACGATCATCATTGGAACGACATTGTGCTGCGCGAGATTGAAAGTGTCTATCCCGAAATTCGGTATGAAGCTGCCCGCGCGAGTGGTGAACTGGAAATCGAAGAAGCGGTTCCGCACCTTGCGCGGCTGGCGCAGGGGCATGATCGTGAGATCAAGGAAGTCGCAATCTGGTCTCTGGGTGAAATTGGTGGACGTTATGCCCTGAAAGTGCTTGGCGCGCTGGCCGATGAAGCCGAAAAAGATGAGGATGACGATCTGCTGGAGGCCATCGACGAGGCCATCGGCAGCGCTTCTCTGGCGGGTCAGGACTTTGACTTTGATCTGGACGACTGAGCCAGATTTGTCGCACTGCAAAAGAATGCCCGGTTCTGCCGGGCATTTGTGATTCCAGTAATTACGGTGGATCTCAGCCGAGCAGCGATTGCAGCTTCATGGCGAGTCCCATATCCCCCTGAATTTTGAGCTTGCCGCTCATGAACGCCTGCATGGGGTTAAGATCACCTTTGACTACAGCGGCCCAATCGTCCGCAGCGGCTCTAAGGGTCATGTTGGGGTTCTGGGCCTGTCCGGCGCCACTTTCCGCTTTACCGTCCGCCATCCTGACCCAGTACAGGCCACCATTTTCACCGCTCAGGTCAAACTGGATGGTTGCATTCACCCCCTCGGCTTTGGAGGGGTCAAAATTCGCAGCCATTGTTGTGAATAACTGATCCAATTCCTGCTGTGAGGCCATGTGGAACATACTCCTGATTATCGCCGAATCCGTATGATGACGAACTGTTATATCATCGACTTCTGGAATAGTATACAATCAAAATTGACCGTGATTTATAGATAGTGGAGTGATAGATTATGCGTAAAACAGTCTTTGGCGTATTCAGGGTATTGTTCATCGCATTGCTGGGTATCTCCAGTGTTCATGCACAGGATGATAACCTGCCTGCACTGCCTGGCCGTGTTGCTTTCGTCGGTACAGACTATAATATTTATACGCTGAACCTCGCTGATGACAGTCAGGTTCAGCTTACGGAAGATGCCGGAGAACTGCGCCGCTACCAGTGGCCCACCTGGTCAACCGATGGCCGGCTGGCTTATTTCAGTACCTATCTCGAAGATGGGAACTTATTTACGGGCGCTTATATCTCCCAGGACGGGCAGACACAGGGCGATCTTGTTTATAGTGGACCTGAGTTATTTAATTATGCGTACTGGTCACCTGGAAACTGTGCGCTGGCTGAACGCTGCCGCGATCTGGCAATCCTGTTCAGCAGTTCCGCGCGCGGCATGTTTGTCGAACTGGTGCGGGATGGACTCGAAGAGGTCCTCAATCTGACAGCCGGTTTAGGTGGGCCGCCTTTCTATTACAGTTGGAGTCCCGATGGCAGCCGCATGTTATGGCAGCGGAATAACCAGCGCTTTGATATTTATGACGCCGGCGAAGACCGTGTCACCCGTACTCTGGAGCAAATCCCTGGGTTTATCCTGGCTCCGGCATGGTCCCCGGTAGACGACCGGCTGTTGTTTGGTACAATTTCTGACGATAACACCACCGATCTTATGATTGTCGGTGAAGATGAAAATCAGACCCTGGCACAAGGTTTTACCGGACTGCTTTCGTTTCAGTGGTCACCTGATGGTAATCGGATTGCCTACCGGGAACAGACCGCACAGGGATTTGGAGCGCTGGTGGTGGTTGATGCGGTGACAGCCGAGGTTGTTGCTCGCAGTCCCACAACCGGGGTCATCTCATTTTTCTGGTCCCCCGACAGCCAACGGGTCGCTTATCTCACTCTGGCAGCGCCACCCGATTCGTTCAGTGCGCGAAGCGGCGCGCGGCGCGCAGTTCAGGAAAGTCCGTCTGTGGGGATCGCGTGGTCGGTGCTGAACGTTAATGAAGGCGCTGTTCAACAGTTCGGATCATTCTTCCCGACACAGGAAACCGTGTACCTGATGCAGTATTTTGACCAGTTTGCCCAAAGCCATCGGGTGTGGTCACCAGACAGCCGCCATCTGATTTACAGTGAAGTCACTTCAAGTGGGCCGGTCATTAATCTGCTGGATACTTCGCAGGCCGGGAGTATTCCTCTCGCGGTGGCTGAGGGGGTCGTGGGCATCTGGAGTTTTGGCTGACAACACCCTGGGGAGCGTGTATGCCTCGACTGTTATACCTGGTATTGGTACTGACTCTGACCGCGTGCTTACGCTCTCGACCTGAGATTATCGTTATCACTCAAACGCCGAACCCTCAATTGAACGGTATGTTTACGCCTGCGATGGTCGGTTCGCCTACCCCGGTCATACCTTCCGCCAGTCTGAGCCAGCCCACACCTGACCCTACCCGCCAGGGGGGAGGTAATGCCCCGCGAGAATATGTGGTGAAGGCCGGGGATACACTCTCGGCAATTGCTGCGGCCAATAACGTTTCAGTGGAGACGTTGCTGGCGCTCAACAGCCTGCTGGACGCCAATCTGCTGGCTGTGGGACAGGTGCTTCAGCTACCAGAGCCGCCCGATGAAGCCTCGTTGAGTTTCAAGATTATACCGGACAGCCGGCTTGTGCGCGGGCCTGGCAGTCAGGATTTTGATGTGAATCAGTTTGTCGCCAATCAATCTGGATACATCCGCACAGCGATTGACACCGTGAATGGCGACGTACTTAGCGCTGCGGCGGTTGTTGAGCGGGTGTCACTGGAATTCAGTGTGGATGCGCGTCTGCTGCTGACTCTCCTGGAATATCGGGCGGGCTGGTTAACTGATCTGAATCCCTCTGAAGAACTGCGTACTTATCCACTGGGTGCAGAGGCTTCTCCGCTTGGGTTTGACCGGAATGGTCTTTATCGACAGTTGACCTGGGCAGCGGATCAGTTAAACGCGGGTTACTACGGGTGGAAGTATCGAGGTTTATCTACCATGACATTTGAAGATGGCGAACGCCTGGGTTTTGCTTCTGGCCTGAACGCGGGGACAATTGGCCTGCAATATATGCTGAGCCAATTCAATGACTATCTTGGCTGGCAGATAGACAGCAGTTCTGCCGGGGTCTACCAGACTTATGTGCAGTATTTTGGCGATCCTTTCGCAGGAGCTGTAGACCCACTCGTTCCGATAGGGATTGAACAGCCGTCGCTAACCTTACCATTTTCTTCTGACGAAGTGTGGTTGTTCACAGGGGGGCCGCACGGCGGGTGGGGGAGTGGGAGCGCCTGGGCTGCTATTGATTTTGCCCCACCGGACGACCTTACCGAAGTGGATTCGTCCTGCTATGTGTCCGAACACTGGGTTACAGCTTCCGCAAACGGTGTGATTGCCCGAACCGCCGATGGCGTGGTCATTCTTGATCTGGACGGTGACGGGGATGAGTCAACCGGCTGGAGCATTCTTTATCTGCATCTTGCCACAGATGGTCGGATCGCTGAAGACAGCATTGTAAATGTGGGAGACCGGCTGGGGCGACCCTCCTGCGAAGGTGGTTTTTCAAATGGCACGCATGTTTACATCGCGCGCCGTTACAATGGGGAATGGCTTCCCGCGGATTGTACGGCGTGTTTAGCGGAAGTCTCCAAACCCTCTCTTGTTCTTGGTGGTTGGTCGGTCAGGAATACCAGGGATTTTTGATCAATGGGAACGAACGGCGAATCGCGGAACAGGGTCGTTTGACGACAGACAATCTTGTCAGTTGGCGCTGATGGTATAATAGTTCGCTGATAGGTCAGATTGATGATGAGGTTGAGCGTTGCGGCATATTAACATTAGTGGGTTCAGGCTGGTGGTTTTACTATGCTTGTGGACTATGATCGGAAGCCGTGCGAACGCGCAGGAGTTAATTACCTCAACGCCGATTCGCATAGTCATTCCATCACAAGCAGATCATGACATAGAAATTCTTTCTTCCCCTACTATCACAAGAACAGCAACCCAAACAGCAATCATGCTTGAACCCAAAACAAGCGCCGGTGAAGTCAATGTCCGATCTGAACCGGACATCGAAGCCGAACGTCTCGGCACAATTCGCAATGGGGAATTTTATCCGGTACTAGGACGCTACTTCCGCTGGTTACAATTCCAATATGACCTGTCACCCAACGGAAGGGCATGGGTATTTGACGAATTAGTAGACATTATCGGGGATGTTAACGCTATACCAGATTTAAGCGTGGAACCACTTCCAACAACAGACCCGCTGGCCGAAGCAGCCACACAAACACAAATCGCAGTCACCCAAACACCCGGCGGCGTACTAACTTCAACAGCACTATCACGTGTACTACCCGCGCCAGAGCAGATCAGCACACAACCAGGAATTGGACTCGCAGAAGACCCAGAGGTTCTGCCAACCTTCACCTATCCAGCGGATTTTGCAGCACTAGCACCAACAGAGGATATTCTAATACCAACGACCAACCCCGAAACATCACCCTTGAATGTTCCAAACAGCATGCCACCGATCTTCCCAATCATACTACTAGGCGCAGGCGGCTTACTTGGGTTGGTCGTCAGTTCTTTTCGACGCTAAATTCAGTGACTGCAAGTACCACAACCAGCAGCAGTTTCACCTTCATCACCTGATGAACGGAAAGAATGACCACAACCACACGTAGAAACAGCATTCGGATTATCAATGCGGAAACCGCCACCCATCAGGCTATCCACAAAATCAATCGTAGCGCCTTCAAGATACATGATGCTGGTTGGATCCACGATCAGCCGAACACCATCAACTTCAACCACACGGTCAAAATCCTTAGGCGTTTCTTCAAACGCCATACCATACTGCATCCCTGAGCATCCACCGCCAGACACAAATACCCGCAGAGCATAATTCGGTATCTGCCGCTGTTCAAGCAGCGAACGAATCATACTGACTGCTGTTGGCGTTACTGTCAATACAGAGGTTTCCACGAATTCATTTACAGCCATGACAGGCTCTCCTCAAAAATTATGCTCAGATTATCCAGATTCTAGCATCTGCCAGTAATGAAGTCAATTAAATCGATCATTATAATTATTATCGAGCAGCTACACCGATTTAGAATCATGCGGAATAAGATACGCACATGCGTCCGCGCCAGCCATAATGTGCATCATCCGGCGCGGCACAACCCCCAAAAGGGAAGCGACTAGACGCAAGTCCATTTCACAGAGAGTTTGAGTCGCTTTCGCAACCTGATGATAAGGACAATTAGTCGTGTAGAGCATATAGTCACTTTCCAGCGACTCCCAGTGGGCTTCATAACCCCGTGTATTCAGATACTCGACCACCATGTCGAGACGCTCCTCCAAGGGAGCGTCCGGGATACTCGCATCATGTGCCATATGCCGGGCAACACCTTCGAGAATCACGTTTACGCCATCTGGCGGCAAATGTTCCTGAATTTCTTGCAACAGACCGGCTGCGAGCTGCTGGTAGTTATTCGGGAATTGACCAGCTGCCTGATCGGTCAGCGTGTAAACATGCTGGGGCCTGCCCGGTGAACTGCGATGTCTCAGTTGGGGTGTCGCAATCATATTGTCTTTTTGCAGGCACATAATGTGGTGGCGCACCGTAACAGCCGTAATCTCTTTGCCCCTGCGCTGCTGAAGCTCGGCAACAATTTCGTCAACGGTAGCTTCACCATGCGCTTTGAGGATGTCGAG
>CAZKIB010000016.1:15814-22251 GCA_964552425.1 uncultured Anaerolineaceae bacterium | reverse complement strand
TTTGTTGCATGATTGTCAACTCCCCATGAATATTTCTAGTATTCATCAGAAAAAAGTTTATCATTGTTGATAAGCGATTGTCAAATGAAATCAAAAGACCGCATCACAGTGTTGACTTGCCAATTGTGTGTGTGTTACGATTTCGCGCTGTTCAGGTAACTCTTCACCACACTCAACAGAGGAGACATTCGCTTGCGCAAGGTCGTTGCCTTTCAGGGTGTACATGGTGCAAATTCTGAGCTGGCCGTGCGACAGCATTTTGGTGACTCCGTCGATGTTTACCCCTGCCGGAATCTGACCGATTTGTTTGAAGCGATTGCCGGCAATGGCATGATTGCTTATGGAATGCTGCCGGTTGAAAATGCTCTGGCCGGGGCTGTCAGCAAGGCTTATGAACTGCTGATGGATTCTGATTTGCGTATTCAGGCGGATGTAATTCTGCATGTGCATCACGCCTTGCTGGCACCGCGTGGCACAAAACTGGAAGATTTGAAGTGTGTTCGATCTCATCCCCAGGCATTGGCGCAGTGCGAACGCTATCTGAAGCGCAATAATCTGGAAGGTATCCCCTGGTATGACACGGCGGGAGCCGCGAAAGACCTGGCTGCCAACCCCGAACCTCTTACCGGGGCGATTGCCACTTCACTGGCCGGCGAGTTGTATGATCTGGATATTATCGATACACAAATCGAAGATGTCGAGTTTAACTTTACACGCTTTTTTGTTGTTGGGAATGACGACCCGGCGCGTGGAGAATACAATAAAACTTCGCTGGTATTTGCTACACGCAATAACCCTTCTGCACTTTATGATTGTCTGGGTGAATTTGCCGCGCAGAATATTAACCTGACCAAAATTGAGTCGAGGCCGCGCCGTAACCGCCCCTGGGAGCCTGTTTTTTTTCTGGATTTTGAGGGGCACTGGCAGGATACCAAAGTGCAGGAAGCCCTGACACGCTTGTTGCAGCGCGCTTCTTTTGTCAAAATGCTGGGATCATATCCCGCCGTGAAAACAGATCGACAGTGGGTGGGCATTTAGTCTGTAAGCGAGGCAGCAAAATGGAAAAACTCAATGTTGCAGTGCTGGGTGCGACAGGCGCAGTCGGGCAGCGCTTTGTCCAGCTTCTCGAGAATCATCCCTGGTTCCGGGTGGCTGAAGTGATCGGTTCGAGTCGCAGTGCCGGGCAGCTTTACGGTGAAATCACCAACTGGGTTCTGGACGGCGGCCCACCCGAATCCGTTGCTAATCTGCGGGTCAAGGCTCTGGATGACCAGATCGACTCACTGCTGGTATTTTCTGCTTTACCCAAAGAAGCGGCGAACCCGCGAGAATTTGAACTGGCTGCTGCCGGCCATGTGGTTTGCACGAATGCTTCCGCTAATCGAATGGTAGAAGATGTGCCCCTGCTGCTGCCAGAAGCCAATGCGGACCATGTGCGCCTGATTGATGTGCAGCGTTCTCAGCGTGGCTGGACCAGCGGCGCACTGGTTGCCAATTCTAACTGTACGAGTATGCCTGTGGTGATGGCCCTTGCTCCGCTGCGCCAGTTCGGGATCGAGAAGATCCATATGGTGAGTGAACAGGCAATCAGTGGGGCAGGCTACCCCGGTGTTGCTTCACTGGATATTATCGACAATGTGATCCCGTATGTGAGCGGCGACGAAGGCAAGATGGAAACCGAACCGCTCAAGATGCTCGGCAGATTAAAAGACAACGGCGTGGAATGGCTCAATGCAGTGGCTGGCGCAACCTGTACACGGGTTCCGGTAGTCGATGGTCATCTTGTAAACCTGTCTGTCCAGTTAGCCACACAGCCGGCTTTTGATGAGATTATTGATGCGTGGGAATCATTCAGAGGGCCTGATCCGGTTCCGCAGCTTCCGAGCGCGCCTTTGCAGCCTGTTCAGTATCTCACGCAGATTGATCGTCCTCAGATTCGACGGGACCGTAACGCGGGTAATGGTATGGCTACGACTGTTGGACGGCTGCGAGAATGCCCCATACTTGGGTACAAGTTTGCGGCGCTGGCCCACAATACTATTCGCGGCGCTGCGGGTTGCAGCATCCTGAATGCCGAACTGCTGGCAGTCGAAGGTTACTTACAGGAATTTCAGCCCGTTCTCCGTACTCAGCTCGCTGTTGAATAAGCCAAATTGAACCGATCTTGTCTCCCAGCAAGGAAAAAAGGTGAAAGTTTTCATCGCTGGCGTTGACGGCTACCTGGGTTGGCCTCTTGCTCAATATCTGGCGGCAAGAGGTCACACCATAGGCGGAATAGACGCACTACTCCGACGCACATGGGTTACAGAAGCAGGTGGCAGCACTGCCATCCCCATAGCAGGTATTAATGACCGTCTTCAGGCATTTGACGAACATTTCGGTGCCAGACTCCACTTTACAGACGGAAACCTTCTCGATTACGAACACCTGAAAAAAGCCCTGAGAGACTTCCAGCCAGACGCGGTTGTTCATCTTGCGGAGATGCCGTCAGCGGCATATTCCATGATTGATGCGGCCCACAGCGCTTATACACAACAGAACAACGTTATTGGCAGCCTCAACCTGCTCTGGGCCATTAAAGAAAGCTGTCCTGAAGCGCATCTGGTCAAACTCGGAACTATGGGAGAATACGGTACGCCAGACCTCGACATTCCTGAAGGGTTTTTTGAAGTTGAATTCAGAGGCCGTACCGCGACACTTCCCTTTCCTCGTCAACCCGGCAGCATTTACCATCTGAGCAAGGTACACGACTCCCACAACACGCTGTTCGCGTGCAGAATTTGGGGCCTGCGTTCAACGGACATTATGCAGGGCGTGGTATTTGGTTCGCACACGCAACCTGATATGCGCCTCAATACCCGGTTGGATTTTGATCAGTGTTTTGGCACGGTGATCAACCGGTTTTGCTGCCAGGCGGTCATTAATCACCCATTGACCATTTATGGAGCAGGAAACCAGAAACGCGGCTTTCTGCCCTTGAACGACTCGCTGCAATGTATAACGATTGCAATCGAAAATCCGCCTGAAGCCGGGGAGTATCGTGTATTTAACCAGTTTGAAGCGTGCTATAGTATCGAAGAACTGGCTCATATAGTTCAGCAAGTGGCGGGGGAATATGGCCTGAACATTCCTGTTCAGAACTTCGATAACCCTCGTAAAGAGGCGGAAAACCACTATTACAACCCGGACCGGCAAAAACTCATTGAACTGGGTTACAGACCCACTCATGACATTGAGCCAGAAATCCGAGTGATGCTTGCCGCTCTGATACCGCAATCCAGGCATATCAGGGTCTATCAACACCTCCTGATCCCCGATATTCGCTGGGATGGTACACGACAGCGCTCCCGCAGCCTGGAACGCACCATCTCAGAATAATGATTGATGAAAGGCGAATCACCGATATGATCCAATTCTGGGAACTCAGCAATCTGGAGCCAAATGCCCTGGCTCGAATTATGCGGCGCGCGGAGACCGATATTCGTTCGTTGTTTCCACTGGCGCAAAAAGTCATTGACCATGTTCGTGAAAGCGGCGACCTGGCGGTTGTCCAGTATGCCAAAGAGTTCGACACCGAAGTGTTCGAGCAGCACATGCTGCGTGTCACACCAGACGATTTTAAGGCAGCACGTGCCAATGTCCAGGCTGATGTCGTCGCAGCGATTGAGCAAGCACACGCGAATATTCGGCATTTTCATGAAGAGCAGCTGCCAGAACCGATGTGGTTTACAGAAGTCCAACCGGGCATTCTGGCTGGCGAAAAAATCACACCCGTTGCCAGCGCAGGGTTGTATGTACCGCGTGGCAAGGGGGCGTTTCCTTCTGTTATGCTGATGCTGGCTACTCCCGCAAAAGTCGCCGGCGTATCACGCATTGTGATCGTGACCCCGCCCACCAAACAAGGTACAGCCGACGCCGCCTCACTGGTTGCTGCCGAGGTCTGTGGGGTGGACGAGATTTATGTAGTCGGCGGTATTCAGGCCGTCGCCGCGCTGGCATTTGGCACTGAAACCATACCCAAAGTGGATAAAATCATTGGCCCGGGTAATGCGTATGTTTCTGCCGCCAAGCGCCTATTATACGGCACGATTGATGTCGGGCTGCCGGCCGGCCCCAGCGAAGCCATCATACTGGCAGATGAACATGCTGATCCGCGCCTGGCTGCTCTGGATTTGCTGGTTGAGGCTGAACATGGACCCGAATCAGCGGCTATTCTTGTCACCCACAGCCGGCAGGTCGCCGAGCAGACTCTGGAAATCCTGCCAGGTTATATTCGGGAACTGCCAGACTGGCGGCAGAACTTTGTGACCAACGTACTGTCCAATTACGGCGGTGTCATGTTGACCGACAGCCTGGAAGAGTCGATTCGCTTCGTAAATGAGTATGCCCCAGAGCATTTAGAGATTCTGACCGAGGAGCCATTCGTCACGGTACAAAAGATCAAAAACGCGGGAGAAATACTGCTCGGTGCGCTGACCCCAATCCCAATCTCCAACTACAGCCTGGGGCTGAACGCGATCCTGCCAACCGGCGGATTTGCGCGCAGTTTCTCGTCCGTCAGCATATGGGATTTTCTGAAGCGCAGCGGTATCGGCTATCTCTCAAGAGAAGGTTATGAGCGGCTTCAGGGCATTACCGCAACACTGGCCGATTATGAAGATTTTCCCGCGCACGCAATGGCAATTCGCAAACGCAACGAAATCCTCAACTCATGAGCGACAACCGGCTTCAGGAGAT
Organism: uncultured Anaerolineaceae bacterium; assembly: GCA_964552425.1. Taxonomy (GTDB): domain Bacteria; phylum Chloroflexota; class Anaerolineae; order Aggregatilineales; family Phototrophicaceae. The sequence goes on along the minus strand of CAZKIB010000016.1, from coordinate 17,514 downwards.
TCAGTCCCTTCAATTTGTGGACAAAGTCAGAGCAGAGGCACTGCTAAAAACATTTATCAGTGAGATTTTTCCACTCCATATCGTTGAGGTTGAACTGAGACCCCTGGCGACTTCATTGAACTCATTCAACGGGTTTCTGAAGCTTGCGGACGGGCGTCAGCTCTTTTTCAAGACACATACCGAACCGGACAGCGTGATTCAGGAATACTACAATTCAACCATGCTTGCAGGGGCAGGCTACCCGGTGATCCAGCCCATCCTTCGATCCAATGAATGGGGTAAACAACTCCTGATTTACGAAGTGGTCGAAGACCCGCCAGTATTCGATGTGGCCTGGACTATCGAAAACGGCGCAACCGAGGATTTTGCTGCTTTACAGAAAGCGCAGAATAAAGCTGATGAGAATCTTTTTGAACTTTACATGGCAGCACTCAACCAGCAAACCAGTGAAGAGGCCGCAAAGGCTGGTATCCACCAGTTGTTCTATCATCGCCTCACAGGTGGCCGCCTGGAACGCTTCTATGGGCCACTGCCTGGAAAATCCGGGCAGGAGGTCAGCCTGACGCTGCCAATTGGAACAACTTCCATGCGTGAGGTACGCCGCAGGAAATGGATTATCAATGGACAGCACTATACTGTTACACTCGATGATTTGATTGACCAGGCAATTGCGCTGCTTAACCCGGCGCAGTCCGGACCTTCTATTATCGGACATGGGGATGCGCATAACGGGAATGTGTTCTTTCGTAAAGCGTCAAACGAGCTTGTTTATTTTGATCCTGCCTTTGCAGGGCGGCATCACCCTCTGCTGGACCTGACGAAACCCCTGTTCCACAATGTTTTTGCGATGTGGATGTACTTTCCCCAGGAAAAAGCGAGAGACCTCCATATCACAATCCATGCAGACAACCAAACGTGGCAGGTGCAGCATGATTATAGTCTGCCGCCTGTACGCAAGATGTTCCTGACAAGCAAAGTGGACCACGTGCTGCTTCCTGTGCTTCGGGAACTAAAAAGCCGTTCCTGGCTGCAAGACAACTGGCGCCGTTACCTGAAAGCCGCGCTGTTTTGCTGCCCGTTTCTGACTATGAATCTGAGCGATCAAACCAGATTTCCACCAGAAATCAGTCTGCTCGGCCTGACAATGGCGATTGAGATGGGGGCAGAAAGCCACCACCACCGCAGCTACATCGATCAGGTACTTGACTCCATTGATTCGCAGTTGTGAATCAGCGTTTGAGGACTTCTCGCAGCCGGCTAAAGGTGGTGGATTCTTCCAGAAAAACGTATCGAATGGGAACGGCGCTCGTTTGCGTTCCCCCAATCGAGCGGAGATGTTCGACAGCCGGGAGCAGCTTCTGGCCTTCAACGATAATGGTCAGGGTGTGCCAGCGCTCGTTTCGGGAGCCGTTCGTTGCGTAGATGGGTGCAAGCGTTGGCCCCTGAAGCCCACGTGTGATTGGATTGCTGACGATGCGCTGCGCAAGCGTTTCAGCGTCATCACCTCGAATATTGGATGTCACCTGATAATACTGGCGACCTTGCAACGCTGCATCAATGAACTCAATAAACTTACGAATGCTGTCAAGGAGTTCTGGATTATTCTGAAGCAGCCTGCGATTACCGATGAGACACGCCTGAGATTCAACAATCACGCCATCCGGGATGGGTTTGAGATGATTTTCGCGCAGCGTCGTACC
>CAZKIB010000016.1:13619-15787 GCA_964552425.1 uncultured Anaerolineaceae bacterium | reverse complement strand
ACCACATCGGCATAACCTAACGTCGGCGCGGCCTCAATAGCGCCTTCAGCCCGCACCAGCGTAAAATGGTGGATGCCCCGCTCATGGAGAAATTGACGGGCGAGATGGGTATAAGTCGTTGCAACCCGCAGATTCCGCCGCTTCAGTTCACGGAAATCGAGCGCGACTTCTGTAAGATCATTGATGTTCTGGACATCCACCCAGGCTTCCGGCACAGCGACCAGCAGTTGGCAGTGTCCATAACCAAGCCGGTCATGGATAACAATCAGGTCTGAGTGTGGATGTTCACAGACCACGTCATAACCTGCAATACCCAGATGGGCGGTTCCATCTGACACTTTATAGACCACATCGCGCACTCTCTGGAAAAGCACGTCAAATTCTGGTAAAGCCGGCAGTAATCCGGTGTACTGTCGTGGATTAGGCTTATGAACTTTCAACCCACAGTCTCTAAGAAAATCTGTGGTAGGATCAGCCAAAGCGCCTTTACTGGGCAGCGCCAGCGTAATTCGCTCACTCATCTTGCATACCTTGCCACGCTGAAATCAGCCTGTCAACACCATCCGTCATAGAATAGTTCGCTCCATCAAACGATATACGACCGTTCTGATCAATATGGATGAGGCCCATGCCGTTTTCATCTGCTGGTACAATCGCCGCCGAAATGTCGTGTTTTCGCAATCTGTGCGCCAGTCTGGAAGCCTGCTTCCCGTTAGTATCCGTCAGCGCAATACGCAGCAGTCTGGGTTGAGGCATGTCTGTATGCTGGACCAATCCGAGAATCGGGTCGACATAGAACGCAAAACCGACGGCGGGCACGGACTGTTTGCCACTGATGAGTGCCAGAAGTTCATCATAGCGCCCCCCGCCACCCAGTAAACTACCACTGGTCGACAACAGTTCGAACACGATTCCCGTGTAGTAGTCCCAGTTACGAGTCACATATGGCTGGATCGTAACGGAACCCAGATGAATGTCATACTCGTGAAGCAGCGCAATCGTTTCGTCCCACTCCCTAAACAAACGCTGCGCGGTCAGGTCATCTTTTGGAAGAAAATTCGCGATATGAGCCATACTTTGCTCAACTGGCCCACTGATTTTTATCCATTCTTCGAGAAACTCAAGCGCTTCATACACCTGACTCTGTTCCGCATATCGTCTGCGTTTCTGAAATAACCGCCGCGCAATATCTTCCTGGGTGCGTCCACCCATTGTGGTGCTGTATTGTGTGGCTTCCAGCAGTACACCGACCATTTCATGGGTGCTCAATTCACTCGTACTGGCAGGGTGTGCCTCCACCTGCTTCAGGCCCGAACTTTCCAATTCAGGAAAGGTCATTGAGCGTCCAAACATATCCAGGACCTGATCTTTTCCGCGCTGCTGTAAATCGGCAATATGGTTCAGCAGAAATCGCTCAGTGCGACTGTCCAGTCGAAAGGCCCCCAAAAGATGGCGCAGCAGGCCGGTATGTCCAATCAGGAGTCGGACATCCACACCTTGCTTTGCGATACTTTGCGATGCCAGGCTGATAATTTCAGCGTCCGCTGCGGGACCAGACAGTCCGATAAGCTCGGCTCCTACACTCATCTGTTGAAACCGATTTTCAGAATGTTCAGGTGTGTCGATGAATACAGGGCCGCCAAACTGCCAGCGAGCGATACCTGAAAGGTCCAGCTGGGCATAATGGTGCGCCGACGAGGCCGTAAACTCAGGCCGCAGTGCGTACTGCTGGTCATAACGATCAAATGTAAACAACCTGTTGATAATCTGATCGCCCGCACGGGTCAGGAAAAGTTCGGCCGGCTGGATAATGGATGTATCCAGTGGGTCATATCCGTACAGAGACATTTCGGTCCTGAACGCAGCAATCAATTGATCGTTTCGAAGAACTGTCTGGGCCAATGGCACGCTCTATGGCTCCTGATGGCTATGCGGTGAATGAAATGCCTCATGATGATAGCGTGGATTAAATGAACTTCAATGGTCGAAAAATCGCTATAAAACAGACACAGATGCCCTAATTCGATAAATTCTCCGGGACAAATTGCCCTGTTTAAATTTTCGCTCTATACTTTCACTATTGGCTTGCCAAAATTGCTCAGGGAACGGGCTAATGACAGGAGAAATGCGATGAAATTCGCACTGAAAGGCATCTCAACCGCGCTTTT
>CAZKIB010000016.1:0-13583 GCA_964552425.1 uncultured Anaerolineaceae bacterium | reverse complement strand
TTAACAGGAGGCGTCGCCACCGCAAATTCCCGTGAACAGCAAATTCAGTTCACGACACCGATTATGGTCGTGAATTCGAGCTTTCTTAATATTCGCACAGGTCCCGGCGTAAAATACGAAATTCTCATCACAGTGGTGGGCGGCACACAACTGCCGGTGCTGGGGGTTGCTCAGGACCGCGTCTGGTACCAGGTATCGACTGTGGTTGGGGTAGGTTGGGTCAACTCTGAATTTGTTATTCCGCGTGGCGATTTTAGCACGCTCCCCGTCATTGACACTTCCACCGTGATTGCCACGTTGCCATTAATCAATACCCCCATAACAATAGGACTTGCACCAGGGCAGGGCGGTGGCGGCGTGGTTACGACCACATCCACAGCACCAGCCGCAGCAGCCGTTGGGGGGACCTTTGTCGCTGGAACGGACGCAAACGGCAATCCGATTGTCGTGGCCGCGAATGAACGCTTCCGCGCGACACTGGGAGTAGCCGCTGTCGAAGTGCACTGCGCCAGGCGAAAATTCTGCTTCTCTGGGAACACTCTACCAGACAGAAAATGTCGATTTTCCGCTGGTCAACCGGGGTCGTGACAGCAGCAACATTGAATGGCTGGCTGTGGTGACGCCGCAGTTTGGTACCGGCTGGATTGAAGCGCCCAAACTGCACATCAGACTGTCTGCGGCATTTCGCACGGTGATGGTTGTTACGGCTGATACCATTGGTATGGGGGATGGTCCGGGCACTGGAAGCTCAACACTGCCGGTCATCACACGGGGCACAGAAGCCTTTCTGGTAGATATCAGTAAAGATAGCAATTTTATCCAGCTTGAGTTGGCCGGTGGAGAACGCGGCTGGATTCCGTTCAATTCGGCGGAAGTACGGCAGGGAACACCCACCGATGGTCTCCAACTGGACCCCAATCTCATTCCGGTTGCTTTGGGTGTGACCACTACCACAACGACACAGGGCGTGCCTTCATATGGATTGAGTGTGCCGCGTGTCATCGTGAACACTGCTTACCTGAATATCCGCAGTGGTCCAGGCGCGCAGTACACTACCGTAGCGACACTCTCTGGCGGAACAGAACTGCCCGTGTTAGGTGTTGCGAAAGATCGGGTGTGGTATCTCGTGCAGGGCACTTTTGGACGCGGGTGGCTGAACAGCGAATTTGCGATCTTCAGAGGCGTTTACGACAATGTGCCGGTCATTAATACCGACATTATTGTCGCGCAGGTCGTTCAGCCTGTCGCTGTAATTTCGGCCCCAACAGTGATATATGCAGCTCCCGGTACAAACTTTGGTTCGATTGGGACTCTATCAGGCCCTCTGGAACTTCCCATCGTGGCGCGCACTGTGGACGCCGCCTGGGTTGGGTTCGGGTGGATTTTGTCTTCACAGGTTGTGCTGCGGGGCGACCTCAGCCTTCTGCCAATTGTCAATTAGCCACAGGATCGCGTAAAATCAGGCGCCCTGTCACAGGATAGGGCGCTTTTTTTGGAGACCTTCATGGATCGTCTGGCTGCTCGTTTAATGGGGCGCAAAGAAAATGCGCCCGCCGCACTGCCAACCGCTATTTTTGGAACGGTGGGCGCTGTCAATCATGCCTTACTCAATAACACAGCGTCTGTTCGAATTGGACTGTGGCCGATTATCAGCCACACGGAGCCGGCTGTGTCAATGGGCATCGGCATTATTCTCAGCCATCTGCTGGAACGATACCGGGACGTCCGTGTTTACCGGCTGCTGGCTCAGGTTGGAAACAACCCGGATACTTATCAATGGCGCATTCAGGACTCTCAGTTCGGTGTCGATGATTGGCAGTTGGAAGACCTCGACGATAATGTGGGAATCTGGGGTGAACTTGATGGCGGGACACTCACGCTGCATATCGAGAGTGATCTTGCTACTGCGGAGGATCTGTCTGAACCAGTGGACCTGACTTACACCGGGAACAATCTGGGTGATCTGGTTGGACAGCTTGCTGATATTGCTGCCGGCATCACAGATGTCATCGGTGTAAGCGAAATGAGAGCGCTTTCGCCCGGGTATGCAGCGGATCGCTGGGACAATGCCCTTTTGAAGTCCGTCTGTGAGATGCTGTTTGATTGGGAACGCAGATTGTACCTCTTTCTGTGGGGCCAGGTGTGGGCTGAAGCGGACATACGGCCGGCTGCCATAGCCATCATACAGGCCAGTGGTCAACTGGATGATCTGGGAGACTGGCTGGTGGGGCAGACCCTGGCAAGAGCGATAAAGGCGACAGATGGGCTTCTGGATGTAAGTTTATGGCTGTCTTTGATTAAAGACTTGCGTAATCCGATTTCCATCGCCCTGGTTTCGGACGCACTTTATCGGATGCAGCACACTTCAGAAGCATACGATTTGATCGACTCAGCCCTTGAGGACGACCCCGAAAACGCCTTTATTTACAGTGCCGCCGCTGAATTATACCGGCGCGGTGGCCGGATTCAGGAAGCGGTTGATGTATTTCAGACCGCGATTGAAAATGACTTTGCGGATGCAGAATTGTACCAGAAATATGCAGAACTGCTGATCGCAGTGGACTACAACGACATTGAGATCGAAGCGGTGGTGATGGTTGACCCTGACGATGTATCCGATTCGGTTATTTTGTGGGAGGCCGTGGAATCTTATCAGGCGGCTCTGGAGTTATCGCCCGAAAACACGGATATTTTGCTTCAACTCCTGATCCAGCTAATCAGCCTGAACCCTGACGATGAGCGTTTGTGGTCAGGACTTGAATATCTCGCGTCTCAGGAAAGTGCCTCAGAACAGACCCGCACAGTGATTGACGCGATGCACAATGTTCCTGATCTGGACCCATTAATTAAGATTTTGCAGGATGCGCTCTCGCATAACCCCCAGCGTATGGATCTGTATACCAGCCTGGGAGCAGCCTATCTTCTCGATGAGAATTACAGGGCAGCCGAAAATATCCTTCGTCAAGGGCGGTCTCTGGCGGGAACGCCGGATGATATTCGAGATATTGAACGGTTACTTCTCAGTGTGGAAGACCCGGACTTTGAGATGCGCTTTGGCGAAATAACCGACATTATCAACGCGGGGAACAGTGTATCGGCTGAGGATGCTGATTTTCTTGAAGAACTTCTGGAGAAAGCGCCATCGTTTACAGAGGCAGCCGTACTGCTGGCGCGTGTCTATCTCCGTTGGGATGAGACCGCAGCTGCTCTGGAAACCTTGCTGGACGGGCATAACCGGACACCCGATGATCTGGAGATTATTGCACTGCTGAGTGAAACACTGTGGGAATCCGGTCAGGAAGACCTTGCATTCAGTTACCTGAATAAAGGGCTGTCAACCAATACATCCAATGTGCCTCTGCTGGCGCTGGCGGGGAAATTTCTGTTCGAAAATGGACAAAAAGACGCCGCGCGAATGTACCTGCTTAAAGCGGAAATGATCGCGCCTCGTGACCCTGTACTGGTACAAATCCGTCAGCACATTGGCCGCGCATATATGGATTAAACACCTACGGATAGCCGCCGAATATCCGTCTCTTCAGCCAGAGAATGTGTCTTCACCGTTATACTGAGTGTAAACGAGGAGATACAGTCTATATGCGTCTGTCGTGGCAGTTCCTGTTCATCTTTCTGTTTATGACGCAGGTTGTAAGCGCGCAGGTCGACGAAACTTCGGAACCAATGCCGTTGATTGGCATCTCTGACGACACTGTTGAGAATATCGTTTTACTTGGCAGCGATACATCAAATCCTCAGAATTCGGGCCGGACTGATGTTATTCTGATCGTGTCTGTCAACTATACCCACAAATCCATTGCCTTCCTGTCAGTCCCCAGAGACTTGTATGTTTTCGTGCCAGGCTGGAAAACACAGCGCATCAATACGGCCTATGCGCATGGCGAAACGATTCAGGCAGGGCAGGGGCCTCAAATGCTTTTTGACACGATCCGTTTCAATCTTGGCATCCAGATCGATCATTATGCCAGAGTAGATTTCAACGATTTTAAGGAAATCATTGATGCGGTAGGGGGCATTGATCTTGCAGTAGACTGTGCGATAGAGGATTGGCGGCTGCGGGAGCCGGGTTTGGACCCCAATGATGAGAGCAGTTGGGAGATATACACACTTCCGATTGGTTTGCATCATATGAATGGCGATCTTGCGCTCTGGTATGTGCGAAGCCGGCGCACCAGCAGTGATCTGGATCGCGGGAAACGGCAGCAGGAGATGCTGCGCGCGCTCTGGCGGCATACCAGAGCGCTGGGCATTCTGGATCAGATCACAGAAATCTGGCCCCAGGTAGCCGAAATAGTGGAGACCGACCTTGCTCTTACCGATATTCTGAGACTTGTGTCGAGCGTTCAGGCATGGGGTAACGACTTCAGGCTGTCTTCGTACATTTTTGAACTGAATAAAGAAGTTATTCCCCAGATCAGCCCTGAAGGAGAAAGTGTTCTGGTTCCTCAGCGTGATAACATTCGCGAATTTATGGTGAATTTTGCGATTCCCCCTACCGATTATCAAATCGATACCGCCGCGCCACATGTTCTGATTACCAATGCTGGAAGTCGTCTCGATATGCCCAGGATTGTGGCGGATATGCTGGCATGGCATGGTTTTCGCGTCAGCCTGGCGGATGACGAAGTTGATCGGCAGCAGCTAACGAAGATTTATGACTATACAGGTCAAGTAAAGGGCGGAAGAGCGTCTCAGATCAGTGGCGCACTGGGTATTCCAATCGAGAGCATCGTGCGGCAGCCCAGTCCCAATCGCCAGTATGACTTCGAAGTAGTGATTGGTTCCTCATATTATCCCTGCACGCGCAATGTGATACCGCCTGCCAGCACATCCTGATGTTTACTCACTTAGAACAACCGGTGTGATCTGGCCGGCGCTCAACTCATTCAGTTCCTGCGAAAGTTGGGCAAGGTGGTCTACCGGCAGCACGATAATAAGTGTCACCTTCGTTTCAAACTGCGTATCTTCGATGATGGCGTTATACTTAATTACAAGCCGCTTAACCTGTTCGTAGAGGGTATAGGCTGCTTCAATTCCCACAGTTACCTTTTCAATCTTGATCTCTGTGGGAAGGGAGGCTAACCCATGCCTGACCGCCTCACTGTAGGCGCGGACCAGACCGCCCGTACCCAACTTTGTGCCCCCAAAAAATCGTGTCACCACAACAATCACATCACCAAGCCCGCTTCCACGAAGCACAGCGAGTACAGGCGGGCCAGATGTGCCCGATGGCTCACCATCGTCGCTCATACCTTCCGTAACCGAATGACCATAGCCAATACGAAAAGCATACACATGATGCGAGGCATCTGGCATTTCGGCTCTTATATTTGCCAGAAAAGTCTTCGCTTCGTCAACTGAACTCACATGTCCAATGGTCGTTACAAAGCGCGAATTAACCACGATGAGTTCTGTTCGATGAGTTTCAGAGGGTATTCGATAGGGTTCTGGCATCAGACTGAACTAAGTCGGTCATTCTGCGTCTGGATCACGTGTGACGAAAAAATGGAAAATGGGGGGGTGAATAGCCATCTGGCTGTCAGAGTCCTGACTGCGAAGGAGCTTTTTACGCACCAGATACTCGGCTGCGCGATCTGTTTTAGCATCGCGTTGAAATGAAGTCAATTTGCCTGTGGCAGCTTTCAGAACATACCGCTCCGTTTCGGACAGGCTCCCCCAGATTGTATTGCATTCTGCGCGCACGGGCTGTTTTTCAGCCAGCTGCTCCGCCAGAGACAGGCCTTTGGTCATCACTTCGGACAGGTTGAGCGCGGGCAATGAATCCAGCATTCGGAAGGAAGCGCGCAGCAGCCCGGCAAAGCCACCCGTAGCCCAGATTAAGAACTCCTTGACGTAATCTTCGTAATTTTTATTGTTGCGCTGCGTCAGGTCCTCAACCATTCTGTGAGCATCTTTTGGGTTGTAGGGGCCAATATAGAAGACATTATCCGTAAATAATTCGACAAATTCCTCGATTTTTAACGGGTCAATGGATTCTTTCTCGATCACTGCTGGCAAGGGGGTTCTGGTGAATGTCAGGTACGATAACTGCTTTTTGTTCGAATCGCGCAGGCCCCGTAAGGTCAGGAAGAATTTAATCGGCATATTTCGGATCATTTCTTCAAACTCATCGAACATAAAGACAATCTGGATGCCTTTGTTCATCAGAACGTCCAGCCCAAGCTCAAAATAGCGCAGTCCCATATAGGCATACAGGGGATTCGAGCCATCCTGTAAGGTTTCATAGATTTCGATGAAACGCGCCATTTCTCGTTCGGTCAGGAGTTCAGATTGATGGAAGGCGAGGAACAGCCTGTGCATCATCAGTTCATATCCGACCCAGCAGGCAATCTGTTCGTCACTTTTGGGGGGCATAGGGCCTAACATGCTGGGGTCAATAATAATCGCCTTGAAGTTGGCGACATTGGTTTCTTTCATATATTCCTGCTGCACACGAGGATTCGCGAGGTGCTGCATGAGATTCGATTTACCGATGCTGCCAACACCAACCAAAGAACATGATTCTGCGGCGCGCCAGCGTTCCATGATTCGACCAACTTCTTCCTGGCGGTAATCGAGTGGTTGCATTCGTGTACGAGAAGGTTTCATTGGACTATTCCGAAACTGTGCGATGGATAGGCAAATTCGCAAATGTTCAACTGAGAAGAATCTTAGCGGTATTTAGAGAAGATGCAACCTTCCGACAAATCGCGTCAAAAAGCCACCTTTTGGAAGAATGTTCAATTTACTTTGTGATAAGTGCGCTTATCATAAGTAAATTGAACATTCAAAAAAGCGAGAAAATACCTTGCGCGCCTAGAGGGATTCGAACCCCCGACTCCCGGTTCCGAAGACCGATGCTCTATCCACTGAGCTATAGGCGCTTTCAAACTTATTGTAGCCCATTCTACAGTACGGTCAACTCTGTAGTCGATTTTCCAGCAGCGAGATATTGTGCTGTGTGTGCAGCAACCCAACCCGATCGTTCAGCGTCTCCTGCAATATCCTGGCATCCAGTAACAGACGTCTCGTTTCAACATAGTCTTCATATTCGATAAGCAAGGCTGCCAGATTAGTTTGCGCTCTTCCCAACGCAAACCAGTCTGACGCTTTCTGGAGCAACATGATGGCTGTTTCAAAATGTTCTCTGGCGCTTTCGTAGTGTTTGCGCCGAGCATCGATCTGCGCGATACCGGCGTGCAGTCGACCCAGTTCGCCTGTATTGACATCCGGGTGCTGAATGGCAGCCTCAAAGTACTTGCGAGCCTCATCCAGCAACCCTGCGGCCGCAAATGCTTCGCCATGCAGGGTCAGAACCACCGGGCTGCCCTCATCTGCATCTTTCAGGGCGCTCAATGCCTGCTCAGGGTCATTCGAATCCAGCGCAATACGCGCGTATTCCAGCCGGGCCTTTGACAGAAGATCAGGATATTTGTCCGCAGCAAGTATCTGGATTCTGTACAGGCAGTTAATAGCTTCTCTGTAATATCCCTGCTGCCTGAAAATTAACGTCAGTTCGTGAAGTGCCCTTCCCTGCCAGTAAAAGTTTCCAATCGTCCCTGAATCGCGAATAACGGACTGTGCGAGCTGCTCCGCGCGCTGCAATTCCCCAAGTTTTCGCAGGCAAAACACATACTGGAGTAACAAATCAGGAGATGTGGAAGTATTCTGAAGGATAGATGCCCAGATGGCATAATTTCCTCGCCTTAACCCTTCCGCAGAGGCATTCTGAATCCATACTAACGCCAAATTGTCTGGCAAACCCGGCCAGCCCCGGTAAAGAATGTTTTCAATCAGCGGGAAGCTGCGCCACTCGAGCGCCAGCACCTTTTCGTTTAATTTTTGAAGTATGGTCTGGATGATCCACTCCGCATTCTCCAGAAGGCCATGAAGCTGCTTCACCTGTTCGTCAACACCGGAAGAACACTTTACTTCATCGCGTTCATGTGTGCCCACAATCAGCCCGCAACTGATAAGTTCTATCACAGGTAGATCAATTTCGGGCCACAAATCAGCCAGAACTGCAAGCTCAACTGTGTTTTCAGGGCACATCGCCAGTGTGAACAACACCTGTTTACTGCCCAGACTGAGTGAATCGTAGACATGTTCGAATGATTCATTCAGTATGTCTGACGTTAGTAATATATGCCGGTTTTTCAGATTGATGTTTCTGCTTATGGCTAACTGCACAGCCAATGGATTTCCCCCTACCCTGCCCCACAGATCGTCCCCATACTCGACGTCATCTGTTTCTTCGCCCGTATAGCTGAGGTTTACCAGCGAAAGCACATCCCGCTTTTCGAGAGGAGGCAGCACAATGTGTTTCATTTTTGGGGAAATATCGACATAGATGATATTCGTGATGAACAACCGCGTGTTGATGAGTTCGTTAAGGCAATCGCGTAATTCAGGCAGAAACCCCCTCAATTGGGTTATGTTATCCAGGACAATCGCTGCGCGAACCTTTGTGGTATACATCCCCAACTCTACCAGACCATCAGGCAGCAGGGTCTGTCGCAGATACCGGCGAACATATTCAACCGATTGAGGGTTATGAATCCAGACAATCTGATCGAGTGCATCACGCTCAATCAGATTACGCAGGATTACCTGGACAAACGCTGTCTTGCCGATACCCTTTGGGCCAGAAATTTGCACCCACGCCGGCGGGTTCTGTTCAATGAGTTCTTCTACTTCGCGCTTTAGCTTCTCACGCCCCAGAAAGTGTGTCTGCTGCATATCCGGCAGTTGAGTATAGAGGTACAAGCGGTGCTGTCTCCTGCGCGCAGAATACTCCTCCTGTATAAGATCGCGCGTTAAACGTTTGATCGCATCTGCCTGATAACGCCGAAAAGTACGCTCGTCAATGCCCAGATCGGCTGGATAACCAGTCGCGAAAAGATTCACGTCTGTGCGGACATACCGATAGTAGAGAATGCTCCATCCAATGAGATCAGGAAAGCGCGTCCGGGTGTCCTGATTAAATGAACACCGCATCTCATCTAAAGTTGGGTGCTCAGAGGGCGGCTCAAGTTCTACACTTTGGCGGGATTCGCTGTAGCGGCAGGTGATGAGATCAATCAGGATATGATAAACCGCAAACTCGCGCGGCGTATCCATGTGTGGCATCAGAGGATCGCTGAGAAAGTCGTCAACCAACGTCAGATAAAGCAGCGAACGGTTTTCATCGTTGGGTGTGCCACGAACCATGGCATCCAACGCTTTGCGCACACTTTGCTGGCTGATATATGGCTGTTGTCTCACAATGCCCGCGTTCAATACTCTTTTAGAGCACGCTGAATCTGCCGTTCGGCGTCCCTCTTTGAGATTGCTTCACGCTTGTCATAGTTCTTCTTACCGCGTGCCAGCCCAATCTGAATTTTTGCCCGGCCGCGAGACAGGTACAGGCTGATCGGGACTACTGTGTAACCGCGCTCACGCATACGTGCGGATATTGCGGCGATTTCACGTTTGTGCATGAGCAGCTTTCGCGGTCTGAGCGGATCGCTGTGCCCAAAAACACCCGCCTCATCATAGGTCGCGATATGCACGTTCAGGAGCCACAGTTCGCGATCTTTCACCTGCACAAAGCCATCACCCAGGCTGATCTTGTTGGCCCGAATGGATTTGATTTCTGAACCCATGAGTACGATACCCGCTTCGAAGGTTTCCTCGATCAGATAATCGTGATGGGCTTTCTTGTTACGGGCAATCACTTTGATTTGATCTGCCATGTTAGGTTATTCCAGATTATAGTTCTGCTGTAGATAACGCACCGCTTCGCCAAATTCCACATCACGCCCGTTTTCATCTGGGATCATGGTAATATCTGGCTCCAGACCTACTTTTTCAAGTCGTCTTCCATTCGGTGTCAGCCACTCCGCCGACGTGATATGCACCGAAGACTCATCCGAAAGGCGGAAAATCTGCTGTACAGTACCCTTCCCATAGGTGCGCTGTCCGATCAGGATACCCCGTTTATGATCCTGAATCGCGCCAGCGAGCAATTCGGAAGCGCTGGCTGTCCCCTGGTTCACCAGCACAACCAGCGGTTCCACTTCAAAAACCGCCTCATGTGTCGCGGTAAAGGTACGTTCTGAATGATTACTCTGTTCCAGAACAATCACCCGGTTGTCCCCTATGAACTGACTTGCAGAATCAACCGCCTCTTGCAGCAAACCGCCGCTGTTATTCCGCAAATCCACAATCAGCGCGCCGACCCGAGCGGACTTTAGGGCTTCCAGGGCTTCTGATAGTTCATCAGGAGTCCGGCTGGTAAAGCGCAAAATCTGAACATAGCCAATATGTTTATCTTCAGACAGAACCCGCCAGATGACAGACGGCACGTTGATGACGGCGAACTCAATGAACACAGTTCGTTCGCTGGCATCGGTTTTACGGAGCGTAAGCTCAACGCCACTGCCTTCCTTCACTTCCCCTCGCAGCATCTGATCCACCACATCAAGGGAAGTTGACAGGTCAAGAGGTTCACCATTGATTGCCGCCAGAACATCACCATCTTCAATGCCACTGCTTTTCGCAGGCGAATCCTCAAAAGGGAACAGAACAAATTCACCAGCTTCATTTCGTACTACCTGAACACCCACACCGCCATAGGTCCCTGCCAGGGCATCCGATTCGCTTTGAGCAACCGGCGGATCAATAAAGAACGTGTAACGATCTTCCAGGACCGCCAGGACCCCCCGAATGGCCGCATATTGGCGCTGTGTATATGCTGGCTGTTCGCGCAAATAGTGTTGATTGAGCAGGTTCTGAACCTCATGAAGAAGCGGATAATCGCTGTCGTGGGTATCGGCTGCTGCAAACGCGGTGGGCACAACAAAACCAACCAGGTCCCGAAACAAAAATCCTGCGGCAAATATTGCGGCTGCACTAATACCAACAATCACACCAAGCGCCAGAGCATTGGCAAGGCTGCGCTGATTTTTCACTGGCTTATCCATAACTACTCACTTGCACGAATTACCATATGATGGTGAAATTGTAGCATCATCAAAAACAAACCCCAAGAGTCACTGGTTACGTGCCAGGACCTTTACATGCTTATCATTCACCGTAACAAGAGTTTCTGGTCAGGCAAATCAATGATTGAGAAACATAATCCACCGCTTGTTCTCGTTGCGGATGACGAAGTTCACACCACACTCATGTTAACGCGCATCTTTGAGCGCGAGGGCTATCAGGTCACTACCGCTCATGACGGTGTGACGGCGCTGGACTTTGCGCGTCAGCTCAAACCAGACCTGATCCTCCTCGACATCCAGATGCCGGAAATGAACGGGTTTGACGTATTAAGCGCCCTGCGCGAGAACACCGTTACCGCAAGCATTCCCACCATCCTGGTCACAGCAAAAGCGCGTAAGCCTGCGGATGTGGCACACGGTCTCAATCTCGGCGCAGACGACTATATTTACAAGCCGTTTGACCCCCGTGAACTGCTGGCCCGCGCCGAGAGCAAGATGAAATCGCGCCAGTTGGAAGAAAACCTTCAGCGCCGAACACAGGAACTGCAAGCACTTCTGCGTGTTGGTGAGGAGCTTAATCATACCCTTGAAGTCGAAGAATTGATGGAGTTAATTCTGTTTCTCACACTGGACCTGCTGCCTGGCAATCTGGCAGTTGTGTACCGTTTTAATGAACATGAGCAGATTACCGCCCAGCGCATGCAGACCATTCGTACCAGCAACGTCTACGAACCGAACGCTGAAGAAGTCGTTTTGCGTTTTCTGGAAATACGCCGGCCGGTACTTTGGCCGGGTGACTTGTCAATTATCGACGATCTGCCAAGTGGCATGGTCGTGCTATTGAAACACGGCGCAAACTTGCTGGGTATTCTGCTCGTGGCTTCTGAAGAACCAGCAGCCTACGACGAAAATCACTTCCATCTGTTCAAAGGTATTGGGAGACAGGCTGCGCTGGCGCTTCGCAATGCAGAATTGTACGAAATACTGGCAGATCATGCCGAACACCTGGAGGATACCGTCGCCGCCAGAACGAGCGAATTGCAATCGGCCCAACAACTGTTGATCCGTTCTGAAAAACTGGCTTCCATTGGACATCTCGCTGCCAGTATTGCCCATGAGATCAATAACCCGCTACAGCCTATCCGAATCCATCTTGAACATATCCTTGAGGACATTCAAAGCCAGGCTCCCATTGACATCATGGCTGTGGAGAACATTCAGCAAAGCATTGAACGCATTACCCGTATTGTCAGCCAACTGCTGGAATTTGCAGGGAAACGAACGACCAGTTCCGACGCGGATTTTATCGACCTCAAGCGCACCCTTGAAGGCGTGATCAATCTCAACCGCAAGCTCTTTGAACAAAAAGGGATCGAACTGGTTGCCCATATTTCGCCCTTGCCAGCATTCTATGGCAGCAAGGATCAACTTGAGCAGGTTTTTATGAATCTGGCGCTGAATGCCCAGGCAGCCATGCAAACAGGGGGCAAACTAGAGATCAGCGCGTTTATCCGCGACGAGCAGATTATTGTACAATTCGCCGACACTGGGCACGGCATTCCGCCAGATCAGATCAACAAAATATTTGACCCGTTTTTTTCCACTAAAGAAAATGGAACCGGTCTGGGATTATTTGTCAGCTATGGGATTATCCAAAATCACCAGGGCACTATTGAAGTCGAAAGCAAGGTCAATGTTGGCACGACCTTTACGATCCAACTGCCGGTTGATGTCAGCCAGTCGCGTCGCTAGGCAGCCGCGACCCAGGCAGCGCGATATTCTTCTTCCGTGATGCTGTCATTGCTATAGTCTGCCGCTAACGCCGCCGGCACGGCAATAACCCGCAGCGTTACATTGTTGGCGCAGTCTACCAGCCGCACACCAATTGCCTGAACATCTTCGCTGATTTGGTTGTGGGTCTGAGCCAAAACAGGCATGGCACGTTCGAGCGTTTCCCGCAGCGCAGAGTCGCCATTCGCGCTGCACAAACTGGCGACCAGGGTATTTCCAAGATCAGTGTTTGCAAATGAAACAGGATTATCGGAAGCAAACTCAAAATCAGCCAGCAAAGCCTGGACCGATTGTTCAAGACTCGCCGCTTCAGCCTCGATTGTGCCTTCTTCAGTGGAGACTTCATCGGTTGCCTGACTTTCGCCCTCTGCGGTAGGTGTATTGACTGTCACAAGGGCTTCATCAGTTTCTTCGGCAGCACCTTCTGCTGTCGGTGTTGTTCCGCTTGGCTGCTCACTTGTTGGCGATACGGCGGCGACCTGCTGACCGTCCTGTGTTGGGGTTGGTGCGCTCGAACCTATGCCGAAAGGATTTAGCACCAGGAGAATAACCACGATGACCAGGGCAAGGAGTAATAATGTAATCAGCAGCGCAGGAAGACGGCTTGACCTTTGTGGGGTGCCGGTACGGGAATCGGCTTCCTCCACATCATCCAGACTGAAATCGTCGTCCAGCGCGAATGCAGGGCTGGGTTTGGCATCGTCCAGATCTGCCAGAAACTCCGGGCTTTCGATGTCTTCATCTTCCGGTAGATTGGGCGGCGGACCCATGACGAAGCCCAGTGCCCAG
>CAZKIB010000015.1:49920-52309 GCA_964552425.1 uncultured Anaerolineaceae bacterium | reverse complement strand
GGCAGCGCGCGCGCTTTCGCCAGTTCCATGCGCACACCAAAGGACGTGTCTTTGCGGCTATCCGCAAAACCCTGATAAATCTGTTCCAGGCTATCACGCAGGCGCAGAAGCTGCTGTTTGCTGTCGTAACGGCGTTCCTCACGCGAAACCAGTTCAATGTCGATCAGCAGTTGGCCGATGTCAAAAGCCGCGTCGCCATCTGTTTCCAGATATTCCATATCAATCAGCCGGAAGGTAACACCGTTGCTCTCGCCCAGCGAATCCACCCCGCGAATCATGATATTGCGCATGTGCAGGTCGCCGTGCATGTGCGCTGCCGGAAAATCACGGATGTCTGTATGCCGCTGGATCAAGTGGCCGATCTGTTTGAACAGATCATCCTGAATATCGCCAATCATGCCCTTGTTAAACTGCAATTTATATTCCCACACAAAGTCAAAAACACGATCCACATACTCCATCATTTTGCGCAGGTACAGTTCCCGCACCAGGCTTTTGGCAACCGGACGCACCTGCTGCGTGCCGCCTGTGTGCATCTGCACCAGGAAACTGCCCAGTTGATCGGCGACTGCCCCGGCCTGGTGGGCTACCGCTTCGTGAACTTCGTAGAGCGTTTTGTAATCGTGCAGGTCCTGCATAATCAGGTACGCAATCCCGTTGGGCAGATCAATATAGCTCGGCTCCGGGATGCGCACGAACGAACTGCGGATCGCTTCCGGCAGCCGGGCATAATTGCGCCGCTCCTGCTCAATTTCCTCACGCGGGCCATATTTGATAATGACCGAATCGCTGATCAGGGTATTGCTGCTCTGGTTGGACATGGGACTCCAGATGCGCGGGTAAGTACGCACCACGTTCGCCTCCGAAAAACCGAGCTTCAACGCTTCGATTTCACCATCCAGATCGACATGAACCCAGCTTCTCAGCGCCGCCTTGATGTGATGTACCTCCGGCGATTCGCTCAGGTTTTTTTTCATCTCCGCCAGTTCGTGCAGCACATGCACCTGAACTGCATTGAGCGTACCCAGCGGCTGATCCACGTAAGCCCGCACCGCCCGCAGCGTGCGGCACAACACCCGCAGATAATCAAAATCGTGCGGCTTTGGAAACAGATTGCGCAGCGTAGAGACGGTGTGCGCGTCGGCAAATTGCACCCACCACAGCCGCATTGCCCTGTCCAGCACTGGCGCTAACTGCGGGTAATCCTCGCGCAACGGGGCCAGGTTCTCGATCACCATGCAGGTGCTGAGAATCACCCGCCGGAACTGATCCTGAAACTCGCGCACTTCCTGGGGCAGCAGCTTGCTTTCGCCGCCAAATTCGTCCAGCCAGCGCATCCGACTCAGCAGCCAGCCGAGTTCTTCTAACCCCCACATGCCTTTGTTATTTCTGGCCGTGCTGACTAACTGATCCAGCGCCGCCCGGTGTCCATCTTCCAGCCCGCCAAAATACTGGTGCTGCAAGCGCAGGGCCAGCGCCATATCCTTGTCCCGCCGCAGTTCCCGCCCACAGATCAGCCGGTTCAGATAGGCGCGCAGGTTGCTCATGCGGGCATGATTCTCGTCCAGTACCCCGCGTTCATGCGCCAGTGTAAACAGTTCCAGCGCCCAGAGTGTATCGTAGCCGCCCCAGCCCGGCTGCACATCGTAACCGTCATCCACCTTCTGGCTGCCCAGTTGTTCCAGACGCGGCCCGACATATTCACTTTCCGGGCGCGCCAGCAGCAGAATCAGCAGCCGGTTCATCTCCTGGGTATCCACCGCTTCATCCTTGCGACGCGGGAAAGGCTGGTCGAACCAGTTAATGGCAGTCTGAAGAGCCGGCGTGTCCGGTTCGAATCCGTAAGACAGCAGCGCCCGGACATAGTGCATTGTCATCCGCACGCTGGTCTTGTCATTCGGGTTGCCCATGATGAGCCGGGGAAAGCGCTTTTCCTTTTCCACCAGCAGCAGTTCGATAATGATCTGAGTGATGGTTGCTTCCAGATTCGGCAGTTCCGCGTAGATCATGACCGGCTCCTTGTGCATTACCAGGGCGCATTCGCTAGCATATCACGACTCACAGGCCGGAGTCATCACCCACCGAGAGACGATACCCCCTAAAATCCGGGGCAATGCGTGTTAGAATGAACATCTGAGTTCGGATAAAAAACATAGCAGGCTTATGAAAAAACACGACATCCTCGCGTTCCTGTTCCTGCTGATTCTGCTGCCTTTACCCATCACCGCGCAGGGGCTGCTCAACGGCCCGCTTATCGCGGTGGATACGGCTGAACAGGATCGGATTATTCTGTACGACCTCAGCACCCTGACCAGCCGTGAACTGCGCTTCGGGTCACGCTGGCATCGCGTCTGGGGTTTTTCGGCAGATGGCTGCCGCGTGCTGCTGA
>CAZKIB010000015.1:34913-49791 GCA_964552425.1 uncultured Anaerolineaceae bacterium | reverse complement strand
GGATGGCGCGCGCATCGCCTTTACGCTCATCCGCGACCAGCCGCAGACCAGCGGCGAAACCGAGCGCGAATACCATATCGCCTGGGTAGGGGCCGAGGGCGGCGTCCCCCAGTTTTACAGCGTCAGCGGTGACGAACATGAACCGCGCTGGTCATCTGATGGGCAGTGGCTGGCTTATATTGGCTTCGAGGAGCGTGTCGCCGGGGTCGATATTCAGTCCACCGCCGAGCCGACCCAGATACCCCCGCAGGGACAGGCCGCGCCGGAACTGCCCATGCTGCGCGAAGCGGATCTATGGACCGTCAGCGCCGACGGCTCAATCAAGAACCGCCTGACAGCCTTTCCGACAGGCAGCGTGCGCGCGCCGCGCTGGTCGCCGGACGGCTTTCTGATCGGCTTCACCTATTCACCCAGCCCCTCCAACGAACAGTTCTGGATGATCGCCAGTGAGCCGGGTGGCATCCCCACCCAGTTAAGCCAGGAATGGAGCCTGATCCTGGATACCACCTGGCTGCCGGACAGCAGCGCCATGATCTCCGCCGTGCGCGATTTTCAGGGCACGCGCGAAAATATACTCTGGCGCATTCCGCTGGTCGGCCTGGCGGATACGGACGCGACCCCCTATCTGGTGAACAACCTGTTGGGCTTTGCCGATTACCCCCGTTTCAGCCCGGATGGACTCTGGCTGGCCTTCCGCAGTGACTACAACCTCGCGCTGGTCGATGTCCGCAGCCAGACCTGGACTATCCTCGACCCGCAGGTCGGGGGCAACACCCCGCCCGTATGGAGTCCCCCCGGTTTCGGCGGCGAATCCACCTGTCTGGCCGGCTGACTGCTGAAATGCGGACCCGCGAACCTCCCGGACTCGCTCAAATCCTCAGATCATGCTATTTATGAACGCAGCGTGAGCGACACGAAAGGGCACATTCGCCATGAGCAAGCTGATGTTGTGGTTCGGTGGTCTGCTGATGATCGCGGCGTTTGGGGCGCTGGCCTTTTTTGTGCTGCTTCCTGAAAACAGACCCCACCGTACAGGCGATCAACAGCGCGGTGTTCTGTGAACCCGGCGAACGGTATGTCGAATCCATCGGGGGACTGGTGTTCGGGTCCGGCACACGCCCCCTCGGACGCGCCTATGACATCTACTGTGAAAACAACGAAGGCCAGCAGCGCGATGTCACCGGGCGAAGCCTGGGGATTATCATTGTCGGGTTTACGGCTCCCTTCATCCTCGGCCTGTTCCTGGCAATCAGCGGCATCACTGCCCTGTCCGTGCGCGCCACGCGGCGGATGGTTACAACCTCCATCGGCCCCGATGCGAGCTTTTCGACCACCCCTGGCCGGGGAGTCCATTACAGCACCACTGTCGTCCGCATGAACGATCAGGAAATCCCCCCTGAAGCCGCCGACATGATCCGCCAGATGTTTGACGGAATGCAGACCACCTCGGCTCAGATGCCGGCCTCATCCGGCGGCGATCTGGTCAGCAAACTGCGCCAGTTGGAAGAAGCCCGCGACGCAGACCTCATTTCCCAGGCCGAATACGACCGCCTGCGCCAGCAAATTCTGGACCGCGCCGACGATTAGCCCGCCGTCCCCGGCCCCGCAGCGGGGAGGGGATTTAGGGGTGGGGAAAACAGAACACACGTTCACCATTTCCCCGTCCCAATCCCTTACAATGGGGGGATGAACATGCACATAAACCTCGGTGTGGTCTTTTCTCCCTTCCCCTGAAGATCGGGGGAAGGGCCGGGGATAGGGGTCTGCCGCCGGCAAATGAACTCACGGCGGCGGCAAACGCAGCGCTGCGACCTGTCTCGGAAAACAAAAAGCCCCTCCCTGACGCATCGGGGAGGGGTTGGGGGTGGGGATAGAAACTACGCCTCGCTCACGATCTCGTAGGCCACATCGTCCACGACGACGATCACGCGCTCACCCAGCGCCAGGTACGCGCCCAGTTCGGGCTGCTCGGCCAGCAGGGTAAAGTAGGCGTCGCTCAGAAATTCGATCTTGACCGTTTCCATCGTGTCCGGCGCGAAGGTGGTGTCGGTCCACACGCCGTTTTGCAGGATAAAGGTCTTCCCGTTCACAGTCTGGATCGGATTCACCGGGGCCTGTTCCTCCTGACCTTCCTGCGGTTCGTTGAAGGCGGTCTGGGTGGGCGCGGGACTGGCGGTGCTTAACAGCATCCCGTCGTCGCTGTCAGCGCCGGGCTGCGTCTCACCCGCGAAGAAACCTCCCCCGCTCTGGCCCTGAGCGCGCAGGCTTGGCGCGGGCGCTTCGGCAGACTGCATATTCAGCGTCGTGCTGGCAGCGTCCACAGCAGTTGCGCCAGTGCTGTTTGCGGCCAGCGCTTCGGCCTCATCTGCGAAGGTATCCGACGCGCGTTCACGGCCAGCCTGCGAGAGAATGTCATCCTCTTCGATCAGGAAGCTGGTGTATGGCGTGATAATCCCGTAGCGCACGCTCAGGCTGACCACGCTGTCGACCAGTTCCTTGTTCTCCCCATTCAGGCGGATGTTGTTCAGCAGGTCGCCAATGCGCCGGGTCGCCCACAGGCGCGCGATAAAAGCTTCGCCCCCTGCGCGCTCCGGGAAATCCTGCCCGTTGTAGGTAAAGGTCTGCGTGGTGTTATCCACCTTGCCCCGCAGGGTCAGCGCAATATCTTCGGCGGAACCCCGGTAGCGCCCCACCAATGTAAGCTGTTCCCCGGCGAACAGATCGGGCAGCGTGGTGGGATAGGTCCATTCGGTGATGATGTCGCTGTCAAATTCCAGCGCCACATCGGTCAGCACCGGCGCGCTGATCTTGTTGTACAGGCTGGCGACCTTTTCCTCGATGCGCTCATTGGGCCGGACATAGCTCCCTGTCCCGCGATGATCGCGCACGATAGCGTCCAGCAGGAAGGTATCGACATCATCACCCACGCCGAAGGTGAAAATGCGGGCATTGGCGGGCGCGGCGTTTTCCAGATTGTCCAGAATGCGCGGCGTCTCAATCTCGCCTTCGGTGGCGAGTCCGTCCGTCATGAACAGAATGCTCGTAGGCCGTTCGCCCACCATATCCAGCGCGGTGGTCAGCGCGCCGTTGATGTCCGTGCCTCCGATAGCCTGCTGGCCGTTGATCCAGTCAATCGCGCCCCGCGCCTGATCGGGCGATTCCATGTTGTTGCTGAAGACGCGCCAGCCCGTGCTGAACAGAATGACGTTGAAGCGATCCTGCGGGTTCAGATTCTCCAGCACATAGGTGGCAGCCTTGCGGGCCTGTTCCCACTTTTCCCCGTCCATGCTTCCTGATTGATCCAGCACGACAATCACGTCTTTGGGGATCACCTGATCCTGTTCGACGGTCAGCGGGGGCTGGACCAGCAGCATGAAGAAGCCATCTTCGTTGGCGCTCTCGCGGTACGTCAGCAGGTTTACATTGATCGTGTCGCGGGCGATGCCATAAAACAGGCTGAAATCCTCTTCGGGAACATAATAATAGGCTTCAAAACCGGCCCGGAACGCCTTGTCGGTGTCCTGTGCCGGCTGATCGCCACGTTATGCGAGGGCGAATAAATGCTGCTGATTGAGTCGTTTCCGCTCACGCTGACGGCGATGCTGATTTCTTCGATGGGCCGTTCGCCATTAGCACTCATCGGGTAGGTGACATTGATAAGCCCATTGTCGACTTCCAGCACCTGCGAATAGGAAATCTCCACGCGGCGTTTGTCGCCCGGCGGGATCGGGAAAACGTTCGCCTGAATGACATCGTTCCCGATGTATTCCAGCAGGGCCGGGTCGCGGTACTGGCGCACAATGGCATCATAGATTCCGCGCGCTTCGTCAGCCCGCAGAATTTTGGCGTCAATGGCCTGACCATCCACCCACATCGTCAGTTGGTCAACCGCAGCGCCTTTGGGCAGCGGAAAAATAAATGTGCCCTCGGCCAATCCTTCACCCTGGTTGGTGAACTGCATATCGACAGCGGTAGTCGCGATCTGATTTTCGATGGTGATGTTCACGCGGTGATAATCGACCTTCAGCCAGTCGGGGTCGGTAAAGACACCTCCCGGCGGTGGCACGACAATCTGCGCGCTGACCGAAGTGACACTCGCCAGCAGCGCAGCCAGTAAAACCAGGAGTAATGCGGTGCGTTTCATGAGAGCCTCCAACAACTGTATCTTCTGTCTCATAGACGTTCGATGCGGCGCGGGGGTTCCAGGAATTTGTTAGGGACGGTGAAATTTCGTCGTAAGGTCAAAACCTTATTGTCAAAGAAAGTGAGCGTGTCTCAGGAGTAAAATCATGGCTGTGGTGTCGCCTTCCAGAGTGAAATCAACCAGTCGTGCCCCAAAAAATCTCACCCTCAGTGTGATTATTCCGTGTTATAACGAAGCGAAAACGATCCGAGAAGTGTTTCATCGCGTGCAGGATGTTGGGCTGGCCCATGAAATCGTGATCGTGGATGACGGTTCAACAGATGGCACGCGCGATGTGCTGCGCGAGATCGAAGCAGAAGGCCATCCGGGCCTGCGTGTTCTGTACCATCAGCACAATCAGGGCAAGGGGGCTGCGGTCTTAACGGGCATTGCGGCGACTTCCGGCGATACGTTATTGATACAGGATGCGGATTTTGAATATGACCCGCGTGACTATCCACGCCTCCTGAGACCGCTTCAGGAAGGCATCACCCAGGTGGTATACGGGTCACGTTTTCTGGGTGCGCCGCGTAAGGCCCTCAATTTCTGGAACATGATTGCGAACAAGTCGCTCCTGCTGGTAGCCAATGTGCTTTATAATTCGATCCTCAGTGATCTGGGTACCTGCTATAAAGTGTTCCGGCGTGATCTGATTCAGGATATGGTGATCTGTTCACAGGGCTTCGAGTTCGAGTCAGAATTCACGGCCAAGATTCTCAAACAGGGCCACCGCATCTATGAAGTCCCGATTTCCTATAACGGGCGGGAATGGTCTGAAGGCAAGAAAGTGCGCTGGGTTGACGCCCTCCACCAGTTATGGACCCTGATTAAATATCGTTTTACCGACTGATCGAATCAAAAGCTGCGTCCGGGTTGGGCGCAGCTTTCGGTTCAGGTTTTACCGGATTGACTGAAATACGTTCCTAAATTTTGACCTGCCAGGGACAGTACAGATACTTGATGTACGGGCCGGTGAGTTCGTCGGTCAGATCATCCAGGCGCACCATCTTGTCCGGGTAGTTGTTATCTGTCACCCAGACAACGCCATCTTCCACTTTTTCGACATACATCACATGCCCATAAATATCATTGGCGTAGGAATGTTCCCGCTCCATGACAATCACCGAGCCTTCCAGCGGCACATCGCTCAGTTGCAGGCCATACTTGCTGGCCGCTTTGATGGCATTTTCGTCCCAGAGGTGCGCATTGTTGGGCAGTTCACCGGGGATCGCCATGCGGTTGACGATGTAGTTCACGCAGTTGACCGAGTTGTCTTCGTTGCGTGTGGCGTCCCGAATCCACTGTGAGGTTTCACCACCCTCCAGCTTACGCATCGCTTCCACATCCGCATCCGGGCCGAGCGCGATCAGTTCCAGACGTTTTCTGAGCGCGGCGACATCTTCCTCAAGCTGGGGCAGCGCTTCACGGCTGTAGTACAGTTCGGTTTCAATATCGGTGATTTCCTTCTGAAGCTGCTCAATCTGCGCGGCCAGCGCCGGGTCATTGTTGACAGACGCCACCGCCTGCAAGCGCGCATAAAGCTGATGTTTCACGGCAAAAGACGCTTCCAGGTCACTGAGCCGGATCTGGGTCTCTTCCAGAAGCGTGGCTTTCTGTTTATATTCATCCAGCACCGGGCGGTTAGCCGCAGAAATGTACTCGAACTGGTTGAGGAATTCATCTTCCTCGTCTTCCTCTTCCTCATCCTCGGTTTTCTGGCCCGCGCCGGTTAGCGCCACGATGGGGACAGCGCCTGCCGCTGCTCCGGCGGCTGCGCCTCCCGCGCCAGAGGATGATGACGAGCCGCCTGTGCCGGACGCCCCGCCAGTTGGGTCGCCGGCAGATGCCTGCTCATTTTCGCCTGCACCTCCAGCCGGTGTCCCATCGTCGTCAGCCGGTTGATTCTGCGACTGCGATTGGCCGGGCGGGCCGCCCTGCGGATGATCGCCACCGGACTGCCCGTTATCGCCGTCCTTGTCCTTATCTTTATCTTTATCCTTGTCTTTATCCTTGTTCCCCGGTGTGCCTTCCGGCCAGGGTGTGCCACCGGGGTCTCCCCCCGGTGTATGCGGATCACCGATGGGGGGTTTCCAGGGATGACCGGGTGGATAAACAATATCAGGCGGTGTCAGTTCCTTTTCGTAATCGTCCACCGCTCGCTTCAGCGCGTTGGCGATTTCCTCAAGCTGATGCTCATACGCCGGAGACGCCAGGTTCTTGTTCTTCCCGCCGGGGATGTCCAGGTCCTTGAGCGCATTGTCCACCGTCGAAATGACCAGATGAATTTCATCCACCGCCGCGCGCAGTTTCGGCAGGGCTTCATTGAGATGTTCCAGATTGACACTGAGTATGCCATCACTCATCGTCGTTCTTCCTCAGACACCGCTCACGAGAGCGGAATTTCGATTTCGACAGGTTCTTCCTCACTGTCGGGGTCCTGATTGGGGCGGATCACCAGGCTGGTCGGCGCGTTGATGCGTGGAACCTCGAACACCACCCACCCCTCCGAGACATTGCCCTGTGAAACACGCGGCGCCAGTGTGGGCTGCATAGCAATCGACAGTCCCTCACTCGCTACGATGCGGAAACCGTCGCTGCCCAACTCAACAGATAATTCGGCTTCCGGCACATTGTTGCAAATCGGAATATCACAGCGGAATTCCAACAGTAAACCATAGAATTTCGCCCCGAAATCGGCTGGCAGCACCTGATTACCGGATTCATCGACCACGAAGCGAATGTCCGAATCAATGTTGAGAATGGTGATGTTTCCATCATAAGCGAGTTGTTCGCGTTCTGAGACGAAGTTGGCTGAAGAGGGTGTCACATCATCCGCCAGCCGGATGGGAGCCGGGGTATTCTGAACGGGTGTGGGTGTGAGTGTAGGCAGCGCTGTCGGTTCCGCTGTGGGTTCCTCCGTCGCCGGCTCTTCTGTCGCTTCCATGATGACCGGCGCAGGCTGGTTCATCAGGATGAGCGCTGTCACCCCCACCAGCCCAACCATCAGCAGCCCGCCGACAATCTGCCAGGGGCGGAGGCCCGACCTGCGCTTTTTAGCCGGGTCCAGCAGACTGGCGTAGTGTTCCTCTTCCTGCAAAAAACCGCGTGCCATGTGATGATAGCTGCTGTCCGGCGGCGCATGTTCTGTCAGGGTGCGCAGGCCGCCCACACGACCATCGTGCCTGGGTTGAGCATGGGCATCCAGCCAGAGCAGCATGGGGTCACGCCGGGCCTGATCCGGGTTTTCCTGATCGACTACATATTCGTCCAGCAGGCGCTTGGTTTCAAAACGCTTGCCCTTAAACAGCGCGATATTGGCGCGGATGAGTCGCGGGTCCACGATTTATTCCGTCCCCTTTTTACCGAGAATATCCTTTATCAGGCCCTGCACATCCAGATCAATCGTGACGTTACCCGAACGTTCGGCGGGTGGCTGTTCGGGTGTCGGGGCCGGAGCAGGGGCCGCTGATCGGGTGAGATAACTTTCCGTTTCCTTGATGACCCGTTCCTGACTGGCCGGGTGCAGCCAGCTTGCGGCGGCGCTGCGCTGCCAGATGTTGTTGATGCGCTCGACCAGTTCGCGGGAATCTTCCGCCAGTGCCGCCTCAATGCGGTTCTGGCGCGGCAGATAGACACGGCCCTGCGGCATCATCTCGTTGGGCAGGCCCACCGTGCGCACATTCATGGCTTGCAGGCTTTCCTTATGCGCCAGCGCGAAACCGGAGCGCCGCAGCAAAAGCTGTTTCATCAGCGGGTCAGTAGTGCGTTCCAGATAACCCGCCGCCCAGATATACAGGCCGAGTTCGCTGTGCAGGCGCACATGATCGCGCAGCTGCATCAGCACTTCGTTGGAGGTCGTCAGCGCTTCACTGGTGAGGTCATAATCATCAATGATAATGACCGTCGCCGGGTTGCTTTGCGCTGTACTGCTGCGTTCGGCTTCGTAGAATGCCTTCATCTCACTCTGGAGATTGGTCATCTCGATCTTGAGTTCGGTATCCGACGTGATGCGCCGGATCACATGCTTAAGTCCGCTGAGTGCGCGCAGGCTGCGTCCGTTAAAATCGACCAGCAGGAAACGCACATCCTGCGGCGAGTAGCGGGTCGCCGCCGAAAGCACCGCCGCGTGCAGCAGGCTGGTCTTGCCGGTTCCGGGCGGCCCGGTGACGATGAAGTGCGGGCCGTCTTCCCACCAGTCGAGTTCGAAAATACTCAGGCTGTCGTTATCGTAGCGCCCCAGCGGCGTGACCAGGCGCGGGCCTTTGGCGGGTTTCACATTCGCCAGCAGATCGGCCAGCGGAATGAACGTCGGCAGTTCAAGGATCGGCGCGGGAGCCTGCTGGTTGAGCCGGTTGGGTTCGCGCACCCCTTTCAGCGCCAGATAA
Source organism: uncultured Anaerolineaceae bacterium (assembly GCA_964552425.1). GTDB lineage: Bacteria > Chloroflexota > Anaerolineae > Aggregatilineales > Phototrophicaceae. Next base: position 41,223 of record CAZKIB010000015.1, on the reverse strand, counting down.
GTCGCCCGCATTTCGCCGACCAGTTTTTCAACCGCAGCCGCGTCGTTCTGGACATCGGCAGTTTCCAGCACCGGCAGGCTGATATGGCAGGCCAGCGGCGGGTTATTACTGTAGAAGCCGCGTCCATCCGGGAAGGCGGCATCTTCGACATTCTGCACGCGCCCGACCACGAGAATGTAATCCTGCGGCTGGCCCAGTTCCAGAGCCACACGCTGCGCGATGAGGGAGCGAATGCGGTCTGGCACACTGTTGGGGCCGTTGCCGGAAATCACCACAAAGATATTGGCGGCGCGCCCTTCCGTAATCAACCGTTCGAGATCGGGCAGGTGCTGGTCGCGGTAGCTGTCGACCAACTGCTCGTACTGGTCAATGAACAACACAATCGTGGGGTGTTTTGCGGCCCGGTTCGACTGGCGTTCTTCCAGTGTATGAATGATACGCCCGAACAAACGGCGCACCCGTTCGGTCTGAGTCCCATACACGACCTGTTCAGCGTGCGGCAGGCTGCCGAGCGCATCCAGGCTGGTCCCCGTAAAACTCAGGAAATACATGTGCAGATCATCGGGCGAGTGCAAAAGCGCCAGGCTGATCGCCAGTGTCCGCATAAAGGTCGATTTGCCTGTGCCAGGGCTGCCCAGGACAATCACGTGACCGTCCTTGCGGTTGGGGTCTTTATGCCCCTCGATCTCGACTTCGGCATTCAGGTTAATCCACAAGGGGTGCTGGGTGCGGTTATAGACATCATCCAGCAGGCCAACCGGCGCGCTTCCAGGCGGAATCACGTGGCCGTTGTGGTCCTTGCCGGGCGGCAGCCATTCCTGCCCATCCCACCCACCGGGGGCATACTTAATGTCCAGATCACCCAGAGTCATTACATCCGCCAGCGGCGGTAACAACAGCGGAGGCAGCCAGGGCACTTTGTTCTCACGGGCGTACTCGGTCACTGTCGCGCACAGCGCTTTGGCGACGGTAAACGGCTCACGGATGAGCGGTTCATCAGTTGCCAGTTGTGTCGAGCCAAATTCCGCTGCTGCCCCGTTGGATGATTTGGGCATCAGGTCAATGGCACGTCCATCACTAATCAGTTCGAGGAAAAAATCGGTTTTCTGCTCAGTGGCGACCCGTTCGGCTTTCGGCTCATATTCCGCGCCGACATAGGCGGTCTGGAACTGCTTGAACATGCCCTGTTCACCGACCTGGAAATAACCGCGTCCCGGCCACCCGGCGGGCAGATAGGCCGCGTCGGGCCGGCGCAGCATGGCGCGGCTGGCTTCGATATTCTGCACGCGCAAACACATGCGAAATTGCAGGTTGGCATTCATCTCATCGGTGACGACATCCATCGGGCTTTGCGTGCCCAGCAGCAGATGAAGACCCAGGCTGCGCCCGACCTGGACAGTGCGTACCAGTTCGCGCATGAAGTCCGGCATTTCTTTGGCGAGCTGCGCGAATTCGTCCACGATGATGAACAGGTGCGGCAGCGGCTCGAAATTCGGGTCGTGCAGCGCCTGCGCGTCCGGCGCGTAATAGCGGTGATACTGCGTAATATCGCGGACATTCTTGCGTTCAAGGAACTGCTGACGGTACGTCGTTTCGGCTTTCAGGGCTTCCAGCGCGCGTGTGACGCGGATGCTGTCCAGGTTCGTCACCGTACCAACGGTATGTGGCAGTTGATTGAACACATTAAAAGTCGCGCCGCCCTTGAAGTCGATCAGCAGCAGACTCAGCAGGCGCGGGTCATGTTCCAGCACCAGCGCGCAGATCAGCGTTTGCAGCAGTTCACTCTTGCCAGAACCCGTCGTCCCGGCCAGCATCCCGTGTGGGCCATGATGATCTTCATCCAGCATGACCACCGTGTCCACCGCCAGGCTCTCACGCCCGATGCGTACCGGAAACGGCAGTTCACCCTTGACGATATTGCGCCGCCACCACAGGTTAATCCGTTCGGGTAAATCCTCGACATAGCGCACGCCGTACAGATCGAGAAAATCGACCCGACGCGGGATACGTCCCGCGCCGCCGACTTCGCGCATCACCACCGACGCCAGCGCGCGGGCGATGTGTTCGGCATCCTGGGTCGAAAGACCGTCCACGACATTGCCTTCCACCTCGTAACCGTCGGAGCCAGTGCGGGCATAGCGGAACTCGCCGTTATCATAGACTTCGACCACTGCGCCGCAGTCCGCAGGGATATTCTCGAAGCGCGTCACCAGACAGAGCGCCGACGCCCCCACCTGATTGCCATTCTTCAGAATCGTGGAATACACGGCTTCAGATTCGACCAACTGCGGGCCATCGATAACCACCAGCAGATGCGGTGTTTTCACACCATCGCCGCCGCGTTCGCGCCGTTCATCGATTACCTGGCTGAGATTACCCATCAGGTTGCGGATATTTTCCGTGTCCAGCGCGATCAGGTCTGCGGCCCCGGCCCGGTGACTCTGGCTGGTGTGCGGCAGCCATTCCATCCAGCGCCAGTCGTCATGATGGGCCTGCGGCGCGATCAGATGAATATGCAAATCCTGCGGCGCGTGCGTCACGGCCAGATGGCAAATGGCGGCCCGAACAGCCCGCAGCATGACGGCGCGTTTGCCCGAATAGCCAATGGACACGTCATGATACATGGATGCGATAGTGGGCGCGTTCTGCAAATAGCGATATTCATCGGCCAGCGCGAAGGCTTTATCCAGGCTGTCGCTGGTCGTATCCGGGTCAGGGGTTTTGATATTGACCAGTGAAGGAGTGCGACCCAGCCCGATGCGCAGGGCCGTGAAATCGGCATCCCCGGCGCGGCGTTCCCACAGGCGAATATCGCGCGTCAGGGCGAGGTCCAGCCACTGCATAGGTTCGGGGAAGTTGTAATCCAGAATAGCAAGCTGCGCGTCGTGGGCTGCCTGCAAGCGCGCCCGCTTCTGCTCCAGCAGGCGGATATAACGCCGGTCATTCTCCAGCCGGCGGCGTTCATAATCGCGGCGCTGCTGGCGCTGGGCGATAATCGCGGTAGCAATGGTGGATGCGGCCACCAGCAGCATGGGAATGGCGAACAGGACGTTGGTGGCGCTGGCTCCCTCGCCAGTGAGCGCAGGGCGCACCACAAAAAATACCGCCATCCCTACCACACCGACAATCGGCAAAAGCGCCAGCAGCATATTCTGCTCTGGCGGGTCCTGGACCGGCGGTGGAGCCGGGATGTTTACTTCCTCGTTTTCGAAGCCGGGGAACTGGATGCGCGGTGGGCGGTTAAAATTGGCTGATTGCGACTGGTCCGCACCCGTAGACATGCCCTACCCCTAAAAGCTTTCGTCAACTTGTTTCATGCGCTCGCCCTGGGCGCGCAGTTCAGCCGAAAATGCCTCCAGGATGGCCGCCCATTCGAGCATCTGCGGGCGCGCTTCCTCCCACATATCAAAGAAGCGTCCGGCGCGCTGGCCCATCCATTCCACACTTTTGACTGAGCCATCCAGCCGCTGCACTTCCGCGCGCACCATCTCGGCCTGCTGCTGAATCACACCGGCGCGCTGGATCATTTCGTTGTAGGGTACTTTAATATAGCTCATCGGAAATTTCTCCGTATCAAATCGCACTCTTGTACTTGTTGGCTTCTTCCATAACCTCATCTGACAACGCCACCAGCCCACGCCCCCAGTTTTCGAGGTCGACATGGGTTTTATCCCATTCCTTGCGGAACCGTGTGGCCCGTTTGCCCTGCCAGTCCATGCCATCAATCACCGCTTTGACTTCTGCGGCAACCCTTAATACCGTTTGTCCCTGACCGTACAGCAGGTTGGCTTTGCCCACCAGGTTGTGGTACTTTGCCATGTCCGCGCTGTTGTCTTCGGCTGCGACCAATTCATCGGGCGGCATAGGCCCTCATCACCCTGAATACTCGACCTTCAACCTTAAGAAATGGAGCCAGCCGCGTTTTCGATTTCGTCGGCGGCTTCGCTGAGACGTTTCTGGAAAGCCAGAAGCTGCTGGTAAGCTTCTTCCAGCTTGGGGGTCAGCCGGGCATAATTGGTACGGAAGGAATCCGCACCGGGACTCATGTAGCGATCCGGCCCCAGCGCCGTCACTTCCTTGTTGGTCTGGTCGACGGCATCCTTAATCTTGTTCGCCCCGGAATTAATGTTATTGGAGGCGTCACGCATCTGCGTAATACGGGCGATCACTTCATTGTTCATCGCCAAAAGTTCCTTTCCCTGTTTGCCTGTGATTCATTTGTAGCCGAATATGCGAAGGGAGTCAACTTACAAGCCATTTTCGGTGCGAACGCGGGGTTGAAAACGGGCAGCCACCGGCCTGTCCTTTGGGGCAGGATACCACACATTCCGTCGGCCCGGCTGGTAAGCGGCAAATGCTATCCAATGCTATACTCTCAGGTAGCGACCAGCCTCTTGTGCAGTGTATGGAGAAAACCCGCATGGCCCGCCTGTCCCCCATTCTGTTCATCTTCCTCTGTCTGTTCGCGGCACTGCCAGCCGCCGCCCAGGATGTAACCTCATCCGGCGCGCACCCGGACTGTGAACGCATTGAGGCGTTCATGGCGCTGGCTGTAGAGACTGGCAGCAAGCCCGACCAGATGATTCAGGGAGGCGGAACTATCAGCGACAGCAGCCCGGTCCAGGCAACGATTACTGCCGGGGATGCCGGGGATCGCTGGGTGTTCGGGGCGTTAAATACACAGGTTTCAGGCATGTCGCAGATCACACTCGAAACCGATGTGCCGCTCAATGTGCGGGTGTTCAAAGGTCTCAGCCCGGTGGAACTGCTGCAAGACAATGCGCGCCTGCCGGAAGCCAGTGTCGCGCCAGGGACTCAAACCGTGTCTGCCCTGCTGGTCGGTGATGGTTACTACACGGTGGTCGTGCGGCGGCAGAATCTGGCGGATACGGCACAAACAGGCAGCTATACCCTGACGATGGGCGCGAATGTCACCGGGGGCGTGTCACCTGCCCCGGTGGACTGGCGCGGGCAGCAGGCCCAGCAGGCCCAGCGTGATCTGCTGCCGGAGAACGGGATTCTCAGTTTTTCACCGGAGCCAACTGGCGAGACGACCCTGCGTGTCCCGGCGGATGCGCTGCGCTCCATCCAGGTGGAACGGTCTATCGTGCTGGAATTCGCTGGCGCCCAGGCCAATGCACGTGGCACATTAAGCTGGGTGCGTGAGGATGTGCGTGAAATCGCTTATCTCGACGGCAATCTGAGCGTGTACCTGAACAACGGCGGTTTTGTCTTTATCGAGAATTATGCCGGAACCGGCCGCGACTCGTTTACAGATGAATTCAACAATTTCGCGCTGCAAAACGATGGCCGCACCGTGCGCGGCGTTAACTGGGCATATATCCAGAATTTATGGGTGATGCCGGGCTGCATCGGTTATGAACTGGTGGATGGGGGACGCCGTTTTGTCGCCGAGGGGACAAGCGTGACGATTACTGAGCGCGCGGCAGCATCGGGCGGTCTGGGCCAGAATGTCGTGGTCAGCGGTGGTTCGGTAGACTATAACCTCACCCTCGACTGGCCGGATATGGAACGGGTGCGGGCCAGCGGCGCATTGATCGACATGAACCTGACCGAGAATCGTTCACTGCTTTTTGACCGTCTCAACCTGACATTCAGCCAACCGCCCGGTGCTTCCTTCACCGTGTCCGAACCGGGCAGCGTCACACTGCTCAGCACCGATTGGGCCAATACCAGCCGGGTCGAAATTGTCCGTGATGAACTGCGCGTCACGGTGGATGATCTGCGCGAGGTCGTGCAGCGCAGCGGGCGTTTGCTGCGCACGCTGGAAACCCGCGCCGGGACGATGCGCGCGCTGTGGCAGGATGGTTCGCAAACGCTCCTGCTGCCGGAGACAGAAGACTTTATCGAGATCGAGACCCCGGCGGCGCTGCCCGATTATGAGAGCGGCCTGCGCCCGCGTCAGGTAAATGAAGCTACCGGCGCAGTCGGCTATTTGCCAGCCAATATGAACAACGCCGGGCAGGAATGTTACCCGGTCAACACCGAGTTCCATTTTAACTGCGCCACCAACGGCGAAGTCAACCCGGCCAACGGCGGCCTGTCCCTGTCGGTCACGGATCTGTTCGCGCGCGGCGCACGCCTTGATCTGATCCTCAGCCGCACCTACAACAGCCATAACGCACTGGTCGATGGCCCTTTCGGCTGGGGCTGGAACACGGATTATCTGCTCGACTACGCGGTGGATTATGCAGCGGGCCAGCAGGCGCGGCGGGTGACACCGGGCATGGAATATCCGGTTGGGCTGGATGTGACCTATGCGCCTCTGGGTCTGGTCACATATACCACT
>CAZKIB010000015.1:22950-34802 GCA_964552425.1 uncultured Anaerolineaceae bacterium | reverse complement strand
GAACTGATGGATGACTGGCATCTGGCACGCGACGACGGCACAATTTATGACTTTGGCCCCGCTGGAAGGCTCAAAAGTATCCGGCATATCTATGGCGGTGAACTGACTGTCACGCGGGCTGAATTCAACCTGACGGACCCGAACGCCGGAAGCAGTTACGAAATCAGCGATGGCACAGGCCGCCGGCTGCGTCTGGAATATGACGGCAGCCAGCACATTATCCGCAGTGAGTTGTACGATGGCGAAACGCTGCTGGATTCGGCAGATTATGAATACAATGCAGCGGGCTTTCTGGTCGCGGCGCGTTATGGGGATGGCGGACAGGCCCTGTATGAATACAACGAGGCCGGTTTGCTGCGGCACCACGATGACCCGCGCGCACCGCTGGCCCAGAATTTATATTACGCTTATGACGAACAGAGCCGCGTGTTGATAGCCGACAGAAACGCGACGGCAGCCCCGGAACAATGCGGCGGCACACCACGCCCCTTCCGCTGCTATCGTTACGCCATAGATGGGGATGAACTGACCACGACGGTGATTGACGAATGGGGCCGCGAAAATGCCTTCACCCTGGGCATTACCGATGATCCGAATACAGCCTACCGGCTGTCAGGGCTTACCGCGCCAGATGGCACGCAGACCACGTTCAGCTATGGTTCCGGCGAACTGGCGCGTTATCCCATCAATTTCAGCCGCGCCGGTTTGCAATACAGCCTGCGGTGGGAACCCTTCGGACGCCCGGTCGTGTTCCAGGCCGATGCGTGGATTAACTACAACGCAGCTTATAACACCGATGTGACTCTCGACATCAACGGCGATGGCGCGCCCGAATTTATGCTGCCGCTGTTGGAAAGCTATCGCGCGGATGGCGACAACGGCCCGACTGAGGCCGTTACTTACAGCTATGACCCGGCGACTGGTCTGCCGGTTTCGGTGACAGAAAGCTCCGGGTTGGTGCGGCGCGTTGAGGCACGCGAAGAACGCTTTGGCCTGCCCACACAGACAACACAAATCGCCGGGGAAATCACGCTGCCGCAGGCGATGGCCTACGATATTTACGGTTTTCTCGCCAGCCGGCAGGACGAAACCGGCACAGATCAGTACACCTGGGATGCGCTGGGCCGGCCGACCCGCTACGCCCGGCTCGACAGCGCCGCAAACGCACTGGTGACTTATGAGGTGGCCTACACCATCACCGGGGATGGGCGCTGCATGACCGTTACCGACCCGCTCGGCACACAAACAGTGACCTGTTATGATCGGCGTGCGCGGCTGGTTGAGCAGACGATGATCGACAGCGCCGGTGATGTGCTGGAACAGACCGCCTATACTTACAATGATCTGGACCGGCTGACCCGCATCACCAGCCAGAGCGGCAGCGGCGACCCGGTGGTCACACGTTATGCCTACTCCGATGAAGGTCTGGTCGCCGGGCACTGGCAGTTGATCGAAACTGCGCTGGATGGCACCCAGACAATTACCGAATACGACGCGGCAGATCGGGTCGTGCGCGTGCGCGATGCGCTCGGTCAGGTCACAACCTATGAGTATCCCGCGCCCACATCGGCAGCCGAAACGATCATTCAGCGCACACCTGGCGGCCTGGAAACAACTTTCGAGTACAACCGCGCCCGCCAGTTGATCCGGCTGGATTACGGCCCGGTGGAATGGAGCCTGCTGTACGGGGGCAGCCGCGCCAGCGTGCAGCGCGAACCGAGCCAGATTATCCTCAACAGCGGGCAGGGCGCTTCCACAACGATTGATTTCGCCAGCTACGACAGCGCCGGGCGTTTGACACAGGCTAACTTTGTAATCCGTCGCCCGGACGATGCCAGCATCGAACGCGAGCCGGTGCGCAGTGACAACACCCGCGCAGACATGACCCTGCGCTACACCTATGACGCGCTGGGGCGTCTGCTGGCAATTGAAAACCCGGTGACTGCCGAAGCGACCCGCTTTACCTACGAACTGCCGCAGGCCGGCGGGCGTTCCGTGACAGTGGACGACGGCCAGCCCATCACCTACACCTATGACGCGCTGGACCGGCTGGTCAGCGTGGCAAGCGCCGAACGGACCATCGATTACACCTATGCCTACAATGCCGAAAGCGGCCTGCTGGATGTCACGGTGACATTTACGGGCGCGGATGGCACAGCCTATGACTGGCTGCTGGCCTATGACTCACCGGGCAACCTGCGTAAATGGCGCAATGAGGCAGGCCGCACTGCCCTGTACGAATATGACCGGCGCGCGCGGTTGGTGTATGTCGCCTATCTCGACGCCGAGGGTGAAGAAATCCCTGTCGCGGAATATACCTACAACACCAGCGATCAGGTGACAAACATTGTCAATGCCGACGGCCAGGAGGCGCGGTATGTCTACAATGACCGGGGCCAGTTAACTACCCGGCGCGACTTCGATGGGGTGGTGACGACCTATCTGTATGACCCGCGTGGCAATTTGCAGGCTGTGACCGATGGCCTGGGCTACACCACCACGTACACCTATGATGACCGGAACCAACTGGCCGCCATCACGGACCCGATTGGTCGCCAGATGCGCTTTGAGCGTGTCCTGGGCAACATCGGCGAACTGCGTGTGCGCAGCGACCTGCTGGACGAAACCCGCTATGCCTTCGACCTGTTTAACCGTCTGTGGCAGATTCAGGATGCGCAGGGCGGCCAGCACTTTTTGCGCTACGATTTCGACGGGCGCGTTTCGGAGTGGCGCGCCGCCGGGGGCGCTTTGACACTCGGTTTCAGCTACTCGGCGGACGATCAACTGACCGGCATCACCGGGCCAGACAACTGGCAGTGGGGGTACGGGTATGACAGCCTGGGCCAGTTGATCGAGCGTGTGGAGCCGGACGGAGCCAGCCTGCAACTGGACTTCGATCCGCTCGGCCATCTCGAAGGTCTGCAAACGCCGGGCGGTGAATTCGCGCGGCGCTATGAACGGCCCGAAGCCGGTGTGCTGAATGTCACCGAAGGCGGCCAGACCGCCAGCTATGCGGTGGACCTGTTTGGCCGCCGCACCCAGGAAACACGCGGCAGCGCGACTTACCTGTACGAATACCGCGAGGACGGTTACAGCCTGACCGACCCGGACGGTATCATCACTGACACGATTTACACCGGTGTCCTGGGTGATGTGGAAGTGCCGTTCATCATCGTGGAGCAGTACGCGCCTGATGGCACACTGTTCGCCGAGCGCAGCTACCAGGTAAACCAGCGCGGGGAACTGGTCGCCATTGAACACGGCGAATATTTTGACGATTCCGAAACGCCCTATCAAATGCTGGAACGCATTGACTACGACGCCGAAGGCCGCCCCATCCGCTATATCGACGCGGAAAACAACCTGTTCGCCTATTCCTATGACCTGGCGGGCCGGCTGAACACCACCCAGTATCCTGACGGCGGCGTTTACACCTATGAATATGACCGGCTCAATCACCTGACCGGGCTGGTGAACCCCACCGGACAGCGGCTGCAATTATCCTATAATCCTTTAGGCTATCTGATCGGTGTGGCGCTGAACAACGCGGCCCTGGAAAATTACACCTACTCGCCAATGGGCTGGCTGCTGACCCGCGACTTTGCGAATTATCCTGATGGCAGCGGGCAGATCACCTATAACTACGGCGCGTCCGGCGTCTCTACCGGCTGGACTGCGGGCGGCGCAGCGGTCACACTGGAGCGCAGCGGGGATGTGCTGCACCGCCTGAATAGCGTCACGGATGGCGGCGCGGTGACAGCCTTCACTTACGATTCGGCCGGCCGGATGATCGGCGCAGGTGCGCAAACCTTTGTATATGACAACCTGAACCGCCCGGTGACAGCCAACCTGGGCGGCGGCCAGTTTATCACCTACACATCCTATGCAGGGGCCGGGGCGCTGGCAGTTGATCTGCCCGGCGGCCAGACCATGCGCATTCTGCTGGACAGCTACCAGCATATCCAGCGGGTAGAGGTAAACGGGCAGGCCGTTGACGTGGATTATGAACTGGTGGATGGCGACACGCTCGAAGCTGGTCTGTCATGGGGCGGCCACTATTCCACCCAGGTGCGCTTCAACCGCCTGGGCCACATCCTGCTGCTGCAATATCGGGATGATGCTGGTCAGGAACGCTTGCAGCGCTTCGGCTATACGGCCAATTATGCCGGTTTGCCGCTGTCGATTGATGACCGCGAAAACGAGATTTTTATCGGCTATGATAATGTCTTCCGTCCGCTGACAACCAACTGGCTGGTGACTGCTGGTTTGAAACCACGTGACAGTGTGGATTACGCCGTCACGCTGGCCTATGACACCGCCGGCAACCGCATCCGCGAACTGCGGCAGGCGATTGATGGCAGCGTGCAGGAAGTCACCTATCGTTACGAAGGCAGTCTGCTGCGTGCCCGCGTCGTGGGGTCTGTCGCGGCGGCGCTTTCCGGGGCGGCCCTGTCTGCCGGGGTGATTGTGCTGGCGCTGCGCCGCAGACGGTATCTGCTGCCAGTGCTGCTGGCCGGTATGCTGATCAGCGGCCTGCTGGTGGTGCGCGCCCAGCCTGCACCGGACTTTGAATATCGTTATAACGATGCCGGGCATCTGGCCTCGGTTACAGACCTGACCGATCCTGCCGGGGCCGTGACCACCAGTTTCACCTACGACGCTTTTGGACGGCTGGTGAGCATCGTGCGGGGCGAAGACACCACCACCTTTACCTATGACGCTTTCGGGCGGCTGGCGGAAAAAGACGGACCCGCCGGTACGATAGCGTATCGCTACAATGGCGCTGAACTGATCGGTTTGAACGATGGCGCCGAGCGGGCGGTCATCAGCCTGATCGACAACCATTATCTGCTGCTTTCGGGCGGCGAAGGCACACGCTGGACACTCTACGACGCGCTGGGGGCCATTCGCCAGTCCTTCGTGGGTGAACATACCGGCGACAGCAACGTCGAAAATCGATTTGATATTCTGGGCCGCGTGCTGGGGGACAGGCCGGCGGAAGGGACACCGCTGGCGCTGCCGTTGTTCGCCGGGATGCTGTACGACGAAACCTACGATCTGTACATCGGTCTGGACGGCCGGGCATATGACCCCGGTGTCGGGCGCTACCTCCAGCGCAGCCTGACCGGCCCGGATGCCGCCGGTAATCTGTATGGTTTTACGCCGCTGCCGGCCACACCGCCAGTGCAGGTGGAACGCCCGCCCGTGTACATCGAACCGCTGGTCCTGCTGCAAACCCACGCTCAACGGCTGGATGCGCCCACCGCCAGCAGCGTGCGGGCCGACTATCTGCCACCGCTTTATCCCGGCTGGCAGGATAACGGTTTACGAGCGCTGGACCAGTTCAATGCGGCTCAGGCAGACGGGTTCAGGGATGTTGCCCGCCACATCCATGCTCTAACCTATGACTACAATCGGGTGGGGGTGCTGCCCAATACACGCGGCAACCTGCGCCTGTTCGATACCGCCAATCCCGGCGCGCCCGATGGCATCCCCCCGCTGCCAGCGCTCACCATACCGCAGCCAGGTATGCTTCCGGCAGTTGCCCTGCGCTGGCTGCCGCAGCCCCAAAGTCTCGACATTGAGCCGGCGCGCTGGTACGACCCGGATTTGTGGCGCGGGCGCATCGTGGGCGCAGCGCTGGTCGAAATTCCACAGCCAGTGCGCGGTGAGCGCGAACCAGGCGCGGTGCTTGAACTGCTGCCGCTGCCGCTGGCGGATGTGACCGCCTACGCGAATTTGTTCCAGGCATTGGATGACCTGCCGGTGGTGGATGCACCAAGCTGGATCGTGGAAATCGAGGCGGGTGTGCTGCCCATCGTGCCGCAGCCCCTGCCGGAAACGCTGGCAGACTGGCTGGGCAACTGGTTTACGGAGGATACGCTGCCTGTGTGGGCACAGCTTCGCGCGCTGCACGAACTGCCCGCCGCACCGGGGTGGGAATTGCCCAACGTACCGGTGAAGTAGAGAAGGTTTGGCCGTAGCTGATAGATTCAAACAACAGCAGTTTGATATAAACTGGCAGTTATGGGGCGGTTTGTAAATCCCCGGCGTGTCGGACACAAAAGTATCCGGCAAAGCACCTCAAATCCCTGCGGGATTCGGCAGCGCGGCCCCAGTCCCAGCGGGACTTGTTCTAACTTGCCGTCGATTTCAATCGGCGGCACAAGCTGAAACATTCATTAAAGCCTCTGAAGCAGGGGCTTTACGGCGTATTTTTGGTAAGGCAAACGCAGCGGTCAGCCGTGAAATCCCATCACGGCTGGTTTAACTTTTTCGCACGATTTCCCACGCCAGGTGGTTGATTTCGGGGATAATCAGCTTTTCCATCGCGGTTTTCACAGCGTTGCTGCTGCCGGGCATAGAAACCACCAGCGTCTGCCGGTATACCCCGGCAGTGGCGCGGCTGAACATGGCAGCAGGGCCAATGTCTTCGTAGCTTATCATACGAAATAGTTCGCCAAAACCGGGCAGGGTCTTTTCAAGATAGCGGCTGATGACATCAAAAGTCGTGTCGCGCGGGCTGATGCCGGTTCCGCCGTTAAACAGGATAATCTGCACAGCGGGCATTTCGGCCAGTTCTTCCAGCGCTGCGGCAACCTGATCGGGTTCATCCTTGATAAGGCGGTAAGCTCCTACCCGATGGCCGAGTTCGGTCAGTCGCGCTTCGAGATAGTGTTTGTTCTTATCCGTTTCGGGTGTACGGCTGTCGCTGACCGTCACAATGGCGACGGTCACAGGGTCTGTGCCGGCCCGCTGGCGATGTTCGTCGGCGCTCATGCGTTACCTGCGTTCTGCATAATCTTCGTCACGGCGAGCGGCCAGCAGTTCCTCAAGCTGATACACCTCATCCTCATTCAGCTTGTCAACCAGCCGGGAAACGCGGTCATTCCGTTTGGCCTTCCGGGCGATCTCTGCCGCTGTTTGCTGCGACACATTCCCGCTGGCCCAGATCGCAACGGTGCTGATCGTCGCGCCGGCTCCCAGGATGAACGCCAGTGGGACCATTTCCCCTGTAAACCGTCCACCCATCGTCAGGATAATCGCCAGCATTCCCCAGATCAGCCCTGTAGCGAATAATCGTACCCACTCACGCATTTGATAACCTCCTACATCATCCAGCCTGTCACCTATTATACGCGCTTGCAAGACAAATGGTTGCGCTGCCAGCCCGACAGCAGTCCAAGCGCCAGCAGCGGCCATACGCCTGTGCGCGGCGCGAGGTTGACCACCCTGCCAAGCCCCAGCCGCCACAGTAAGATCATGAACCGATTGGCGTACTTAAACAGGGTCTGCATCCGGCGGCGCGCGGTTTCATCCAGACGAGCGGTGGAACGCAAAGCAGACATCGAAACATCTCCTTCTGGCTGAAGCCCTCCTGTCATTCAACAACAGGAAACAGCGGCACACCACTGACATTTGGCATCATCTGAACTCAGGATAGGCACCTTAAGGCCCTGATTCGCTGATAAAATGATGGGGACAAAAGTGAGCTTCAAGACTGGCAAAAAGATATGTCCGATAAACCGGTTTCCAAAGATGAACTGCTCCACCAGCTTGCTGATCTGGGCGTTGAACCCGGTGGAGTGCTGCTGGTTCATACCGCTTTCTCAAAGGTGAAGCCAATCGAGGATGGCCCGCTGGGATTGATCGCAGCGCTGGAGGCCCGGCTTGGCCCCCAAGGAACGCTGGTCATGCCAAGCATGTCCTATGATGACGAACGCGTTTTTGATCCAGCAGCCACGCCTTGCAGAGAAGAGGTTGGTGTGGTGGCGGATATGTTCTGGCGGCTGCCACACGTGCGGCGCGGTAACAACGCTCATGCATTTGCGGCTTCTGGGGCACAGGCCGCATTTGTCACTGGGCCATCCCCGCTGGATGTACCGCATGGGCTGGACAGCCCGGTGGGGCGCGTTTACACCCTGGACGGACAGGTGCTGCTGCTCGGCATAGGTCATGGGTCGAATACCACGATCCACCTTGCCGAAAACCTGGCTGGTGTGCGCTACCGCATGAAGGTGCGGCTGACGATTCTCAAAAACGGGCAGTCAGAATGGTTTGAATATGAGGAGATTAACCACTGCTGCCAGAATTTTCAGGGCATGGATACCTGGCTGGATGCGCGAGGATTGCAGCGCAAAGGCCGGGTGGGTCATGCGGAAGCGCGTCTCGTCCGTTCGAGAGCGATTGTGGATGTTGCGGTGGAGCAGCTCAAGCTGGACGAAACCGCCTTTTTACATCCGCCGGGCGTGGATGAGGAATGCGACGAGGCGCGGGCAAGCCTCAGCCCGACATCTTGATCGGCGCAGTCCTGGGGCAGTTCTCCCAAACAGGGGCCGGTATACGGAACAGCCTACAGGGCCAGTTCAGCCATCGTGCGCAGACTTTCGACATCATAGGCGATCAGGTTGAGCGTGGTCACAGGGGTTTGCCGCCACAGGGCCAGCCGTTCCTGAATGCGTTCGCGCGGGCCGCACAGCGCCACCTCATCGACCAGCGCGTCCGGCACAGCGCTCATGGCGTCGAACTGGCGTCCACCCAGATACAGCTCCTGAATGGTCGCGGCGGCTTCTTCGTAACCATAGCGGCAGGCCAGGTCATAATAGAAATTGCGCCCGCGCGCGCCCATGCCGCCAATGTACAGCGCCAGCATCGGCTTGAAGCGATTCCACGCCGCTTCCAGATCATCACTGACGGCTACATTCACCGTTGGCGCAATGTCGAAACGATCCAGCGTTTTGCCAGCCGCGCTCAACCCGGCTTCGATATGCGGCCTGAACACGCTGTCGTAGCGTTCCGGCGAGAAAAAAATCGGCAGCCAGCCATCGGCAATTTCCGCCGCCAGGGCCACATTTCTGGGTCCAATTGCCGCCAGATAGATCGGCAGATCAGCCCGGCCATGCAGCACGCTTTTGAGGGGTTTGCCCAACCCGGTGCTGTATTCCCCCTGATAGGGAATCTGATAATGGGTCCCATCATGAACCAGCCGGCCACCGCGCGCGAAAATATGGCGCAGAATGCTCACATATTCGCGGGTGCGCGCCAGCGGCTGGCCGTAAGGTTGGCCGTGCCAACCCTCGACCACCTGGGGGCCGGAAAGTCCCAGACCCAGTAAAAAACGTCCGTCCGAAAGCTGGTCGATTGTCATCGCGGTCATGGCAGTCATGGCCGGGGTACGCGCCGACATCTGCATAATAGCCGTCCCCAGGCGCAGATGACGGGTGCGCGCGCCGATCCAGGCCAGCGGCGTGATGGCGTCCGCGCCCCAGGCTTCCGAAGTCCACACGGCATGAAAGCCCAGACGTTCGGCTTCAAGAATCAATTCCATTGGCAGTTCCACATGACGGCCCGAAAAGCCGATCATTAACCCCAGGCGCATTATCCCTCCAGCAGCGGCAGCATGAAGCAGTCTGGTGGAAAGTCTACCACATCCTCGCGCACCCAGGCCCCTTCGGTATCGCTCAGGCGCAGCCAGTAATATTCGCCATCATCGCCCAGCGCATCAGCGATATACTCCATATCCGGGTCCAGTTCGCCCACTTCGTCAAAGTCCTCGCCCGGCCCGGCATAAGCGGCAGACACGTCCAGCAGCGCGACAGTGCATACTTCCGGCACATAAAATTCCACTGTACTGGCCTCCACACAGTCCGTGTCCAGTTCGGCCAGCGGATCATTCAGAAAGGACCGGATCAGCCCCACCGCGCATTCGCCCGAATCGAGGACACTGTGCCCGGCATTCGGGAATACGAGATGCTGGCTGCGGCTGAGATGGTCGGCAGCGGCCTGTCCCCATGCAGGTGGGGTGATCGGGTCAAACTCGCCTGACAGCACCAGCGTGGGCACATCACTGGTGACCGGTTCATTTTCAAAGGCTGGCGCGCTTCCACTGTCCCAGAAGTCACAGACCGTGAACTGATCCGTAACGCCCACCAGCAGCGGTCCGGCAAGCTGCGGCGGCAGATCAGCAGACCCGGCTTCGACTATTTCAGGAGTGTTAAAACGCACCTCATCGTAACACTCGACTGAGTGGAACATGCCCTCACTGTCCCCATCTGGCGCGTCCTCCGGCATTTCCAGCATCTCAGTTTCCTCAAGCGCCTCCCCCGCGCCGAGCGTTTGCAGGTCCGCAAGCGTGTATGCGCCAGACAGAACATCCAGGCCGTTGGTATAATCACCCGCGCCAAGCAGATAGATCGCGTAGGGCAGGGTGGGGATAGCCGACGAAACATACAGCGCCTCAAACAGCCCATTGACCGCATCGTCCCCCACCGCGTCGAATTCCTGTTCTGTCATGGGGTCAATGGTCGGGAACGGGTTGGCGTTCAGGTCGTCAACAGCGCGGAAAAGCGCCGCTTCCAGATCACCGTAAGCCGCATCGCAGGCCAGGTCTGCGGCGCACTGGTCGAATAAATGCCGCATCGCGCTGATCCCATGCTGCATCTGCTCGTCCAGCCCGTTCGCCTGCGGTGGATACACCGAATCCAGCACCACGCCGCGAATACCCTCTGGCTGGTCGCGCAGGACCGTGAGCGCCAGCCGCGTGCCATAGGACACCCCATACAGGTTCAGTTCATCGACCCCCAGTGCGCGCCGCAGATCGGCAATATCGGCGGCATTGGCGGCGCTGGTATAGGCAGTCAGATCAATCCCTTCCGCGAGCAGCCGTTCATAGCAGGTTCCTTCCGGGTCTTCCACGTCATCATAGATTTCGTAGCAGTCCAGAGTCGGCAGCGAATAGCCTGTGCCGCGCTGGTCAATCAGGATAATGTCGCGGTCTTCCCGCAAAGGCGATACCGCCCATTCAGCGGCTTCCAGCAGGGCACTGCTGCCCGGCCCACCCGATAGATACACCAGCGGATCAGACGCGGGATTCACCCCTGTGCTGCGCAGAATCGCCACTGCCAGCGCGACCCCTTCGCTTTCCGGGTTATCTCTGGTTTCCGGCACAAGCACATAGCCACAGTCAATTGTTTCGCCTTCGATCTCGCCATCCGGCAGCGGGAAAAGGCACGCATCAGGTTCAAAGACCGGTTCATAATCCACATCCTGGGCATAGGCCGGGGCCAGCGCCAGGATACCCGCTATCAGGGGCAGGATGATTCGCAGCATAGGAGAATCCTTCTTGTGCAGGAGAGTCAGTTTAATCCTACACCGGAACCGTCCATCTGGTGGATGAAGTTCCGCCCAATCCCTTCAGAATCAATTGCTGGCGCATTGACCCCTTCCATGCGTACAATGGGAACCAGATTGGCCGAACCCGGTTGACAGGAGTGCTGAACACAATGGAACAATCCGCCATTTTCGAAGTGAAGGAATACATGGTGATTCTGCGGCAGCTTGAAGTGATGGAATTCAGCGGGCAGCAGATTCGCCTGCGCGGCATCGTGCGCTGTCACGGCGGCGAACATACCCTGGACGTATATTTTCTCGATGAAGGCAGCCCGATCCCGGCGCCTGTAGCCGATATCGAAAAAAAGAAGGGCTACATGTTCATGCCCTTCCGTGACCTGACCACCCTGGTCGATATTCTGCGCAACGAACATCCCATTTACGCTCACCTGCGCGCGGACCGGCCAGAGTGGACCAGCATCACCACCACCAAAGAGCCTGTCGGTGAAGGTGAGGCTTAGACCGGACGCGCTTCAATCAGATACATAATGCCCAGCCGTGCCCGTCGGACGGAAACAATCGGCAGGCCGGCTGCGTTGACCAGTTCCACCGGGTCCTGATTCCAGCGGCAGCCGGCGCGTTCAAAGTGCTGGTGCGCGGCGCGATCCTGATGGTTCGCCAGAATGCCCAGGCTGCTGCGTCCATGTTCCATCAGCAGAATGCGCCCCTGCGGACGGCACACC
>CAZKIB010000015.1:22398-22940 GCA_964552425.1 uncultured Anaerolineaceae bacterium | reverse complement strand
TCGCGCAGGACAGCCAGCGGGTCTGGAAACGTGCAGGTGGACATCGCGGATATTACTGTATCAAAATGGGCATCGGGGAAAGCCAGTTTCTCGGCGTCCATGACCTGCAAATTCAGATTCAGGTTCAGCCCTGCTGCTCGCTGCCGCGCCTGTTCCAGCATTCCAGGACTCAGGTCTACGGCTGTCACCGTGCTGCCGGGGCGCAGAAACGGGAAGTTTTCGCCCGTGCCACAGGCCACATCCAGAATCTGACCGCTTGCCCGCCGGAGCCAGTTCTGCCGCAGCGCACCCCCATAACGTGGCTGACAAAAAAGGATTGATTCTCGTAGGTCGCGGAAAGTCCGTCATATTCGCTCTGGATACGTTCCTTCGACCAGGTCAGTTTCGTCATCATGACCGTGCCTCCACTCGCATGGGTAAACCTTTTTTCGGACGCAGGGTAATCAGCGGTTCCGGCTGGATTTTCTCGCCAGGGATCAGCCGCATCTGGTAGCGCTGTGCGATGACAGCCAGCAGCAGACGCGCCTCCATACTGGCGAAGC
>CAZKIB010000015.1:16603-22361 GCA_964552425.1 uncultured Anaerolineaceae bacterium | reverse complement strand
GCCCGCTGCTGAAGGGAATATAGGCATATTTATGCGGCGGGTCATTCGCCCAGCGTTCGGGCCGGAAGACTTCCACATCATCACCCCACCAGTGCGGATCACGATGCACCAGATAGGGCGCGATGCTGACAAGGCTGCCGCGTGCGACCTGCCAGCCGCCAATTTCCACATCTTCCATCGCCTGCCGCCCGACAGCCCACACCGGCGGATACAGACGCATGGATTCTTTAATCACCCAATCGGTATACGTGAGCGCTCTCAGGTCGGCCAGCGTCGGCGCGCGGCCGGCCAGCACAGTGTCCAGTTCAGCGTGCAGTCTGGATTCGATTTCCGGGTGCTGCGCCAGCAGATACCACGTCCAGTTGAGCGCGTTGGCGGTAGTTTCGTGCCCGGCCAGAAACAGCGTGACAACTTCATCGCGCACCTGCCGGTCGGTCATACCCTGCCCGCTGTCGTCCTGCGCCAGCAGCAGCATGGACAGCAGATCACCGCGATCCGTGCCGGTCCTGCGCCAGTCCGCCACGAAACCGTAAATAATTTCGTCCAGGTCGCGCACTGCCCGACGTTCGCGCAGGTGCTTGGGGGTGGGAATCCAATCCGGGATCAGATCGGTTTCGCTGGACATCCGCATGAAAGCGTCCAGCGCCGCATCCACCTTATTTGATTCGGCGGAGACATCGGCATCGAACAGCGTTTTGGCGACGATCAGCCGCGTGAGACGCATCATATCATGGTTGATGTCCCGCCGCGTATTGGGCTGCCAGTCTTCCAGCATCCGCAGCGTGTAATCCACCATCGTCTGGGCGTAGGCTTCGATGCGCATGGCGTGAAAGGCCGGTTGAGCCAGTTTGCGCTGCCGTTTCCAGAAGTCGCCATCGCTCGTTACCAGTCCCTGCCCCATAAAACGGGCCAGCCCGCGCACGGTGTCCTTGTAGTCCGGTGACTTGTGGAACTTGTCGGCCTGAGTCACCAGCACCTGATGAATGTCGTCCGGGTGGACGAAAAAATACTGAGTCATGCTGCCGACCCGGATCACAAATGTATTCCCATAGGTTCGATTCCATTCAGTCAGGTGGTCCAGCGGCGCGCTCTGGAAACGGATACCAAAGGCGATCTGTGCAATCGGGTTGCTGCTGACTGCCGGCGGCCCTGGTGGAAGCACCGGATCAGAATAAGGCGCAGTTTGGGATTGAACAGCGGACATCGGATTGACGCTCCCTGATTTATGTTATACAGTGTATCATAACTATCATGAATCATCATAAAAAGAACTGGATAGAAGTCAACCAGCGCTTAAAGGCAGCTATAACATAATGGACATGTGTCTACAAAGGATTCCCTGATGACCGAAAAAGTGGACCGCCGCATCCGGCGCACCGAAAAGCTCCTGGGGGACGCCCTGATCAGCCTGATTCTTGAACGCGGTTTTGAGCATATCACCATCAAGGACATTACCGAACGGGCCGATGTCGCCTATGTGACATTTTTCCGGCATTACAAGACGATTGATGACCTGCTGGCCCAACAGCTTGACACAATTGTCCACGAATTGATCGACAGACTGGAAGCCGCAGCCGACTGGGCAGCCTGCGACAGCGCCACCGAAGGGCGCATGATCTTTGAGCATGTCGAACAGCATCATGGACTCTACCGCATTTTGCTGGGAAGCCCAGGCGCGTTCTATGTCGTCAAACATCTCAAAGCCACTATCGCCAGACATATTTATGCGGAATGTGAAACACACTTCGCCGGCATTCCCGACCTGCCACCGACTGAGATTATCGCCAATCATGTCGCCGCGTCCATTCTGGCGCTGATCGAGTGGTGGCTGGAAAATGAGCGGCCTTATCCGCCGGAGCGCATGGGCAAAATCTACGACCAGCTCATTATCAGCGGCACACTGTATGTCGTGACACTGGACCTGCCGGGCGCTCCAATAGTGTCTTAGCCCGGCCCGGCCCGCAGCCCAACGGTTCGCAGACGGCCCGGAAGCAGCGGGCGCAGTCGCTCGATTTCGGCAGGGGTCAGCGGGCGCAGCACCCACAACGCGGCCACATAAACCAGCAGGCCAACCAGCAGGGCGATCAGCGGCTGTGTGTCCCACCCAATCGCCAGCACCGCGAACAGCGCCCCTGCGGCCAGCGCCGGTCGCAGGATGATTACCAGCCAGGGCAGCGGACCCAGTGCCCGGTGTAATAACCACGCAAACGGCAGCAGCAGCAGCAGTTCCGAAGCAATCGTTGTCAGCGCGGCGGCCTGATAGCCATACTGCGGGATAAAGATCAGGTTGGTGATGACGTTAAAACTGACTGCGATGATAAACGCCATCGTGATGCGCCGCTGCAAATCGAGCGCAACCAGCACATACTGCGTCAGGCTGTTGATCCAGCCGAACGGAATGCTCCAGATCATCAACTGGGTGGCAATCGCGCCATCTGGGAGATACTGTGCGCCGCCGAGAATCTCGGTCAGCAGGTAAGCCAGAAACGTGAATAACACGGCGGTAGGCAGCGCGATCAGCAGCAGCAGTTTGACCGCCAGTACGTAGGTGCGTTTGAGCGCGTCGCGGTCTTCGTGTGCCTGCCGGGACATCAGGGGCAGCATGGCCTGTGTGAAAAACGACGGAATCACGTTCAGGGCGGAGAGCCACTTGTAGGCCACACTGTACAGGCCGACCATGCGCGCCCCGTGTACCGCTTCAATAATCAGCACATCGATCTGAAAGAAGATCGTCGCCAGAAAATGATTAATCAGAAGCGGCCAGCTTTGCCCCATCATCGTCCGCATGAGGGGGAAGTTTATGACATGGCTGGCCCAATCCTGTCTTCCCCTCTCTGTCGGGACAGAAAGAGAATCGGAGTGTGAGGTAAGCAGCCGCCGCCCACCCCACATCAGAATTGCCAGCGTCAGCACATTGGTGACGATGCTGGCCCCCGCCAGCCCGATGACCCCATAACCCATCACCAGCACAATCAGACCGAGAAGGGTCTTGCTGATGGTCGACAGCGTGGTGATGGCCGCCGGGTATTCCGCCTGCTCATAGGCATAAAACAGCGAGGTCATGCCTTTGCTCAGGCTGCCGGGGAACAGGCCCACATACAGCAGGATAATGGCGATGACCCCGTTCGAGTCCAGCGGCGGCGCGATCAACGACTGTCGGGCGAACAGAAAGGCCGCCAGAAAGATCAGTCCGATCAGCGTCAGGCCAAAGCGCAGCGCGCTGGTGGTATAAAAATAGCGGGCCGCCAGCGCGCGATTGCGGGCCACCTCGCGTGTCAGGAACAGGTCCAGGCCGAAGTTGGTGAAGATATCAAACCAGACGAAGATGAACCCGGCGTAGAAGTAGATACCGGCATCCTCCGGGCCGAGGATGCGCAGCATGACCAGTGCGAAGGCGAAATCAATGCCCCGGTTGAACAGGTTGAGGATGATCGGCGCAACGCTGTTGCGGGCCACGCGGGAAATGGCGCTGTCATCCCGCGCGACAAACATCCGCCACAGCCACACTCCCGGCATGAACACCACCAACACCGCCCCCAGAAATGACAGAAACAGGCCGATCTGGAAGCTGGCCGGGCTGTAGACCACACGCACGGTCCAGTGAGCCTGCTTCAGTTCCAGCAACCTGCTTTCAAAGGCGCGCTGTTCGAGGTTTGTGTTGTCGGATGCACGCCACGCCGCAACCGCGTCGGCTATGCGCCCGTTGATGTTGCCAAACATCTCCGGCGGATTGGTGGCAACCAGCGCATCCAGTTCGCTTATCAGGGTTTCGACTTGCGCCGCGTCACCCGCCTTGACAGCGGTTTCGATAGCGTTCAGGTAGAAGGTCTGGTGGGCCGTGCCCGCTTCGATGGCCTGATGAATCAGCGTCTGGACATCGGCCACATGAATACCTTGCAGTGCATCGTAGACTGGCTGTACCTCAAGGGCGACTTCGGCGTCCTCATCTGCGCCCCAGGGCCGGATAAAAGCCCGCCAGTCCGGCATATACGTCTCGCTGATGACCAGCCAGGTTGGTTCATCCATGCGTACATCAATGACCTTCTCGCGCCCGGTGTCCCGCTGCAAAGCTGGCGACCAGACAGCCTGAACGGGATCATTCAATTCGCGCAGGGCGCGCACCAGACCGTTATTCCCGTTTGACCAGACGCGCACGGCGTCGTCTTCATACGCCAGCGTCCAGGCAGGCCCGGTGCGTGCCCCACGCGGCGCAGTCATCGCCTCTGGCAGCGCAGTGGTTTTATGGGTCATGACATAACGCACACCGAGCAGATTAAGCAGGGGTGATTCCAGCGCGTCGCGGTAATCAAACCCACTTGCGCCGTAGTCGGTATACAGCGGGGCAACACGATTGAACTCCAACTGCGTCTGTGGGGCAATCTGCCACATATAGTCCACATAGTGTCTGGGGATGATACTCTCGTAGCCGCGAATATCCCGCAGACCATAGCGCCAGCCGCTGTTGGCATTCAGGATCGGGCGCTGCGTGGGATCATCCAGCGTGGTGTAGCGCCAGTCACCCGGCTGCCCTTGCAGCCATTCCACCGCTGGGGGCGTGAAATCCAGCAGGGCCGGGTCCGAGGCCGGGTTGAACCCCCACGATGCGATCATCAGATCCAGCGCGACAAGACCCACCGCGAAAATCTGCCCAAAACGTAGGTTTCGTAGGGGCGATTCGTGAATCGCCCTTACCACACCAGGGGTGGGGTCCGCCCACCAGAACACCGCGCCCGACGCTATCAACATGACCCCCAGCGTCAGCACATTGGTGAACTGGTAGCTGTAAAACATGCGCGCATCGGCAAAGCGCGCCGCCGCTGGTTCCCCGCTGGCTGTGACCATGTTATCCAGCATCCACTGCGCCAGCGGCTCCACCTGCGCATAAAAAATATATGACAGCAGCAGGCCGATCAGCGTCAGCGCACCGAGCGCCAGCAAAATATAGGCAAACCCCCGCCGCAGGGGCGATTCGGGAATTGCCCTTGTTTCATACGCCCGCGCCAAATGGTCCGCGCCCAGGCCGGCCAGCACCGCCACACTGAACGTGACCGCATAAATCCAGCGGAAGGGGGAATGAAGCTGGTCGATGCCCGGCAGAAGATACAGCAGGCGGTAGGTCGGCAGGCCGAACATGAACGTCAGGCCCAACAAGGCGAGAATCCCGAAAATAATCACATGCCCTGTAGGGGTGGATCGCGATCCACCCACGCGCCGCCAGAACGCCCCGACCACTGCATAGACCGCCAGCGCCAGCGGCACAATGCCCACATACAGCGCGCCCTCGACGTAATTCTTGATGCCCCAATCCGTATGGTTGATGGGCTGGCCGAACGCGTTCACCGTCACCGCAATCACTTCACGGCTGAACACATCCACATACTGGTGGTGGGAAGGATTGCCGTAAAAATTGGGCAGGGCGAATTGCAGCAGGTCGCGCAGCGGGTGCGCCCAGCCAACGACTTCCTCATAGCTGGCCGAACCTGAGCGGAAGTTCATCCCCGCGAATTCAAACAGCGGGATAAACTGCACCGCCCCAAGCGCCAGCCCCAACGATACCATGCCCACCAGCCAGATGCCGCGCTGCACAATCGAGATGATTTTCATTTGCTGCCCCTCACTCCTGGCGGGGAGGGAATCAGAGGGGGGTGTTTGCCGCCACAGAACCAGCAGCCGCGCCGCCGCGTAGAAGCCCATGATGAGCAGCGTATAGTAGGTGATTTCAACATGACCGGCCAGAATGTTGCAGCCCACCGCCACC
>CAZKIB010000015.1:13023-16524 GCA_964552425.1 uncultured Anaerolineaceae bacterium | reverse complement strand
AGCAGGGGCAGCCAGGCCGCCGCCGCGATCACCATTGGGAACACAGCGCTGATGACAAAAAAGGCTGAAAGCTGATAGATGACACCCGCGATGACCGCGCCGAACCGCCCGCTGTTCAGGCCCCCACGCAGGAAGCCATACATCAGCGCCCCGGCCAGCCACAACTGGATGACTGTAAACCAGCCATAGGCCGCCGTGAGGGGCATCACGTAATAAATCAGGCTGAAAGGATACAGCGCGGACTGCTGCCCCGCCGCCAGAAAGGGAATCCCGCTGAACTGGTAGGGGTTCCACAGCGGAATTTCCCCCTGCGCGATGCTCTCGCGGATGAAGGTTTTCCACTGGTAATTTTCCAGCACGAGATCGGAAAGCAGCGCGTTATGGGGAAACTCCGGCGCATTGACGGCCTCACGGTAGGTCGCAAATGGTTCGAACTGGTAAAGATTTTCGGTGGGAAGCAGGGTGCGCCCACCAACGGTCTGCGGCCAGAACACGATCAGCGGCAGCACAAACAGCAGGGCAATCATCGCCATATCGGGTAAACGTCGTCGCATCAAAGACAGCATCCCGGTTCATATCCTGCGATAAGCCAGTAGTCGATAGTCTCTGGTCTTTAGAGCATGTTATGCACTTTCCCACTGCCGGACAGTGCGCAGCCTATCCGGTAAAGCAACCCAAATCCTTTCAGGATTCACACCGCGCTGGGCCAGTCCCAGCGGGACTTGCTTTATCTTGCCGTCGATTTATGCAAGTAAGGAAAATAAACAGATAACGAACTTGTCCCCCAAACCTCACCCCCCGGCCCCCTCTCCATCGCAATGGAGAGGGGGAGTCGAACGGAGTGAGACGGGGGTGAGGTAAAAAGGGTTATCCGAATAATTTCTTAAACTGCATCAATCGGCGGCACAAGCTGAAAAATTCATAACAACTTCTGGTCAAAATACCTATCCTGTTTCTGTTTGATTTCAGGTCGGATTGATCTTTGACTATGGACTATAGACGAATGACTTTCGACTGTTCGCTTAACTTTACTGGTATCCGGGGCATTTTTCGAGACCGCATTCCACCACCTGGCCTATAGGTGTATCCCACTGTCAGCGGATGTCACCCAGGGTAATGTGCGCAATAATGAGGGATGTATGGTTCATCACAGCAGAACCACACTGCTCTGCTGGTACTGAAACTGCCTTATAATAGCTGTAACGCACACCTACAGGGGAAACAAAATCATGGACATCGGCAATCTTATTGCGTGGGTTATCGTCGGCGGCATCGCGGGTTGGCTTGCCAGCCTGGTGATGAAAACCAACAGTCGTCAGGGCTGCCTGACCGACATTATCGTCGGCGTGATCGGCGGGTTCCTGGGCGGCTGGCTGCTGACTCAACTGGGGGTTGGCGGGCAGGTGACAGGCATTAACCTCGGCAGCATTCTGGTGGCGTTCATCGGCGCGGTGGTCTTCCTGGCGATTCTCAAGTTCATCCAGCGCTCACGTTAACCTCCAAAGACCCGCAAATCTGGGGGCTGTGTCCGTTCCGGGCGCGGCCTCTTTTGTTTTATGATCTAAAGTGGGAATGATTCAACACAAAGAGGCACAGGGGCAAGCAGCGTGCCGCATGTGTTCATCAGCTACAGTAACAGGAATGTGCCTCACCAGGACATCTGGTTGCCAAATCAGACGAAGAAAAATTTACTTGCTTGCATAGCGAGTACATTGAGGATAACAGACAGAACATTTCCCATGAAGAGCTGCATCTGTGCGCTTGAATCTTCCCCACTAGAATCCTGTATAGGCTTCACGAGTGACAGACCAGCGCCAGATTCTGCCATCGTTCGGGTCATCTATTTCGGCCACCTGCCGAAAACCGCATTTCGCCAGTACCCGCGTGGAAGGGTTTGGTTCAGCCAGGGTGTGGGCAATGACAGTCCGTACAGCTTCATGAGCAAATGCCCTGACAGTCAGCCTATAGGCGGCTTCCGTAGCATAACCGTGCCCTCGATATGCGGGGGCGATGCTATAACCAATCTCAACCTGTCCACTGTCATCCGGTGCACCGGTATAACCACCGATGCCGATCAATGCCCGGTCTGCCATATGAATAAACAGGTGTGACCACCACTCAGCCGGAACCACACCATTTCTAAGCTGTTCCAGCGAAAATTCCACCGCACCGGGAAACTCGTTATAACCCGCGATGATCTTATAACCGAAACTATCCTCAAAGGCTGTACCGCCCTCGAGCAGTTTTTCAAGATGCGCAACTGTACAGGGAATAAGAGCCAGATGTGTAGTGTGCATCTTCTAATACTCATCCCGCGTCTGGATGAACAGCGCCTTTTTCTCGCCGGTCATGGTGTAATCGAAGCCTACCGCGCGGAAGAACTGTTCATTGGACGTGATGACCATGACTTCCAGGACGTTCTTCTCGCGGGCCAGTTCCACACAGGCGTTAACCAGCAGCTTGCCGATGCCCATACCCTGCCGCCGCGGGGACACCGCCAGACTGCGGATTTCGGCCAGCTTCTTGGAGTAGATTTCGAGCGCGGCACAGCCCACAATTTCGCCGTCGATTTCCGCCAGGAAATAATTCGGCAGCCACTCCTCCACCTCGTCATAGGTGCGGCGCAGCAGGCCGCCCCCTTCGACAAACGGCTCGATAAACGCGACAATCGCGTCAATGTCGTCACGGGTGGCGGTGCGAATCGTGACATTGGGCTGCTGAATTTCGGGCTTCACTCGGTCCTGCGCTTCCATATCAAAAAATTGCCGATCTGCGCCTCGCGCTCGTAATTAAAAATCAACCAATCGTTGAGTTCATTATACTCTTGAAGCAGCGTATGGGAATCCTCATTTCGGCCTGTCACCCAGGGCATATAATCGGCTTGCAGCACCAGCACATAGGGCGGCAGCGCAGCCCACAGCACCTCGACATTCTCCCGCCGCCAGTCCGCCGGATACCATTCCCCCACCAGCGGGAACTGGAAAATAAAGCGTGTGGCCGGGTTCAGCTGGCTGAGATAATACACTTCGGGCCGGAACCCCCAGATATACAGCGAATCCCCCGGCGCGACCCGTTCCTGCAAAAAGGTCGCCACCGCCAGCGATTCATCCGCCACAAATTCGCCCCCCTGAAAGCGGCTGAAATAGGCGCTCTGGTCCTCCTGCCCGGTCAGGTAATGCCAGCTTCGCGGCCAGATACCCTGCCACAGCAATGCCAGAAAAAGAAACACGACCAGCAAAGTCGCCGGGACCTGGCTGCGGCGGGCATAGCCGTTACGGGCGGCGGCATCAATGAGCCGGTCCAGGGTGTCCGCGCCGAGCAGGGCCAGCGGCGGCAGCATCGGCAGCCAGTGATAATCGTAGCCTTTCGCCTGCACCAGCATGATGACCAGCCCGACCAGCGCCCACAGCACAATCACCCCCCAGACGCGCCCGCGCCGTTCGCCCAGACGTCCCACGAAAAACCACGCGGCGGCCTGCACCCAAAGCAGGCCCCACTGCT
>CAZKIB010000015.1:10333-13013 GCA_964552425.1 uncultured Anaerolineaceae bacterium | reverse complement strand
CAGCGGAAACCGAGCGCGGTGCGCATCAGGTCGCCAAAGTCCTGCGGGTTGAAGGTCAGCGCCGTGTACTGCGATGTCACCTGCGCGCTGAGGATCAGCTCATCCAGCGCCCCCAGCGCGGCCATCTGCGCCAGCCCCGCGCCGGTGACGACCAGTCCGCCAGCGGTGTAAGCGAGAAACATCAACAGGCGAGCATAACGCGATACCTCATCCCCCGGTCCTCTCTCCATAGATGGCGAGGGGGAGGCGAGCAGCGCGAGATGGGAGCGAGGTATCCCCACCGCCAGCGGCACAACGACAAACAGCGCAAAGGGATACTTGAACCACAGCGCCAGCGCGGACAGTGCCCCGGCAGCGGAGGCATAAGCCGCCCCGCGCCACGACGCCGCGTGATCCGCCGCCAGGAAAGCGCATACCACCGCCAGTGTCATGGGCAGCAGGACAATGCCATCATTCTGTGTGAGAGTCCAGAACGACTCAGTGAAATAAAATGCCGGGAAAATGACCGCCGCGAACAGACCAGTGCGCGGGTGCGCGAGCCGTCCGCCAAGCCAGTACAGTGCCGCGCTGATGACCGGCACAATCAGCAGATCGAGCGCGCGCAGGGCCGCTGTCGTTTGCCCGTACAGCCGCATCGCCAGCGCGTAGACATAGAACACCGCAGGCGGCTTGGGATTCCACAGATCGACGTAGGGGATTTTGCCGTTGAGGAGGCCGCGCCCGATGGTGGCAAATTCGCCCTGGTCACGGCCCAGCGGATAGGTCACGATGGGCAGCGCGAGAAACGTCACGACCAGCAGCAGCGCCAGCAGAATCAGCCAGTCGCGCCGGATCATAGCAGGCCGATGGATTTCGCCAGCAAAAACGCGATCCCCAGACACGCCAGCAGGAACATCCACGCGAACAGGCGTCCGGTATCCTGACCGGGGTTGACTTCTTTCTGTTCAACGGTGACGTTGCCGAGCAGATCAACGTAAAAATCGACATTCACGCGGCCCTTGTTCAGCCTCGCCATAAAGTCGTGGCTGGTGACAACTGCCCAGCCGCTGTCTTCATGATCCCAGTTCGGGCCAAGCTGGTCCCGGATGGCCTGTTCCAGAATGGCCCGCGCCTGCGCACCGGGGATCGGCTGAATCTCGCCGGTCATTGTGTGTTAATCCATTCCGCAGACAGGACTTTTCGTAACGGGGAATGTACAGCACGGATTGACATAAATTTTTCTGCCTCGAAAACATCCGAAAACATTATACAGTATCTTGAAAACAGGTAGAATCAGATCACATTAGAAAACAAATGGGAACATCAAAAATGCCGCCCGATTTCGAGGAACTTCGGCGACGATTCGTGGAACGCGATTACCTGTTTACACTTCACGCTTCAGAGCGTGCAGCCGAACGGGGAATTCTCAGCCACGAGGTCGAAGCAGCTATTATGACTGAACAATCCTGCCGTTACTGTAGTGGACATCTTGAAGCTCAGTCAGTAACACGCCTCCAAAAATACCAGGGACGCTGGATTTTGGTCGAAAACGTCCCTGCGCTGGTCTGCCGGCAGTGCGGTGAGCAGTATTTCACACCGGACGTGCATGATCGAATCGTGGATCTGATTACCGGCGATACGCCACCGGCCCGCACCGAAACCGTCGCGGTTTATGACGCTGAATTATAGTGGTTTGACCATCAATTGAAATTCCCGTACTGCAAGTGATATAAACTGCTCCTGACTCAATCATCATCATAAACAAGAAAGCAGAGTATGACCTTCCAACCCCCGCAGATGATCTGCAAAGCCACCGGCCAGCCAGCCAACCCGCTCGACTGGCAGTGCGCCGGCGGGCAGGTCGCCATCGCCAATCTGCCAGCGTTTGATGCCGACGCGATTGACCCGAACGAATGGAGCCTGTGGCGGTACGCAGCCATGCTCCCGGCCCGGCGGCGCTTCTCGCTGGGCGAAGGTGGCACGCCGCTCGTCTCGACTGAAATCGACGGGCGCAGTTTCTACGCCAAGCTGGAATATCTCAACCCCACCGGCTCCTACAAGGATCGCGGGACGAGTGTGCTGGTCAACCATCTGCTGGCGCACGACGTCACCGAGGTGGTTGAAGATTCATCCGGCAACGCGGGCGCATCGCTGGCGGCCTATGCCACCGCTACGGGCATCCGCGCGCGCATTTTCGCCCCGACCAGCGCCCCGGCGGGCAAAAAAAACCTGATAACCGCATTCGGCGCAGAACTGGTCGAAATCCCCGGCCCGCGCGCGGCCACTACAGAAGCCTGTCTGCAAGCGGCGCAAACCACCGTTTATGCCACCCACGCCTGGAGTCCCTTATTTGTCGCCGGACAGATGACCTGCGCCTGGGAAATCTGGGAGCAGTTGGGGTGGCGCGCGCCGGATGCGGTCGTTTGCCCGGTTGGACAGGGTGGTTTGTTCCTGGGGCTGACACACGGCTTTCAGGCCCTGCTGGACGCCGGTCTGATCGAGCAGACTCCACATTACTATGCGGTGCAGTCCGCCGCCTGTGATCCGCTGGTTCAGGCGTGGGAACGCGGGCTGGACGTGCCGGAAGCGGTCACACAGCAGCCGGGCGTGGCCGATGGAATCGCTGTAACCCTGCCTGTACATGGCGCGGAAATGCTGGTGAGCGTCACCACGTCCAGCTCCGGCAGGTAGCGCTCCACCT
>CAZKIB010000015.1:6568-10323 GCA_964552425.1 uncultured Anaerolineaceae bacterium | reverse complement strand
ATCCGTGCCAGCGGCGGGGCAGTGCTGCGAGTGGGTGATGAAGCCATTCTGGCGGCGCAGCAGATGCTCGCCCGGCGTGGATTAATCGTGGAACCGACCAGCGCGGTTCCAGCGGCGGCCCTGCCAGACGTGCCGGAACCGCCAGACGCGACAATCGTGATTCCGCTGACCGGCAGCGGTCTGAAAACGCTGCAAACGGCGCGCTAATAGCCTGACTGAAACGTTATAAATTGTAATGGTAAGCACTTTGTTATGCGCCTCTGTGTAATCTGAAACTGGTGTACGGATTAACGGAGAAGCAGCCTACCATGCCAGTCGAAACCACTTTCCCGCTGATCCTGATTGTCGATGACGATGTTTCCCTGCGGACAGCGCTTCAGGAAATCTGTGAATTTTCAGGCTATCATGCGCTGACAGCCGCTGGCGCGCGCGAGGCCCTGCGTCTCATGCGCAGCATCGACCAGAAACCGGATCTGATTATCTCGGACGTGCTGATGGCCGAAATGGACGGCTACCAGTTTTATCAGGCGGTTTATACCGAAGAAGCGTGGCGCGACATCCCCTTTATTTTTCTGTCCGCGAAAAGCAAACTGCGCGATGAGGCTGAAAAAAGAGGGCTGCGGGCGGACCGTTATCTGAATAAACCATTTGTCGTCGAAGATTTGTTATCAGCTATTGCGCGCCTGGTCCAGCACTGAGAGACTTTGCAAAGCTGCGCACAGCCGTTACAATGCCTGCCTCATGTGGAAGCGGCATCTGGCAGTCTACACCTTCTATCTGGGGATCGCCCTGCTCATCACGTGGCCGCTGCTGACGGTGATCGGCACGCGCCTGATTGGGCATCCTTTTGGCGATTCCTACGAGTATGCCCGCCACATCTGGTGGTATAACCACGCTCTGCGCACCGGCCAACCGCTGTTTTATCACCCTTTGCTCGGCTACCCTGACGGCATAAGCGGCCTGTGGCTCTGGGCCATCCCCCTGCAATCCTTTCCAGCGTGGTTATTCGCGTGGTTTCTGCCGCTCCCGCTGGCCTTTAACCTGACCGCCCTGCTGCGACTGGCTCTGAACGGATGGGCGATGTACGTGCTGGTCCATCACCTGACGGAAAAACGACCCATTCCCGCGCTGCTGGCCGGTACAATCTTCATGCTGTACCCAACCTTCCAGGGGCATCTGGCAGTCGGGCACATCGGTCTGCTGGCGCTCTGGCCCGTCCCGCTGTATATCCACGCGCTGCTGCGTTTGCAGGCTGCTCCAGCGCCGCAGTCTTTGAAATGGCTCATTATCGCCGCCGGGCTTTTCGTGATGAGCCTGCTGGGGAGTACCCTGCTGCTGATTTACTTCACTGGCCCGGTCACACTACTGATGCTGGCAGTTCCTTTTGTCCAGCGCAATTGGGCCGCCCTGCGCCGGACGATTTTCGCAGTTTTGCTCGGTGGGCTGCTGGCACTGGTATTTATCGTCCCCTATCTTATCGAATCAGCGGCGCAGCCCGCAGCGGTTCCAGAAGGCGGCGACGTGGCCTACAGCGCCGATCTGCTGACACTGTTTACCCCATCGTTTTATCACCCCCTGTTTACGAATCTTGACTACACGCACACCATTCTGGGTATCGACCCGTTTGAGCGCTTCGGCTATATCGGCATCGCAGCGGGCGCACTGGCGCTGATCGGCGCATGGCGACAATCCAATGCACGTCGCTGGATGCTGCTGGCCGCTCTCGCCGTGCTGTTCTCGCTGGGACCGCTGCTCAAGGTGCTGAACACCGTCGTGAGTGTGAACCTGGGCGAACAGATTTCGTACATCACCCTGCCCTGGCTGTTCTTCCAGCATGTCCCGTTCATCAGCACCGTGCGCACCCCGGCGCGTTTCAATCTTACAGTTGGGCTGGCTGTGGCGATTCTGGCGGGTTATGGCGCGGGTTGGCTGTGGGATCGACTGCGCACCCGGCGCTGGCTGATCTTCGTGCCGCTGTTTGCGCTGGTGATTTTCGATTACCAATCCTTCTGGCCGTTTCCGACGGTTGGCGGCACTGTGCCGGAACCTGTGCAGACACTTGCCGAACGCGACGATGTGCGCGCCGTGTTTGACATGCCCTGGACTCATCTGCTGGCACAGAAAGACGGCCTGTTTCTGCAAACCGGGCATCAAAAACCGCTGATCGCCGGGCACATCGCGCGGCGCACGCCGGTTGACCCCGCCAGGCTGACCATACTGGAAGAAACGCTTGACCCCGCTCTACTGGATGCTGCCGGAGTCGATATTCTGATTCTGCATAAGGAATGGGCGGAGGACGCCGCTCAGATGCAGGCGAAAATGCCCGGCGATCTGGTGTACGAAGATGAGCGCATCGCGGTATACGATGTCCCGCCGCCCGCCGCAGTACCTCAGTTTATGGCCCTGATCCCGGATGATCCCGCTGTCGAAGCAAAAATCGACACCTACCTGTACGCGCCGGAACCCGGTTGGGCGACTATCACAGGTGACCTGCGAGCGGATGGGCGTGATGTCACCCTGCTGTTCAATCAGCGGCCTGTTCAGTCCTGGCAGGGGATGGATCACATCACCTTTGATCTGCCTGTGCCTATTGCCGACGCCGGTTATCACGCCCTCACACTGGCCGTGACCCCGCCCTGTCCCAATCACTTCCCGGACACACAGCGCTGCCGTTCGGCTGCGGTGGATGCGCTGACCATCGGCGCATATGTCGCACAACCGCTGCCGGCTGTCGTTCCCTTTGCGCGCGGCGTGGAACTGGGTGCGTACCGCATTGATACAGAAACGCGAACGGTCAGCCTTTGGTGGCGCTTCGGCGAAAACCTCACCGAGAATGACATTCGATTTGTGCATGTGGTCGATGCAAACGGCACACTGGCCGCGCAGAGTGACATCCCCCTCGGCGAACAGGCGGCGGGCGCTTCATGGGTCGAGCAAATCACTTTTACGGAACTCCTGCCCGGCATCTACGATGTCTACACCGGCTGGTACACCTACCCGGATTTTGTGCGCTTCCCGGTGCTGGCGAACGTTAACGGCGCGGCGGATGGATGGGTCCACCTGGGGCAGATCGAGGTCGCTGCGTCATGAAGAATACCCGCCGCCGGATCATAACGGAACTCGCCATTTATGGTTTCTACCTGCTGGCCGCGATTCTCGTGACCTGGCCGCTGGCCGCGCAGTTGGGCACGCATCTGGCCGGCTGGTCGTATGGGGACAGTCACGAGATGGCCCGGCATATCTGGTGGTACAACCACGCCCTGCGCACCGGCCAGCCCATCTTCTGGCAGCCTGCGCTCGGCTATCCTGATGGCATGGAGGGTGTGCTGCTGTGGGCGCACCCGCAGCAGTTTTTCCCGGCATGGCTGCTGGCTTTCGTGCTGCCCATTCCCGCAGCGGCGAACCTCTCTATTCTGCTGTACATGGCCCTCAACGGCTGGGGGATGTCCGTGCTGGCCCGGTTTCTGCTGGCTGGCACACGCGGCCCCGCGCTGCTGGCAGGGCTGGCGTACATGGCTGCCCCGACTTTTCAGGGACATCTCGGCGGCGGGCACGCCGGGCTGATGGTCGCCTGGGCGGTTCCGCTCTATGTGTACGCGCTGGTCAGGGTACATAAAACCGCGCCCCCGCAGTCTCGTATGCGCTGGTTTCTGCTGGCAGTGCTGTTTTTTGTCCTCAGCCCCGGCGGGCACATCCTGCAACTGATTTACGTGCTGCTGCCCATATCGGCAGCTTTCGCGTTGATCTGTCTGTGG
>CAZKIB010000015.1:0-6548 GCA_964552425.1 uncultured Anaerolineaceae bacterium | reverse complement strand
CGATTGGCCCGGCCTGCTGCGGCTCATCGGCGTGAACGCCATCGGCGGCGCCATTCTGCTGATCTTCGTGCTGCCGATTGCCCGTTCCACATTTGAAACCACAGCCTATATCGACGAAGGCGGCTTCGTGCGTTACAGCGCTGATCTCTTGAGTGTCTTCTCACCGTCCTTTTTTAACCCACTTTACACCGGCCTGAACTACCCCCGGCAGGTGCTTGGCACGAACCTTGAAGAGGGGGTCAGTTACATCGGCCTTGTCGGCGGCGGGCTGGCGTTGATCGGCCTGCTGGGCTTCAAAGCGGCCCGATGGTGGCTGCTGCTGGCGCTGATGGCGTGGATTCTCTCGCTCGGCCCGCTGCTGAAAATTCTTGATGTGCCGGTGCAGGTGCAGCCGGACGGTTATGCCACCTACATCACCCTGCCCTTCGCGCTGCTGCAAAATCTGCCATTTTTTAATCTGGCGCGCACACCGGGACGCTTCAATTTCGCGCTGGCGCTGGCTGTCGCCGCGCTGGCAGGTTATGGTGCAGCATGGGTGTGGAACCATATCAGCAGCATCGGCCTTCGGGTGGGAATCCTGGCCGCCCTGCTGGTCGCGCTGCTGGTGGATTATCAGGTCTACTGGCCTTTTCCCACCCACTCCGCCGCCATCCCCGACGCAGTTTTTGAACTGGCTGCCCGCGAGGATGTGCGCGCCATACTCGACCTGCCCTGGGATAACCCGGTCGCCGCCAAGGATGCGCTTTACCTCCAAATCGCTCATCAGAAACCGCTGGTCGCCGGGCATGTCACACGCAGCACCCCGGTCAGCCCCGCCAGGCTGACCCTGCTGGAACAGACGCTTGACCCTGCCCTGCTGGATTCCGCCGGCGCGGACATCGTGATTTTTCACAAGGACTATCTTGACGAGATGGCGATGGACTTTGCCCGCCATCGGTTCGATCAGGCGTTGTATGAAGATGACGATCTCGCCATTTTTGAAACCCCACAAACAAACCTGACCAGCGGGCTGAACACCCTGTCGTTTGTTTCATCGACACTGGAACGCGCGCGCGACCTGTACATCCACGCGCCGCAAACGGGTTGGGTTGAACTTACCGGAACACTGGTGGGCGAAGGGCGAATCGTGACTCTAGCGCTCGACCAGCGCATCATCCACCGCTGGCAGGTGGAGGGTGACATGCCTTTCAGTGTGCCCATTCCGGTGGCAGCCGGGTCCTACCATGTCGTGCGGCTGGCGCTGGACCCACCCTGTCCCGCAGATTACGGGGTTGTGCTGGTCTGCCGCAGCGTTGAAATTCGTGATCTGGCGTTCAGTGACTTTACACCCACGAACCCCGCGCCGGTGGCCTTTGACCGGGGTGTGACTCTGCAACGCAGCACAGTACAGCCTGAAGATCAGGTCAGCGTGGCGCTGTGGTGGGCCTTCGATGAAGCCCGCAGCGACACCGATATTCGTTTTGTGCATCTGGTGGACACCAGCGGCGAGATTATCGCGCAGGATGATCGCACACTCGGCGCGCAGGCGGCCGGGTCGCAGTGGGTTGAAGAAGTCAGACTGGACCTGCCGGATAATCTCGCTGCCGGAACCTATCGCCTGTTTGCAGGCTGGTACACTTACCCGGATTTCACCCGCTTTGCCGTTTTGTCCGACGTTGACGGCGCGCCGGACGGGCTGGCGCTGGTGGGGGAAATGGTGGTTGAGTAGAAACTACTCCTTTATTGGCTCGTGACATACTCCCCACGCCTAAAGGCGGGGGCTTCTACCGTCAACACGACTGCGCAGGCGAACCCGCGTCTGACTATCGCTCTGGTAGGGCGCAGATGCCCCTGCGCGCAAGATATTGATGGCGGCATTGTGGTCACGATCTATCGTCAGGCCGCAATCGCAATTCAGGACACGATCTCTCAGGGTAAGGTGATGCTTTTGACCACAGCCAGAACACACCTTCGTCGTAGGCGCAAAACGGTCAATTTTGACCACCTGCTTACCGCGTTTGAAGGCGACCCATTCGAGGATGCTCATGAATTGCGCGAACCCCAAATCACTGACTTTGCGACCCCACAGGGCTTTCATACCTTGCAGGTTCAAGTCCTCAAAGTACAGGATGTCGTATTCATCGCACAACTCATGCGCCAACTTAAAGTGATGATCCCGACGCTGGTCAGCAACGCACCTGCTGTGTTTCGCCAATGTCCGTTTCGCCCGTTTGTAGCGGTGCGAACCCGGCACTTTGCGCGAAAGCTGGCGATTCAACTGGCGTGTCTTGCGCATTCCCTGCGTGTAGAACTGTGGACTATCGTAGGATCGCTTCGTATCGTCAGTAAGGAAAGTTTTCAGACCAAAGTCGAAGCCGCCGCTTTTACCCGTGCTGACTCTTTCAATGGTCAATTCCTCAACGACGCTGAATACCAACCACAGTCGGCCCACTGTATCGCGCTTGATGGTCAACGTCTTGATCTGACCGTTCAAGTCACGATGTTTCACAAATTTATAGGTTGTGCCGTCTATCTTAACGCGGTTGCCATCCACCTTATAGCCCGACTGCGGGAAGGTGAACGAGCTATATTTCTCCGCCTTCCGAAACTTCGGGCGACCCTTCGCCAACCCCTTGAAAAAACGCTGGTAGGCATCATCCACACGTCCGCACACATCCTGGCAGGCTTGCGAGTGCAGTCCTTGCCACAGACTGAAGCGTTTCATTTTGCGCAGCTTCAGCACATGCTTGTTCATATCGTGGCGCGAGATGTACTTCCTGGTCAGGCGGTAGTACCGTCGTTGAAGCGCGATGAAGTGATTCCAGATGGTAGACGCCACAAACAATTTGTGCCGCAATTTGCGATCTTTCTTGTCGCAGCCGTACAGGCGGTACTTGTAGGTGCGGTGTATCTCGCTCATGTGTTTTTCTGGCTCTCAATGTATGCCTTGATAATCGCCAGCGGTGCGCCGCCCACTGTGGCAATGAAGCACGAGTGTGTCCACAAGGTAGGCAGTCTGCTTTTCAAAACCGGGAATTCTTGTCGCAGGAATCTTGAACTGCGACCCTTCATCACGCCTACCAATCGCTTGATACCAAAAGTGGGGTCACAGGATACCAGCAAATGCACATGGTCGGGCATGATTTCGACTTCCAACAGTTCAGCGCCGCAATCCACACAGACCTGCTCCAGAATTTCTTTCAGTCGGGTTTCTACTTCGCTACCCAGTACCTTGCGGCGATACTTCGTACACCAGACCACATGGTACTTACAGGAATACACGACATGCTTGTTGGATTTGATGTCTCGCGTTTTTGTCATGCGGGTGTTATATACCAACATGCTACCTAATGCAACTACGCCTTATATCCCCAAACCTAAAGGTTGGGGTTTTACGGCGCTTTTCCGATAAATCAGTTTCAGTGAATCACGAAATTACGAAATTTATCCATTAGCCCGCCAGATGTTAAAACATCTGGCTGCCAAAGTTCAAGTCCACTCAAGTGGACTCAAGGAGCATCCGGGGTTGGCGAGTCCGTTTTAACGGACTTGTTTCCTGTTAGCCGCACGGTTTTAACCTGCGGCGCGGAAAACCGTGATTCACTGAGTTTCAGGAGATGGTGAGCCTCAATCGTTTTAACCGCGTAGGTATGGCCTGTGGGGTCCATAAACTCGAAGTCAGGCGAATCTGAGGTTTGTGTACTTACATCAGGTAGATGATAATGAAACAACTTTGTGACGCCACGAAATATACACTGGAGAACCTGTTTGTGCTTCTGACTCTGTCTGCCGTCGCAGAAAATCCAGCAATCATCACCGAGTCCATCACCACCGCCGGTGGCGAACCCCTGATGCTGCGCCCATTGGAGCCATCTGATTTGCATAGGCTGGCAGCCTTTCTCGCAGCGCTCTCCCCCGAAACCCGGCGGCTGTTCACCTGCCCCGGTTACGATCTCCGCGCCGCGCAGGAAATGTGCGACGCCATCAATCGCTACGACAAGCTGCGGCTGGTAGTCGAAGCGCCGGGCACACAGCGCATCGTCGGCCTGCTGGAATTCAGCATGGCGATCACCGATGGCGACCAGGCCCGCTTTGCAGGTTACGGCATCACGCTGGACCCGGACACGGACTGCCGTTTCGGGCCATGCCTGGCCGATGATTATCAGAACAGCGGCCTGGGCAGCGCGGTCCTGCCGTATGTGCTGGATGTCACCCGCAGGTTGGGCCAGAAACGCATCATCCTGTGGGGCGGTGTGCTTTCCGATAACGCGCGCGCAATTCGCTATTACGAGAAAAACGGTTTCCGGCTCGTGGGGGAGTTCAAAAATCAGACCGGGATCGACTCGCTCGACATGATCCTTGAACTGACATAGGAGATTAAATTTGTGACCGTCCCCCGGATGTGTCATAATGCTATGGAATCATAATGCCCTGCTTATTCAGGAGAGTCGAAGATGGCACGTTCGACCCGGTCTCTTGTCGCGGTGATCCTGTACCTTTTCGCCGGATTTGTGGCGATCAACAATCTTGTTCTCGGTTCTGTTCCGGGGGACTGGCTGCTGCCTGTGCTGGTATTCATCGCCGGGCTGGTGCTGTCACTGTATCCCGGCCAGGACACTGAGGCCCCTGCGCATGAAGCGGCTCCACTGGCCGCGCCGGAACCGATGCCGACGCTGGCAGCAGCCGCACAGCCCAAACCGATCCCGGTCCCGGAACCTGTCGCCCCGCCTGCCCCAGAGCCGGCCGAACCGCCCGCCGCGTCCCAGCCCGCTGTGGAAGTCCGTGAAAGTGTGCCGGAAATAAAAGCTGCCGGGGAAACTGAAGCCGTTCCCCCCGCCGTAGTGGAGCAGCACCCGGCCACCAGCGCCCCGGTCATTGATGCCAGTGCCGCCGCCTCTGCCAAACCGGATGATCTGACCATCATCAACGGCATTGGCCCGAAAATACAGAGCGCCCTGCGCACCGCCGGGTATGACACCTTCGCCAGAATTGCTGCGTCGAACGGGGATGAACTGCGTGCCGTGATCGAAGCCGCCGGAATGCGCCTGGCCCCCACCATCGACACCTGGCCGGAACAGGCGCGGGCGTTGATGAAGTAGCATCCGCGATCAACCGAATCAAAAACCCACCTGCACAAACGGTACAGGTGGGTTTCGTTTATTGTTTCAGATGGATATCAGGCCGGGGGCGCTTCGCGTTCACCCTCTTCAATCATCTCCAGCGTGAGGTTGCCTTCGGCGTCCGTATCCGCTTTGACAATGCTGCCAATGCGGAACTTGCCGGACAGAATGCCATCCGAAAGCGCATCCTCGATCTCATTCTGGATGAGGCGGCGCAGTGGACGCGCACCGTATTCGGGGTCGTAGCCATGATCGGACATCCACCCACGCGCAGCCTCTGTCGTTTCCAGCGTGATGGCATGTTCCAGCAGGCGCTCACGAACCTTGTTCAATTCGAGTTCAACGATTTGTTTGATCTCATCTTTGGTCAGGGCACGGAACACAATGCTGGCGTCCACACGATTGAGAAATTCAGGCCGGAAGACACGCCGCAGCTGTTCGATGACACTCTTGCGCATGTCGTCGTAGGATTCCTTCTCGGTGATATCGTCAGACCGCTTGAGGTCGAAACCGAGGGTCGTCCCGCGTTTGATCGTATCCGCGCCCACATTGCTGGTCATCACAATGATGGAGTTGCGGAAGCTCACAGTGCGCCCGCGCGCATCGGTCAACTGGCCCTCTTCCATCATCTGAAGCAGCATATTGAACGCTTCAGGATGCGCCTTCTCAATTTCGTCAAAGACGACGATGCTGTACGGACGGCGGCGAATCGCTTCGGTCAGTTGACCGGCATCTTCATAACCAACGTACCCCGGAGGCGCGCCGACCAGCCGCGCAACCGAATGGCGCTCCATGAATTCGGACATATCCAACTGTACCAGGGCGTCTTCGCTGCCAAACAGGAATTCCGCCAGTGTCTTGGTCAGTTCGGTTTTACCAACGCCCGTTGGCCCCAGGAACATGAAGGAACCGATGGGACGGCGCGGGTCTTTAAGACCGGCACGCGCGCGGCGCACCGCTTTGCTGATCGCCAGAATAGCTTCATGCTGGCCGACGATGCGTTCATGGAGGGCTTCCTCCATCTGCATCAGCCGTTCGCTTTCCTCACCGGCAATGCGCATCACGGGAATGCCGGTCCACATCGCCACCACTTCAGCGATGTCTTCCGCCACCAGACGCGGCTGGCCGGTTTCGGCGTTCCAGTTGGCTTTCAGACTGTCCAGCGCGCCCTTGATGTTGTCGCGCTGCATTTCGATCTGCTGCACTTCGTCCTGCGGCGCGTTCTCTTCTGCCATCAGCCGCAGGTCATCTTCCAGCCGTTCCAGGTCCATTTCCATATTGCGCACCTGGGCGGCTTCGGGGCTTTTGTACATCCGCAGCCGGGCCGAGGCTTCATCAATCAGGTCAATGGCTTTGTCGGGCAGGAAGCGGTCCGGCACATAGCGGGCCGAAAGCTGCGCGGCGGCTTCAATCGCTTCGTTGGTGATTTCGACACTGTGATGATCCTGA
>CAZKIB010000014.1:49853-52772 GCA_964552425.1 uncultured Anaerolineaceae bacterium | reverse complement strand
GTCACCTGCCATATGCCGCCTGCGCTGCAAACCGGCAGCACCTGGTACGGCGGTAGCCACACCATGAGTGTCGCGTTTCCGGGCGAAGTCGAGATCGGCCAACCGGACTCCTGCACGAACTGCCATACTGACCTGAGCGGCGATTACTTGCAGGAATTTATCGAAAAAACGCAGATGAAAGTCTCGGATCGTCTGTCAGCAGCACAGATTGCGGTGGATGATCGCACTGATTTGCCGGGGTGGGTGCGCGACGCCATCAACTTCATCGCCGGCGATGGCAGCCTCGGAGTCCACAATTACGCCTACACCACACAACTGCTGAATGCCGTTGAAACCGAACTCGGAATTACCACCGTTGTGGTTCCCGATACGATCCCGGCGCGGGATGTGGAAGACCCACAGGACTGTGCCGAATGCCACGCCGACGAACACAACGAGTGGCATCAATCGCCGCACGCCAATGCCTCCCTCAGCCAGAACTTCCAGATGGAATATGCGGCTACCGGGCGGCCCAGCTACTGCATGAGCTGCCACGCATCCGGCTATGACCCGCGCACCGAACAGTACGTGTTTGAGGGCGTGGTGTGCAGCAACTGTCACTACACCACCGCCGGGACCGAACATCCGCCAGGACCAGTGGAAATTGCCACCGACTCGCGGGTGTGCGGACGCTGCCACAGCGGTGCGCATTCGCCCACTTACGATGAATGGCTCGTCAGCGCGCACAGCACTGTCGGAATCGACTGTGTGGACTGCCACACCCCGCACGATAACGGCCTGCTGCTGGATAGTGTTAATGAAACCTGCGGCTCCTGCCATCAAGAAGCGCTTGTTGATGAAATCCATATGGGCGACAACATGACCTGTGTGGACTGCCATATGTCCCGCGTAACCAATGCCGGCGGGGTGCAGGTCATCAGCACCGGCCACAGCATGAACATTGATCCGGGTGTGTGCGCGGACTGTCACGGCAACACCCACCTTCTCAGCAGCGACGGCACACGGCTGACCGAAGAGGAACACGCGCAGTTGGTCGCGCTGGAAGCAGAAGTGACTCGGTTGGAAGAAGCCTCCAGCCAGAACCTGAACTCTGGCATTGTGGGTGGCGCGCTGGGAGCGCTGGTGCTGGCGTTCATCGTGTTCCTGGCGCTGCGGTTGGGAAGACTAAAATGAGCGATCAGACCCGCCCACTCAGCCGGCGAGAATTTGTCCGGCTTGCAATCGGTCTGGGTGTTGGGCTGGCGGCAGCCGACTGGATCTGGCAGTCGTTTCGCGCCCATGATGACCCGGCAGCGCAGGCGCACGGCGCCAGTGTCGAAGGGCCATACTGGGCAATGGTCATCGACCTTGAAAAATGTATCGGCTGCAATCGCTGTGTCTATGCCTGTCAGGCCACCAATGATACGCGCGACGCGCACAGGTGGAACATCCTGATCGAAGACCGCGACTCGTTCGAGAAACCGGTCTTCATCACCCGCCCCTGTATGCACTGTGAAAATGCGCCGTGTGTGGATGTCTGCCCGGTTCATGCCACCTACCACCGCCCCGATGGGCTGGTCGAGATGGATTATGACCGCTGCATCGGCTGCCGTTACTGCATGGTGGCCTGCCCTTACGGTGTGCGTGTATTCAACTGGGAAGAACGCACGGATGAGAACCCGCAGGTTCCCACCTGGGGCACGCCAGAAATCGAACGCCGCCCGCGCGGGGTAGTCGAAAAATGCACCTTCTGCGCTCACCGGCTGGACGCCGCTGCTGAACGCGGCCTGCGCCCCGGCATTGACGAAGCTGCAACCCCGGCCTGCTGCAATATCTGCCCGACAGAGGCGCGTGTGTTCGGCGACCTGCGCGACCCGAACAGCCCCGCAAGCCTGGCACTCGAAGGGCGGCAGTCGGTAGTGCTGCGTGCCGAACTCGGCACAAACCCGCGTGTATTCTATCTACTGCCGGTGTGAGGAACCGTTATGCTCCGCTTTGTGCGTAATCGCCCGTTCTTTCTCTGGATCGCTCTGCTGGTGATCGGCATCGCCGTCGGACTCGCCGGGGCTTTCATGATCTTCACACAGGGGCTGGTCGTCACCGGCCTCAGCGACAGCGTGCCCTGGGGCCTTTGGATTACCCTTGATCTTTCGTGCATCGCCCTCGCCGCTGGCGCTTTCTCGCTCTCGGCAATCACCTATCTGTTAGGGCGCGAAAACTACAGACCGCTGGCGCGAGTCGCGGTATTTGTCGGTCTGCTCGGCTACAGCGGCGCGCTCATGGCCCTCATCCTCGACATTGGGCGGCCTGACCGCTTCTGGCACGGCTGGGTGTTCTGGAACACCCACTCGATGCTCTGGGAAGTGACCATGTGCATCACGCTGTATTTTTCGGTGCTGATGCTGGAAGTCTTTCCGATGGTCGCCGATCTGCCATTTCTCGCCCGCTTCAAACGCTTAAACCATCTGGCGCATTTTATTCACCGCTTTGCGCCTGTTCTGGCCGTGATGGGGCTTGGCTTGTCGCTCCTGCACCAGTCCAGCCTCGGCGCAACCTATGGTGTGGTGATTGGCCGCGCGGCCCTGTGGCGTTCGACCATGCCGCTGCTGTTTATCGTCTCGGCAGTGGCCGCTGGCATGTCCTTCACCGTGCATGTCACCCTGCTAGTACAGTGGCTCGGCAAACGGACTCTTGTGCCCACGCCGGTTCTGTTCGAGGTCGGGCAGATCGCCGGGGCCATTCTGCTGCTCTACCTGTACATGCGCTTCTGGGATACTACCGCCGGTAATTATGGTTATGTGCCGGGCCGCACCGAGGCCACCAACGTCCTGATGACTGGTCAGTTCGCCGTATCGTTCTGGGGATGGGAGATGCTTCTCGGCGGTCTGATCGCGGCGGTGCTCATGATTCGCGCCCGCGCCCGCCAGAGCGTCGTCTCTC